>JBEGTX010000222.1:0-40378 GCA_041179165.1 Pseudomonadota bacterium | reverse complement strand
GCGGTGAACTCGCGGTCGTCGGCCTTGACGGTGGCCTTGGCGGCGAAGTCGCGCGCGATGTCGGCGATGTAGTCGCCGTTGTAGGCCGACTCCGGCCAGCCTTCGTCACCCGGGTTGATGCCTTTGAGGCGCGCCTGGGTGGAGTTGGCGAGGGTCGCGATCTGCACCCCGGCATCGTTGTAATAGAACTCGCGGTTGACGCGCCAGCCCTGGGTCTCGAACAGGTTGCACAAGGCGTCGCCCAGTGCCGCCTGGCGGCCGTGGCCTACGTGCAGCGGCCCGGTCGGATTGGCCGACACGAACTCCACCACCACGTGTTCGCTGCCGGCCGCGCGGCGGCCGAACGCATCACCACCACTCAGCACCTCGGTCACCACCGCCTGCTTGGCCTCAGGGCGCAGGCGCAGGTTGATGAAGCCGGGGCCGGCGATTTCCATCGAGGCGACCAGGCGCTGAACGGCCGGTTGGCGGTTCAGGGCGTCGATCAGGGCTTGAGCCAGCTCGCGCGGGTTCTTCTTGAGCGGCTTGGCCAGTTGCATGGCCACCGTGCAGGCGAAGTCGCCATGGGCGGCTTGCTTGGGGAGTTCGAACGCGGGTTTCTGGGTGCTGTCGGGGCTGACTTCGGCGATGGCCGCGCCGAGCGCCTGGAGCAAATCCTGTTTGGCTTGAATCATCCTGCGATTCTAAGTGGCCGCCCGAGGAGGCGCCTTGTCCTTGGCTTGGCTTGTTTGCAACACCGCTTCATGAGGCTGGCTGGTCACTCGGGCGCTCAGGCGTTGCGCTTCGACGCACCTTCGTCAGTCCTTGTGGGCTGAACGCAAACCGGTTGGTTCATGGCCCTGCCGCGCCGGGTATTCGCCCCGGCAGGCGAGTAACTTTTGGCTGGTCCCAAAAGTCACCAAAAGTACAGCGGCCTGTGAGCGTCGCCCCTGCGGGGAAGCTGAGTCGCCCGGTCTTGGAAGGGTCGTGTGGAACTCGCTACGTTCCCTTCGGTCACTGCACTCAGACAGCCACACGAAGAATGATTGGAAGCGCTTCGCGCCCCTTCCAAGACCAGGCGACTCAGCCGACGCTCAATGGCCGCGGACACCAGCGAACACCAGCCACCGCAACGCCAGCCGGCCTCGCTTCGCGTCGGGGGCGGGCTTCTCCGCTGGCGGGCGAGGGCGATTGGGTTTAGTTTGTACCTGACGGCAGTCTTTCCATGCCAATATCTCTCACCGGGTGCGCCCGACTCGACCTGCTCCATGTCCACACCGACTGCCTCTGCCTCCGAATTCAACAGCTCGCTCAGCGGGCTGCCATTGCCTGCGCAGATCGGCAAGTACCCGATCATCGGCCGGCTCGGCGATGGCGCCACGAGCGAAGTCTTTTTGGCCCGCGATGAGTTCAACCAGCGTGATGTGGCCATCAAGCGGGTTCGAGCAGGGGCGGTGAACGACCCGACCGACGGGCGCTACTTCGAGCGTTTCTTTGCGGCCGAGGCCGCCTTGGTCGGGCGACTGCACCACCCCAATGTCGTGCAGATCTTCGACGCGGTGGCCGATCCGCACGAGCCCTACCTCGTGATGGAGTACGTGCCGGGCGCCACGCTGCGCCGCTACTGCCGACCCGACCAGCTGCTGCCGCTGGAGCTCATCGTTGAGATCGGCTTCAAGTGTGCGATGGCGCTGGGCTATGTGTACCGCCAGGGGCTCATCCACCGCGACGTGAAGCCGGCCAACCTGCTGGCCGTGATCACCAATGGCAACGTGACCGACGTGAAGGTGAGCGACTTCGGCAGCGTGCTCAACATGTCGAGCGAAACCACCCAGGTGTACCGGGTGGGGTCGCTCGCCTACATGTCGCCCGAGCAACTCGATGGCAGCACGCTCGATTGCCGGGCCGACATGTACTCGCTGGGCGCCGTGCTGTACCACCTGATCGCCGGCCGGCCGCTGTTCGATGCGCCCTCGCAGTCGGCCATGATGAACCAGATCTACACCCAGGAGCCGGTGCTGCTGAGCAACCTGCGCCAAGGCGTGGGGCCGGGGGTCGATAGCGTGATCCTGAGCGCCGTGGCCAAGCACCCCGATGACCGCTACTCGAGCTGGGACGAGTTCGCGCAGGCGCTCTCGAGCCTCATCGTCACGCAGCAGGTGCCGCGCGGGCAGTTGCAGGGCGTGCTCGACTCCGAGCGGTTCAACCTGCTGCGCACACTCGATTTCTTCGCCAACTTCGGCGATGTGGAGCTGTGGGAGGTGGTGCACCGTGCCAAGTGGCAGCGCTTTGCCTTCGGCCATGCGCTGTACCGCAAGGGCGAAGAGGGCGGCAGCTTTCACATCCTCGCGCAGGGCGAGGTCGAGGTCTTCCGCGACGGCCAGCGTGTGGCCCAGCTGGGGGCAGGCACCTCGGTGGGCGAGATGGTCTACCTCGCGCCCAGCGAAGAGATGCGCCGCCACAGCACCGACGTGATCGTGACCGAGTCCACCACCACCATCAGCTTCACGCCCGAGACGCTGGCTCAGGTGAGCCCCAATTGCCGGCACCTGTTCGACGAGGCCTTCATCCGCGTGCTGGTGCGTCGTCTGCATGCCGCCCACGAAGCGCTGGCGCACCCGCGGCGCATTCTTTGAGTTGTCTTGTGCACCGGCGAAAGTCGGGGCGCGTTGTTCCGTTGATCGTTTCGTCTGCCGATCGTTTGCCTGTCCACCTCAAGGAGATCCCATGAAACACCTGATGACCGTGCTCTGCCTCGCTGCTGCCGCGTGTTCGACGCCCACCTGGGCTGCCAATGCGCAGTGCGAGAGCCAGGCCACTGAAAAGAAGCTGGCCGGTGCGGCCAAGTCGAGTTTCCTGAAGAAGTGTGAAAAGGATGCCCCGCCCGCTGCCAAGGCCGACGCGACGCTGGCCCCGACCGGCAGCTGTGAAGTGAAGGCCGTCGAAAAGAAGCTGGCTGGCGCCGCCAAGAACAGCTTCGTCAAGAAGTGCGAGAAAGACGCCAAGGCCGAAGGCGCCGGCGCCAGCTGTGAAGTCAAGGCTGCCGACAAGAAGCTCGCCGGTGCGGCCAAGAACAGCTTCGTCAAGAAGTGCGTGTCCGACGCGGCCAAGTGAGCCGTGTGCTGGCGGGTGCCGCGAAGCGTCCGTCAGGGGGTGGGCGCCTCTGAGGATGCCCGCCAGTAGCGCTCGTCGCTGTAGGTCTGCTTGAGGAAATCGATCCACAGGCGCACCCGCAGCGGCAGGTGCTTGGCATGCGAGAACACCGCGTAGATGCCGTTGGGCGGCGCGGCAAAGTCGTTGAGCACCTGCACCAGCCGGCCGCTGCGCACCTCGGCCTCGACTTCCCAGGTGGAGCGCCATGCGAGGCCCAGGCCGGCGAGGCACCAGTCGTGCAGCACCTGCCCATCGCTGCAATCGAGCCGCCCGCTCAGGCGCAGGTGGGTCACTTGGCCGTCGATGGAAAAGCCCCAGCCGCGCGTCTGGCTGGCGTCGCTCGACAAGGTCAGACACTCGTGCCGCGCCAGGTCGGAGGGGTGTTGCGGCACGCCGGCCCGGGCCAGGTAGTCGGGTGTGGCCACGCAAAGCCGGCGGTTGTCGGCCAGACGCAGGCTGATGAGGCTGCTGTCGGGCAGGTCGCCCACGCGCACCGCGCAGTCCACGCCTTCGTTCACGATGTCAACGATGCGGTCGCTCAGGTTGAGCGACATCTTCACGTCGGGGTGCTGGGCCAGAAAGCGCGGCACCAGCGGGGCCACATGGCGGCGGCCGAAACCCGCCGGTGCCGTGACGCGCACATGGCCGCTGGCTTTCACGCCGCCGGCACTCACGCTCGACTCGGCACTGGCCCAGTCGAGCAGCAGGCGCTGGCAGTTCTCCAGGAAAGCGCTGCCTTCATGGGTGAGGGTGAGCCGGCGTGTGGTGCGCACCAGCAGCTTCACGCCCAGCCGCTCTTCGAGCGCGTCGATGCGACGCCCGATGACGGCCGGCGCCACACCCTCGGCCGCCGCAGCGGCCGTGAGGCTGCCCCGGCCGGCCACCGACACGAAGGATTCGATCTGCTTGTACTTGTCCATGGCACCGCGAAAGCTGGTGAATGGACATTACATCTCAAAAAGTCACGAATCAAAGACTTTCGCAGCGCTTATCAAGAATCAGCGTATCGAATAGAGTTCGGTCTGGCGTCGTTGGCCGTCTGGGCCGAAAATCCCGTCTTGGCCCGCGCGACAGGCGCAAGCCTCCGAATTTTTTCCTTCTCGAAAGCACTTCCATGAGCCTCACCCTGCCCCAAGGCATGCAGATCAACGCCCCCATCCTGCCGGGGTTCGAGACCATCCTCACCTTGCCCGCCCTCGAGCTGGTCGCCAAACTGCACCGCGCCTTCGAGCCCACGCGCCAGAAGCTGCTGGCCGCCCGTGTCGAACGCACCAAGCAGCTCGACGCCGGTGCCAAGCTCGACTTCCTCGCCGAAACCGCCCACATCCGCAATGGCGACTGGAAGGTCGCGCCCATTCCGGCCGCACTGCACTGCCGCCGTGTGGAGATCACCGGCCCGGTCGAAGCCAAGATGGTCATCAACGCCTTCAACTCGGGCGCCGACAGCTACATGACCGACTTCGAAGACAGCAACTCGCCGCTGTGGTCGAACCAGATCCAAGGCCAGATCAACCTCGGCCAGGCCATCCGCCGCACGCTCACGCTCGAGCAGAACGGCAAGAGCTACAAGCTCAACGACAAGATCGCCACGCTGCAAGTGCGCCCCCGCGGCTGGCACCTCGATGAAAAGCACGTCACTGTCGACGGCCAGCGTGTGCACGGCGGCATCTTCGACTTCGCGCTGTTCATGTTCCACAACGCCAAGGAGCAGATCGCCCGCGGCGCCGGCCCCTTCTTCTATCTGCCCAAGATGGAAAGCCACCTCGAAGCGCGTCTGTGGAACGACGTCTTCGTGATGACGCAGAACGAACTCGGCCTGCCGCAAGGCACCATCAAGGCCACGGTGCTCATCGAGACCATCAACGCTGCGTTCGAGATGGACGAGATCCTCTACGAACTGCGCGAGCACAGCGCTGGCCTGAACGCCGGCCGCTGGGACTACATCTTCAGCTGCATCAAGAAGTTCAAGGTCGACCGCAACTTCTGCCTGGCCGACCGCGCCAAGGTCACCATGACCGCGCCGTTCATGCGCGCCTACGCACTGCTGCTGCTCAAGACCTGCCACCGCCGCGGCGCACCCGCCATGGGTGGCATGAGCGCGCTCATCCCGATCAAGAACGACCCCGAGAAAAACGCCATCGCCATGGCCGGCATCATTGCCGACAAGAAGCGCGATGCGACCGACGGCTACGACGGCGGCTGGGTGGCCCACCCGGGCCTGGTGGCCTCGGCCATGAAGGAATTCGTCGACGTGCTGGGCGACCGCCCGAACCAGTTCGACAAGCAAAAGCCTGAAGTCAACGTGACCGCGGCCGACCTGACGAACTTCCAGCCTGAGACGCCGATCACCGAGCACGGCCTGCGCATGAACATCAACGTCGGCATCCACTACCTGGGGGCTTGGCTGGCCGGCAACGGTTGCGTGCCCATCCACAACCTGATGGAAGACGCAGCCACCGCCGAGATCTCGCGCTCGCAGGTGTGGCAATGGATCCGCTCGCCCAAGGGTGTGCTCGAAGACGGCCGCAAGGTCACGGCCGAGCTGGTCAAGTCGTACGTGCCTGAAGAGCTGGCCAAGATCAAGGCCGGTGGCTTCGACGGCAAGTTCGACCGCGCCGCCGAGATCTTCACCAAGATGAGCACGCAAGACGCTTTCGAAGAGTTCCTCACGCTCCCGCTGTACGAAGAAATCTGAGCGGACTTCCCTCACGCCGTGTGCTGCTTATTGCACGCGGCGGTGTTGTTCAAAGGCCCCTGTCGGGGCCTTTGTTCTTTTCCTGGCCTACGATGGTGCCGTGACGGCCCATCCCCATTCCCCCGAGCAACTGCGCGAACGCTACGGCGACAAGCACCGCTGGCTGGTGCTGCTCACGGTGATGTTGGGCACCATGGCCTCCATCATGGCGTCGACCATCGTCAACGTGGCCGTGCCGGCCATGAGCCATCAGTTCGCACTCGGCCAGGAACGTGCGCAGTGGCTGTCGGCCGGCTTCATGGCGGCCATGACCATCTCGATGCTGCTCACGCCCTGGCTGCTCGACCGCTTCGGCTTCCGGCGCACCTATGCGGCCGCCGTGCTCATCCTGATGCTGGGCGGCATTGGCGGCGGCTTCGGCTGGCGCTTCGACTGGGTGCTCGCCATGCGGGTGGTTGAGGGCCTGGCCGCAGGCGTGTTGCAACCCATTCCGGCCATCCTCATCATGCAGACCTTCAGCCGCGGGCAGCAGGGCAGGGCCATGGGCGTGTTCGGCTTTGGTGTGGTGCTGGCCCCGGCCATCGGGCCGTCCATCGGCGGAGTGCTGGTCGACGTATTCGGCTGGCGCTCCATCTTCTTTGTGGTGGTGCCGTTCTGCATCGTTGCGCTGGAGCTCGCGCGTCGCTACCTGCCGCACAGCTCGCCGAGCGGCGCCGTCAACCACCAGCCGCGCCGCATCGATTTGCCAGGGCTGATGCTGCTGACCGTGGCCGTGCTGACTGGCCTCAATGGGCTGGTGCACCTGCACGATGAGTCCAAGTTGCTGGCCTTGGGCTTGTTGGTGAGCAGTGCGATGGCCACCACGGCCTTCATCATTCACCAGCGTCGCACGCCGCACCCGTTGATGCAGCTGAGTCTGTTCACCGTGCGCCAGTTTTCGTGGGGCGGCGCCGTGGCCTTCATCTACGGCATGGCCTTGTTCGGCTCCACCTACCTGGTGCCGGTGTTCATGCAGATCGCGCTCAAGCTGCCGCCCACGCAGGCGGGTGCGGTGCTGCTGCCCGCGGGCATCGTGCTCGCACTGACCATCCCTGTGGCAGGGCGGCTGTCCGACAGCATCGCCGTGCACGTGCTGGTGGCCGCAGGCGTGCTGTGCCTGGCAGCGTCGTTCTGGCTCATGGTCACCGTGGGCGTCGGCACCGCCTTGTGGATCATCACGCTGTGGGCGGTGGTGGGCCGCATCGGGCTCGGGGTCGTGTTGCCCTCGCTGAACCTGGGCACCGTGCGGGTCTTGCCCGACAAGCTGGTGTCGTACGGCGCGAGCAGCATCAACTTCCTGCGGCAACTCGGGGGTGCGGTGGGCGTGAGCGTGGTGGGCATCGTGCTCGAGTGGCGCTTGCGTGTGCATGCCGACGATCCCGTGCAGGCCTTCCACGAAACCTTTGCGCTGCTCGGTCTCACCTGTTCGGTGGCGGTGTTTGCGGCCTGGCGCATGCAGCCGGCCCCGGTGGCGGCATCGGCATCGGCATGACGCAGGGTGGCATGCAGCTCGGCATGCAAGCTCGCGCGGTGTGACTTATCCTCAGGGTGTGCAGCTCACGCCCCCCATGACGACGCCCACGACGCCCACGCCTCCCCGCCTTCTCATCATCGGCGCCGGCTTTGCCGGCCTGGGCCTGGCCATGGCGCTGCAACGTGCCGGCCTCAAGAACTTCACGGTGCTCGACCGCGGCACCGAGGTGGGCGGCACCTGGCGCGACAACACCTACCCGGGTTGCGCGTGTGACGTGGCTTCGCACCTGTACTCGTACTCCTTCGCGCCGAAGTTCAATTGGGCGCGGCCGTACGCACAGCAACCGCAAATCCTGGCCTACCTCAAACACCACGTCGACAAGCACCACCTGCGCCCTCACCTGCGCCTCGGAGTGGAGGTCGTGGCGTCGCGCTGGATCGAAGAACGCCAGCTCTGGCAGGTGCAGCTCGGCCATGGCGAGCTGATCGAGGCCGAGGTGCTGGTCAATGCGATGGGCGCGCTGGTGAAGCCGTCGGTGCCTGCCCTGAAAGGGATCGAGCATTTCCAGGGGCCGGTGTTCCACTCGGCCCGCTGGCGCCACGACGTGGACCTCACGGGCAAGCGGGTCGCGCTGATCGGCACGGGCGCCAGCGCCATCCAGATCGGCCCCGAGCTCGCACCGCGTGTGCAGCATCTGTCGGTCTTTCAGCGCAGCGCGCCGTGGGTCATGCCGCGCCACGACCAGCCCTATGGCGCGCTCACTCGCTGGCTCTATCGGCGGCTGCCTGGCCTGCTGCGGCTCAATCGCTGGCGCATTTACGCGATCAACGAGGTCATCGCACTGGGGTTCCTTGGCAATGGGTTCGTGCGCGGCTTGATGGTGCGCACAGGCCTGCGTCACATGCGCGCGCACCTGAGCGACCCCGACCTGCTCGCCAAGGTGCGGCCCGACCACCACCCCGGCTGCAAGCGGGTGCTGGTCAGCGACCACTGGTACCCCATGCTCAACCGCCCCAACGTGTCGCTCGTCACCCGCGGCATCGAGCGTGTGACCCGTCAAGGCATCGTCACGAGCGATGGCAAGCTGCACGAGGCCGACGTCATCATTTTCGGTACCGGCTTCGTGGTCACCGACTTCGCCTCGCTCACGTCCATTGCCGGACGCCGCGGACAAGACCTCGGCCAACAATGGATGCAGGCCGCCCGCACCCACCTCGGCCTGAGCACGCATGGGTTCCCCAACCTCTTCCACCTGCTGGGGCCGAGCGCCGGGCTGGGCTCGAACTCGGTGGTCTTCATGGCCGAAGCGCAGGCGAACTACGTGGTGCAAGCGGTGCAGCACATCGCCCGCAGCGGTGCGGTGCTGGACCTCAAGCCCGCCGTTCAGGCGGCCAGCTACACCGCCTTGCAACAGCGCATGAAGCGCACCGTGTGGGCCACGGGCTGCCGAAGCTGGTACCAGACGCCGAGCGGGCGCATCGACACCCTCTGGCCCGATTTCACCTTCACCTACTGGTGGCGCACCCGGCGGTTCGATGCAAGCGTCTACGATGCACACTTCGTGCATCGGTCGCCGTTGTCTGCCACGTCGGCAGCACCCGCCACACCGGCATCGACGTCAACCCCTTCCAGTGCCTCGCCATGAACCTATCCATTGATCATCTCCCGGCCAGCTGCGACGTGCTGGTGGTGGGGGCCGGTCCGGCCGGAAGCGCCGCGGCCATCCAGCTGGCGCGGGGTGGGCTCGATGTCGTGCTGGTTGACCAGCACGCCTTCCCGCGCGACAAGGTCTGCGGCGATGCGCTCATTCCCGATGCCCATGTCGCGCTCAAGAAACTGGGCATGCTGCGCGCCGTCATGACCAAGGCCAAGATGGTGTCGCATGTGGGCTGTGTGGCGCCGCGGGGCGGCCGGGTCGAGGTGCCCGGCGAGCTCGCCGTGCTGCCGCGCAAGCTGCTCGACGACCTGCTGTGCCGGGCCGCGGTGCTGTCGGGTGCACGCATGGTGGCGCCGGCCCGCTTTGTCGAGACGGTGGAGTCCGGCGGCCGGGTGGTGGGCGCGCGCTTGCGTGGGTCCGGCAGCGTGCAGGACATCCGCGCCCGGTGGGTGGTGCTCGCCACCGGGGCCGTGCCACAGGCCACCCTGGCCGCCGGCATGTGCGAACGCCAGCTGCCCAGCGGCGTGGCCTTGCGTGGCTATGTGCGCAACACCCAGGTGGCCAAGGAGCTGCGCGTGCTCGACATCGTCTGGCACCGCGCGTTGCGGCCCGGCTATGGCTGGGTGTTTCCCTGCGGTGGCGACCTCTACAACATCGGTGTGGGTGTGTCGCACAGCCACAAGGAGCTCGCCGGTGGCCGGGCGTCCAAGAAGGGCGATGCCAACCTGCGCGAGATCTTCGACACCTTCACCCGCATCTATGCACCGGCGCGCGCATTGATGGATGGCGGCGAGATGCTCGGTGACCTGAAAGGCGCACCGCTGCGCTGCACACTCGAAGGCGCACGCCTGGCCAAGCCGGGCCTGCTGGTGACGGGAGAGGCCGCCGGCAGCACCTACTCATTCACCGGCGAGGGCATCGGCAAGGCCCTCGAGACCGGCATGATGGCCGCCGAGGCCCTGCTCAGCGGCGGCGAAGACGCCATGGTGATGGGCGACTACGAAGCCGCCGTCGCGCGCCTCAAGCCGCGCTTCGCGCTCTACGAACGCGCCAACTTCGTCAACGAGCACCCGTGGCTCGCCGACCTGCTCATCTGGCGCGCGCGCAACAACCCGCGTCTGCTGCAGCGCATGAGCGGTGTGCTCAACGAGACGAGCAACCCTGGCAACCTGGTCAGCGCCAAGGGCCTGATGCGCCTGATCACCGGGTAGATGGGGCCCCCCAGTCGCTTCGCTCCTGCCCCCGAGGGGCGCCCGCCTGGCGGCCTGGCAGAGCCAGATCCGCGGGCTCTGGGCAATGCGCTTCGCTCTATATGCATGCCAACTGCGATCTGCTGCCCGCCTCAGTTCAACTCTTCCTGCGCCGCTTGACGGGGTGTGCCTGGCCTTCGACGAACACGCGCAATTCGCCGGGCTGCATGCGCACCCAGGCTTCGTCGGTCAGCGGTTCGGTGACGACCAGGATGACGCGGTCGGTGGGTGTCGTGTGCTCTTCGAAGTTGACGCTCATGTCCGCATCTTGAAGCGTGACCTGCGCGAACGGATGGGACCGCGCCAGGTGGTACAGGTTGGTGCTGCAGTGGGCCCACAAGGCCTGGCCGTTGCTCAGCATGAAGTTGAAGGTGCCGTGCGCGGCCACGCGCGGCACGAGCTCGGCCAGCGTGGCCGTGAGTTCTTCCACCGGGGGCACGCTCGCGTGGGCCTTGGCCAGTTCCTGCATCAGCCAGCAGAAGGCGAGTTCGCTGTCGGTGTTGCCCACCGGCCGGAAGGCGCCGTGCAGATGGGGCGCGTAGTCGACCAGGTTGCCGTTGTGGGCGAACACCCAGTAGCGGCCCCAGAGTTCGCGCACGAAGGGGTGGGTGTTCTCGAGCCGCACGGCACCCTGCGTGGCCTTGCGGATGTGGGCAATGATGTGGCTGCTGCGAATAGGGAACTGCCGGATGACCTCGGCCACTGGCGACTCGCGCGCGCTCTGCGCGTCCACGAACAGCCGCACGCCGGCGCCTTCGAAAAACGCAATGCCGAAGCCGTCCTTGTGTTCATCGGCCCGCTGAGCGAAGCCGGTGAAGCTGAACATCAGGTCGGTCGGGGTGTTGGCATTCATGCCCAGCAGCTGGCACATCGTCGTGATCTCGCGGTGTCTCAGCCCAGCTCTTTGCTGGAGGCGGTGCGTGACAGCACGGGGGCCTCGCTCATCACCTCGCGCCACACCTTCTTCGGGATGAAGGTGCGCAGCTGCTCGATGGCTTTGTCGATCAGCTGGGGGTGAAGCTCGTGGGCAATGCCGGGCAGGATGTCGGCGGTGACGTCACCACCCAAGGCCACCAGGCGTTCTGCGGAGTCGATGGCCGGGCCGGCGGGCACGACGGTGTCGGCCAGACCGTGCAACAGGTGCACGGTCGTGTCTTCAGGGGCATGCTCAGGGGCCGTGGCGTGGCGGCCTGAAAACGCGAGCACGCGGCCGGCGAGCTTCGGTGTCGCCTGCACGGCCTCGAGGGCCATGATGGCGCCTTGCGAGAACCCGGCCAGCGCCGTGCGCTCCCAGCCCAGGCTGAAACGTTCGGTGAGGGCGCGCACGGTGTCGATGAGGCCAGGCACGGCGGCGTTCACCCGTTCGGCCCGCACAGATTCGTTCAAGCCCTGTGCAGAGAACCACTGATGGCCGCTGCCGCCCGGGGTGGTGTCGCAAGGGTGGGGCGCGTTCAGGCTGATGACGGCGGCCTGCGGGTACTCGTTGGCCAGCCGCTTGGCGAGTGGTGCCATGTGGGCCGCATGCGAGCCGACGCCGTGCAACAGCACGAACACGAGTTGGGGGGCGCCTTCGGCGGGGAGGATTTCTTGGGCGTTCGACATGGCGGCAACAACAGAGACAGCACAGAAAGCACGGATGAGGCCGACAGTGTGCGCCTTTCTGGCGGCCCCATCAAAAACGGCACCCTCGGGTGCCGTTCAGGACCTGTCGCTCCGAGACGTGGTGCTCAGAACGTGTGGCGCATGCCCACGGCAAAGGTGTTGCCCGACTCCAGGCTGGTCACGCGGTCGTTCATGTAGACAGCGTACAGGTCGCTGCGCTTGGAGAGCTTGTGGTCGTAGCCCAGCGACAGCGTCTTGTTGGTGATGCTGCTGCCAAAGAACTCGGTCTTCGAGTGGCCGTAGGCTGCAAGCACCTCACCAAGCCCCAGCGGCACCGACACGCCGAAGTCGTAGAGCTTGGCTTTCTCGTCGGCCACCGTGCCGTAGGTCTTCACCTGGCCGAGTTGGCCGTACAACTTGGCGCGGCCGAAGTCGTAGCTCGCGCCCAGCTGGAAGGTGGTCTGCTTGTTCACAGCGGCGCCCACCGGGTCGCGCACGTCTTGCCAGGCCAGGCTGGCCGACAGCGTCTTGCTGAAGTACAGCGCATTGGCACCCAGGTTGCGCCCCTTGGAGGTGGCGGTGTTCTTGCTGTCAGTGCCCAGCACGTTGATGCTGAAGCCGTTGACCGCATTGCTGCTGTAGCCGAGCGCGTTGCTCCAGCCGCTGTCACCCAGCAAGGCATCGGTGTAGTAGTGGCGGATGGCCGGCGAAAAAGAGAACGAGTCGCCGAACGGGTTGAACGCCAGCGTGGACACGAACAGCGGGGTGGTCTGGCGGCCGAGTGCCGTCGTGCCGAACTCGCCCGACAGGCCCACGAAGGCGCTGCGTGCCCAGAACGCGTCGCCCGTGAAACGCGCGGCTTCGCCGGTGTCGGGCCGGAAGAAGTGCTCCAGTGCAAACACGGCCTTCACGCCGCCGCCGATGTCTTCGCTGCCCTTGAAGCCCAGAAAGCTCGTGGTCATGTTGCCGCTTTCAACCGCGCGGTTCTTGGGCTGGCCCGCCGCCTGGAACTGGCCCACCGCCACATCGACGAGGCCGTAGACGGTGACGGTCGATTGCGCGTGCGCGGCAGCACTGAGGCCGAGGGCCGTGGCGGCCAGGGCGAGGGAGCGAACGGAAAGACAGCGGATCATTTGAATCTCCAGGGGAACTCGTTGGGGAAAGGTGTCGGAAGACGTCGCGGAAATACAAGGCATGAGCAGACCACGGACAGGCGTTTGGACCGGTCGTGAAAGCCATGCCTTTAAGCAATCGTTGTGCCGCGAAGCACAAGCCCGGTCGTGCGGTGCCCTGTGTGGACAGGGCACATGTCTGGAAAGTCTCGACCTGCGGCGCATCGCCCCTGAGGATTCGTCCAGAATACGGCGTCTGCTTTGCTTGGCACCCACCCATGAATTTGAACATCAACAGCCAGTCCCGCCCGCTTGCAGACGATGCGGTCGACCCCGCCATGTCGTTGCTGTGGGTCCTGCGCGACGTTCTTCAACTCACCGGCACCAAGTTTGGGTGCGGCGTGTCGGCCTGTGGGGCCTGCACGGTGCATGTCGATGGCCAGGCTGTGCGCTCGTGTGTCACGCCGCTGTCGGCCGTGGAAGGCAAGGCCGTGCGCACCATCGAGGCCTTGGGCGCGCCCGGTCAGCCGCATGCGCTGCAGGCAGCGTGGATCGCCCACCAGGTGCCGCAGTGCGGCTATTGCCAGAGCGGCATGCTGATGGCTGCGGCCGCGCTGCTCTCGCGCAACCCTGATCCCTCAGATGCTGACATCGACGCGGCCATCACCAACCTCTGCCGCTGCGGCACCTACCCGCGCATCCGCGAGGCCATCAAGACGGCCGCGCGCAACCTGCGCAACGGAGGCCGGCCATGAGCGCATCGCCCGTCGAGACGCCAGCGCGCGGCCCGCGCCTGCGCCGTCGCAGCCTGCTGCTGAGCGGGCTCGGCGTGGCCGGTGCGCTGGTCGTCGGCTGGAGTGTGCTGCCCGCACGCAGCCGCCTGGGCGATGCCCGTTTGCCGCGCCCCGGCGACACGGTGGTCACCCTCAATGGCTGGCTCGCCGTCTTGCCCGACGGCCACGTCCAGCTCGCCATGAACCGCAGCGAGATGGGGCAGGGCATTCACACAGCGCTGTCCATGCTGGTGGCCGAAGAACTCGACATGCCCTTGTCGCATGTGCACCTGGTGCCGGCAGGCCGCGTGGCCTTGTACGGCAATGTGGCCGCGGTGCTGGGCAACCTGCCGCTGCATCCGACCGACACCGAACCCGGTGCCGAGTCGCGCGGTGTGCGGGTCGGCCGATGGATGGTGGGCAAAGTGGCACGCGAACTCGGCATCAACATGACCGGAGGCTCTTCGAGCGTGGCCGATGGCTGGGAGGTGCTGCGGCTGGCCGCGGCCACGGCGCGCGCGCAGCTGCTGGGAGCGGCGTCGTTGCGCTGGCATCTGCCGCTGGCTGAACTCAGCCTGAAGGCAGGCGTGGTACATCACCCGTCGGGCGCGAATGCGCACTTCGGTGACCTGGCGCGTGAAGCTGCCAGCACCTCGATCGGATCGGTGACGCTGAAGGATCCTTCGCAGTTCACCCTCATCGGCACGGCCGCACCGCGAACCGACGTCGCCGCCAAGGTCGACGGGTCGGCCGTGTTCGGCATTGACGTTCGCCTGCCCGACCAGCTCGTGGCCGTGCTGCGCCACAGCCCCCAGCTCGGCGGCACGCCGGGGCGGGTGGACGTCGCTCGCGCGCTGGCGGTGCGGGGTGTCGAACGTGTCGTGCGCCTGGGGTCGTATGCTGGCTCGGCCGAGGCGGTGGCCGTGGTGGGGCGCAGCTACTGGCATGCACAGCGTGGCGCCATGAACCTCGACATCGAATGGCGCGAGCCGCATGGCCCGCGTGTCGACACGCGCGAGATCATGGCCGGCCTCGAGCGCAGCGCGCGCGCTGCAGCGGCCGATGACGGCGGTGTCGGTTTCTATTCGCGTGGCGACTTGAAGGCGGCCGAGGCCGCATCGGTGCGGCAGGTGGAGGCGGTGTACCGAGCGCCCTACCTGGCGCATGCGCCCATGGAGCCCATCAACTGCACGGCGCGTGTTCATGGTGGTCGCGTGGAGGTGTGGGCGCCCACGCAGGCACCCACGGCGGCGCTCGCGGTCGCAGCGCAGGCCGCGGGCGTGTCTGAAGACGCCGTCACGCTGCACGTGACCTACCTGGGCGGCGGCTTCGGCCGGCGCCTCGATGTCGACTTCATCGGCCAGGCCGTGCGCATTGCGGTCGAGACCAACGGCCGCCCGGTGCAACTCGTGTGGCCGCGCGAAGAAGACCTGGCGCACGACTTCTATCGCCCGGCGTCGGTCGCGGTGCTGAAAGCCGGCATCGACGGCCAAGGCAGCTTGCAGACGCTGCGCATCACGAGCGCGGGCGACGCCGTGACCCCGCGGTACATCGAGCGCACGCTGCCCGCCCTCGCCGGCCCGGTCGATGCCCCCGACAAGACCACCAGCGAAGGCCTGTTCGATCTGCCCTACGACATCGCCCACCAGCGCATCGCCCACGAGGCCACGCGGCATGGGGTGCCGGTGGGCTACTGGCGTTCGGTCGGGCATTCGCACAACGCGTTTTTCTCCGAGAGCTTCGTGGACGAGATCGCAGTGGCGCTGAAGCAAGACCCGGTGGCCTTCCGGCTCGGGCTGCTCAAGCACATGCCGCGGCATGCGGCCGTGTTGTCGCTGGCCGCCGAGAAAGCCGGCTGGGGGCGGCCGCTGCCTGCCGGTCGCGCGCGCGGCGTCGCGCTGCACGAGTCGTTCAACACCATCGTGGCGCAGGTGGTCGAGGTGTCTCTCGTCAACGGGGCGCCCAAGGTGCACCGCGTCGTGTGCGCGGCCGATGTGGGCCTGGTCGTGAACCCGGGCATCGTGGCGCAGCAGATGGAAGGCGGGGTGATCTTCGGTCTCACGGCCGCTCTGCACGGCCGCATCGACATTCACGACGGTGCAGTGCAGCAAGCCAACTTTCCGTCGTACCCGCTGCTCACGCTGGCCGAGTCGCCTCGCATTGAAACCCATCTGGTGCCAAGCGCACGGCCGCCAGGTGGGGCAGGCGAACCGGGGACCCCCCCGGTGGCCCCTGCGCTCGCCAACGCGCTGTTCGCTCTGACCGGCCAGCGGCTGCGGGAATTGCCTTTGCGCCTGTCCTGACCCGGGTGAGCCGAAGGAGGCCGCGTTTGTGCGCAGCGCTGGCCTGTGCGCCGTCCGCACGATGGTGGGCTCGTGGCATGCAGTCCGGTGACGGAATGCGCTCAAATGCCGCTCCGGCCCTGCAGACGATCGACGAAAATCCGCCAGCTGCAGTTGTCAAATCGAATGAGTCCCCTGAATGTCCGCCGGTGATGATGCATTGATCGAACGCCCTGCTCTGCGTCTGCCGCTGTCGCAGCAGACGCAGGTGCACCTGTTCACTGAGGGCTACATGTTCTCCTGCCCCGGCATTGCGCCTCGGGAAACCCAGCGCATTGCCGCCAGCCTGCTCATCGCGCTGACCGACCAGGATTTCGAGCTGGAAGTGGCAGGGCAGCGAACCCGCCACGGCATGGTGGCCATCAGACCTCAGGTGGCGCACCGCCTCCATGCGTGCGAGGTGCCGGTCATGTTGTTCGATCTGGACCCCAGGCATCTTGAGTACCGCAGGTTCCTCGGCATTGCGAACCCGGGTGTCCAGGCCTTCGCACGCGAGCGCTTCGCGGGGTTTGCCGAAGAGATGCTGGCGTTTCATGCCGGCAACTTGACGAGCGTTGAGAGCCAGCGGCTCTTTCGGCGCGCGGTCAACCTGGCTGTCACGCCGCTGCCCGCACCGCCTGATCTCGACCCGCGCGTGCAGCAAGCCAAGACGCTGCTCGATCGCGAGCCGACCCACAGCATCGACGACGTTGCACAGAGCGTGGGGCTGTCGCGGGACAGGCTGTCCACCCTGTTCTCCAGCGAGCTGGGCATCACATTGCGGCTCTATGCGCAGTCGATGAAGATCAACGCCGCGGTGACCTTTCACGGCAAGGGCATGACACTCACCGAGATCGCCGCGGCTGCGGGCTTTGCCGACTCGGCGCACTTTTCCAAGGTCTGGTCGCAGACCTACGGCTCGCCTCCGGGCAACTTCTTCAGCAGTGCTTGCGTGACCGTCAACCGCACACGCACTGGGCGCGGTGTCAGCGCGGGGCGGCCTGTCGAGCCGCGTTGAGTGCGCTGCGCGTCTCCAGCGCCACACGCCGAGCGGCCGCAGCAAAGTCTTCACCCGACGAGGCGTAGAGCACCGCCCGCGACGAGTTCACGACGATGGGTGCGCCCGCGCGCCAGCCGGCCTGCACGGTGGCTTGCGCATCGCCGCCCTGTGCGCCCACGCCGGGAATCAGCAAGGGCAGGGTGGGGGCAAGTTCGCGCACGCGTGCAATCTCTGCAGGGAAGGTGGCTCCCACCACCAGGCCGATCTGGCCGCTGCGGTTCCAGTCGTTCTCGGCCAGCTTGGCCAGGTGCTCGAACAGCCGGGGCTGGCCGGGCACATCGGCCAGGCGCTGGAACTGCCAGTCGCTGCCGCCCGGGTTGGATGTGCGGCACAGCAGGATCACGCCCTTGCCGGGGTGCTGCAGGTAAGGCTCGATGGAGTCGAAGCCCATGAACGGCGACAGCGTCACCGCGTCGGCCTGGTAGCGCTCGAAGGCCTCGCGCGCGTACTGCTCGGCGGTGGAGCCGATGTCGCCACGCTTGGCATCGAGGATCACCGGCACGCCGGGCGCCACCCGCTTCATGTAGGCCATCAGCTCTTCGAGCTGGTCTTCGGCGCGGTGCGAGGCGAAGTAGGCGATCTGCGGCTTGAAGGCAATGACCAGGTCTTTGGTGGCATCGACGATGCGGGCGCAGAACTCGAAGATGCGCCGTGCATCGCCCTTCATGGCGGCCGGAAACTTGGCCGGGTCGGGGTCGAGCCCCACACACAACAGCGAGTCGTTCAGCCGTTCGGCTTGCTTGAGTTGGGCCAGGAAGTCCATGGACAGTGCGCTCAGATGCGGCGGGCCAGCGTGTCGGCCAGGCCGATGTAGCTGGCCGGGGTCATGGCCAGCAGGCGGGTCTTTTCGGATTCGGGCAGTGCCAGGCCATTGATGAAGCCTTGCATCAGCTCGCGCGTCATGGGTTGGCCGCGGGTGAACTTCTTGAGTTGCTCGTACGGCTCGGGCAGGCCGAATCGGCGCATCACCGTTTGAATGGGTTCGGCCAGCACCTCCCAGGCACCGTCGAGGTCGGACGACAGCGCGGCCTCGTTCAGCTGCAGCTTGTCGAGCCCGCGTGCGAGCGAGTCGTAGCCCAGCACCGCATAGCCGAGTGCCACACCCATGTTGCGCAGCACCGTGCTGTCGGTGAGGTCGCGCTGCCAGCGGCTGATCGGCAGCTTCTGGCTCAGGTGGGTGAGCAGCGCGTTGGCGAGGCCGAAGTTGCCCTCGGCATTTTCGAAGTCGATCGGATTGACCTTGTGCGGCATGGTGGACGAACCCACCTCACCCTCCTTGGTCTTCTGCTTGAAGAAGCCCAGGCTGATGTAGCCCCAGACGTCGCGTGACCAGTCGATCAGGATGGTGTTGGTGCGCGTGACCGCGTCGAACAGCTCCGCCATGTAGTCATGCGGCTCGATCTGGATGGTGTACGGGTTGAACTGCAGGCCGAGTTGCTTTTCGATGACGCGGCGGCTGAAGGCCTCCCAGTCGAAATCGGGGTAGGCCGACAGGTGGGCGTTGAAGTTGCCCACGGCGCCGTTCATCTTGGCCAGCAGCTTCACGTCAGCAATGCGCTGGCGGGCCGTTTGCAGGCGGGCCACGACGTTGGCGATTTCCTTGCCCACGGTGGTCGGGCTGGCCGTCTGGCCGTGTGTGCGGCTGAGCATGGGCACAGCGGCGAAGTCGTGTGCCAGAGAGGTCAGCTTGGCGATGATGCGGTCGATCGAGGGCAGCAGCACCTCGCTGCGCGCGCTCTTGAGCATCAGGCCGTGGCTGGTGTTGTTGATGTCTTCGCTGGTGCAGGCGAAGTGCACGAACTCGCCCGAGGCCTTGAGCTCGGCATTGGTCTCGAAGCGGCCCTTCAGCCAGTACTCGACCGCCTTCACGTCGTGGTTGGTGGTCTTCTCGATGTCCTTGATGGCCTGGGCGTCGACTTCGTTGAAGCGCGCCACCAGCCCGCGCAGCAGACCACGGCCGGCCTCGGACAGCGGCTTGAACTCCTGGAAGCCGGCGTCCGACAGCGCGATGAACCACTCCACTTCCACCTGCACCCGGCGGTGCATGAGGCCGAATTCGCTCAGCAGCGGGCGCAGCGCTGCCACCTTGGGGGCATAGCGGCCATCGAGCGGGGACAGGGCGGACAGGGCAGAAAGGTTCATGGCGGTGGCGACCCCTGGGGGCGCAGCAGAATGAAAAACCGGACGCACACCGAGCGCGCCCAAGCGAGAGCGCCGGAGGCGGCGCGAAACTACGGGATGAAAACGAAGGAATGAAAGCGACGGACTGAAAACAACCGCAGGGACCCGAGCGCATGCCCGCGGGCACCCCCAGGCAGACAGACCCCGGTCCGGGACGACTCCTGCAATTTTAGGCGTCTTGGAGCGCGGCACGGTTGATGCATTCGGGGTCCCGTACCTTACAGTGCCAGAAACGCACGCTTGACCGGAGCTTCCCCGTGACCCCAGCCGTCCACCACATCACCCACCCGCTGGTCCAGCACAAGCTCACGCTGATGCGGCAGAAGGACTGCAGCACCCGCTCGTTCCGACAGCTGATGGGCGAGATCAGCATGCTGATGGCCTACGAGGTCACCCGCGACATGCCCACCCAGCTGATCGACATTGAGACCCCGCTCGAGCCCATGAAGAGCCCCGTCATCGACGGCAAGAAAACGGTGTTCGTGAGCATCATGCGGGCGGGCGAGGGTTTCCTCGACGGCATGCTCACCGTGGTGCCGGGCGCACGCATCGGCCACGTCGGCCTGTACCGCGACCCGGTCACGCTGGCGGCCGTCGAGTACTACTTCAAGATGCCCCAAGGCATGCACGAACGCGACGCCATCGTGCTGGACCCCATGCTGGCCACGGGCAACTCGGCGATCGCTGCGGTGGAGCGCCTCAAGGCCACCAAGCCGAAGTCGATTCGTTTCGTTTGCCTGCTGGCCGCGCCCGAAGGCCTGCAGCGCTTCACCGAAGCCCACCCCGACGTGCCGGTGTATACGGCCGCGATCGACCGCGAGCTCAACGACCACGGCTACATCGTGCCCGGCCTGGGCGACGCGGGCGACCGCCTCTTCGGCACCAAGTGAGTCCGCCATGAGCACCTTCTGCTTGCGTGATCTGTGCCTGCCTGACGGCCGCCAGGGGGTGGACGTGCTGGTGGCCGACGGCCGCTTTGCTGCCATCGGACCGGCGCTCCAGGTGCCCGAGGGCACGCTCGAGCACCCGTGTAACGGATTCCTGCTGAGCCCGCCGTTCGTCGACTCGCACTTCCACCTTGACGCGGCCCTCAGCTACGGCCTGCCGCGGGTGAACGAAAGCGGCACGCTGCTCGAAGGCATTGCCGTGTGGGGCGAGCTCAAGCCCACACTCGACGAAGACGCCATCATCGATCGCGCACTCCGCTACTGCGATGCCGCCGTGGGCCGTGGCCTGCTCGCCATCCGCAGCCATGTGGACGTCTGCGACGACCGGCTGCTCGCGGTGCGCGCGCTGCTGAAGGTGCGCGAGCAGGTGCGTCCCTACCTCGATCTGCAGCTGGTGGCGTTTCCGCAAGACGGCCTGCTGCGCTCGCCCACTGCCATGGCCAACCTCGTGCGGTCGCTCGACCTTGGCGTGGACGTGGTGGGTGGCATTCCGCATTTCGAACGCACCCGCAGCGAGGGCGATGAGAGCGTGCGCCTGCTGTGCGAGCTGGCCGCCGACCGCAGGCTGCCTGTGGACATGCACTGCGACGAAACCGACGACCCCATGTCGCGCCACATCGAGACCCTCGCCTTCCACACCCGGCGCCTGGGCCTGCAGGGCAAGGTCACGGCCTCGCACGTCACGTCCATGCACTCGATGGACAACTACTACGTGAGCAAGCTGCTGCCGCTCATCAAGGAAGCCGGCGTGCACGTGGTGGCCAACCCGCTGATCAACATCACGCTGCAAGGCCGACACGACACCTACCCCAAGCGCCGCGGCATGACCCGCGTGCCTGAGCTGATGGCGGCGGGTGTGAACGTGGGCTTCGGCCACGACTGCGTGATGGACCCCTGGTACGGCCTGGGTTCGGCGGACATGCTTGAGGTCGCCCACATGGGGCTGCACGTGGCGCAGATGACCTCTCAGGAACAGATGCGGGCGTGCTTCGACGCCGTCACCTGCAACAACGCCAAGGTCCTCGGCCTGTCCGGTTATGGCATCGAGGTGGGGCATGCGGCCGACTTCGTGCTGCTGCAGGCGCGGTCGCCGGCCGAGGCGATTCGTCTGCGGGCCACGCGGCTGCTGGTGGCCCGCAATGGCAAGGCGGTGGCGCGCACGCCTGCCACGGCCGCCGCGCTGGCCTTGCCCGGGCGTCCGCCCAGTGTGGACTGGACTGCCGCACGCTGAATCGCCAGGCTCGATCGGGCAAGAGCACGGTTCTTGCTCGTCGGGTCGTGGCGGGAGAAAGCCGATGCGCGAGCGTGTGATTCTGGACAGTCCAGACTCCATGTGCGGGGGCTCACTCGGGGTGAACTGGCCCTAGAATTGTTCCAAATCAGGGAAAACCCAAACCATGAAACTCATTGGCTCGCTCACCAGCCCGTACGTGCGCAAGGTTCGCGTCGTCATGGCCGAAAAGAAGCTCGACTACCAGCTCGAACTCGAAGACGTGTGGGCCAGCAGCCAGATCCTGAAATCGAACCCGCTCGGCAAGGTGCCTTGCCTGGTGATGGACGGCGCCGAAGCGGTATTCGACTCGCGCGTTATCGTGGAATACCTCGACACCTTGTCGCCTGTGGGCCGGCTCATTCCAGACCGTGGACGCGAGCGGATCGAGGTGCGCACCTGGGAGGCACTGGCCGACGGCGTGGCCGATGCCGCCATCCTGGCCCGCCTGGAGACCACCTGGGCCGGCCGCAGCGAGGCTCAGCGCTCCACCGCCTGGGTCGACCGCCAGATGGAAAAAGTGCACGCCAGCGTGGCCGCCATGAGCCAGGGCCTGAGCGAAAAATCGTGGTGCACCGGCATCCACTTCACGCTGGCCGATGTGGCGGTGGGTTGCGCGCTGGGGTATCTCGATTTCCGCTTTCCCCAGATCGACTGGCGCACGCCGTACCCGAACCTCGCCAAGCTGGCGAACAAGCTGTCGCTGCGTCCGAGCTTTGCGGACACTGCGCCACCAAAGTAAGGCCACTCGGGCCGATGCGAGGGGAGGGCAGGTTGACTCGGCTCCCCCTCAACCCGCCAAGTTCACCATGCATGACTGTGAAGTGGGCTGCCGAGACAAGCGGCGACGCCCGCAGGCCCCGAGTCAAGCCAACGTGAGCCGACTCGCCGTGAGGTCGAACTGCAGCTTGTTGTACACCCGCCGGATGCTGCAAGCCAGGCTGTGCACGCTTGCATGCCAGTGCTGAGCGATCTCATCGATCAGGTAGCCCTGTGCCACCCACTGCAGAATCTCGCGCTCGGTGCCCGTGAGCACCAGCGGGTTGAGCGCGTCGCTCATGGTGTCGGCCGGCGGGGCGGCGTGGGTTTCGAAGTGATGGAGAACTTGGCGCGCGATCATCGGCGACATGGGTGACTCACCCCGGGCCAATTGAGCCAGCGTGTCGATCAGCAGGCCGCAGGACCGGGCGTGAACCCAATAGCCATCGGCGCCAGATCGAAGTGCCTCCAGCAACACCACATCGTCGTGCGAGACCATGGTGACCAGCACGTGAGGCCGCGAGCGGCCGCCGGGCTGGCGCAGTTCGAGCAGCAACTCGTTCACTTCGCCGTCTTGCACACGCAGGTCGGTGACCAGGATGTCAGGACGTGTGCGTGCGATCAGGCCGCGGGCCTCTTGCACCGTGTGGGTGACGCCGACCACCTCGAAGGCTTTTTCCGCATCGATGAGTGACTGCAGGTGAGGGCTGGCTTCGTGATCGCGTTGCAGCAGAACGATGGACGTCATGGTGGCGAATGAAGGGGATCGGGGCGGGTCGGAGAGATCGGCGAGGAGCGTCACAAACGTTTCATGTGAGCCCGATCTTGCTCTGGTTGGGCGATCCGTTCATCCCCGTGAACAGGGGGCCCCCACGTCCCTCCGGTCCTGCCCCCCAGGGGGGCTGAGCCCGGACTTGAACAGTCCAGTGGACTGTTCATGCCTGGCGAAGGGTTGAGCTTCAGCTCAACGCGGCCTGCAAGGCCCGCCTGGCGGACTGGCAGAGCCAGATCCGCGGGCTTTGGGCAATGCGCTTCGCTCTGGATTTCTATCGCCTGCGACCCGCGGGAGTTGCTTGATCGGTCGTCCTCGTTGCGCGTCGGCCCCTTGGCTGAGGTCCACCGGGAAATCCGGGGGGCCGGTTCGCCAGCGCGTCAGCGCGATGCGCGGGACGAACGAACATCTCGCTTGGCTTCAAGCTCGCCTCGAAAGACCGAGCCGGGACCAAGAACAGGCGGCGAATCGGCAAAGCCGGATCTGCCGGCTTGGGGCAATGCGTGTCGTGTGCGCGCCTTCAGGCGGCTGCCGGCACCGCCATGTCGAAGCTGTCGGCGCGGGCCATGGGCCAGTAGACCTCGAACACCTTGTGGGGCATCTCGCCTTTGAGAAGCACGCCGGGCTTCACGAAGGGGAGGAGGTTGGCGAGGAGCTTGACCTGGTGGTCGCTGCAGCGGCGCACGATGTGGGAGGCGGTGATCTGGCTGGGGTGGCTGAGGCCTGCAGCCTGCACCAGTTCTTGCAGCGCCTTGAGGGTGTTCTGGTGGTAGCGGAACACGCGCTCGGATTTGGGTGCTACGACGAGTGCACGCTCGCGCTGCGGGTCTTGCGTGGCCACGCCGGTGGGGCAGTTGCCGGTGTGGCAGGTCTGGGCCTGGATGCAGCCGAGGGCGAACATGAAGCCGCGGGCCGAGTTGCACCAGTCGGCGCCGAGCGCCAGCATGCGCGCGATGTCGAAGGCGCTCACGACCTTGCCCGCACAGCCGAGCTTGATCTTGTCGCGCAGGTTCAGTCCGACGAGCGTGTTGTGCACGAGCAGCAGGCCCTCTTGCAGCGGCGCGCCCACGTGGTCGATGAACTCGAGGGGTGCTGCGCCTGTGCCGCCTTCGGCACCATCGATCACGATGAAGTCGGGCGTGATGCCGGTCTCGAGCATGGCCTTGGCGAGCGCGAACCACTCCCACGGGTGGCCGATGCACAGCTTGAAGCCGGTGGGCTTGCCGCCCGACAGCGTGCGCAGCTGGTCGATGAACTGCATCATCTCCACAGGCGTGGAGAACGCGCTGTGCCGTGACGGCGAGACGCAGTCGACCCCGATTGGCACACCGCGCGCCGCGGCCACTTCGAACGTGACCTTCGAGCCGGGCAGCAGGCCGCCGTGGCCCGGTTTGGCGCCCTGGCTGAGCTTGAGTTCGATCAACTTGACCTGCGGGTTGATGGCATTGGCCGCGAAGCGCTCGGCGCTGAAGCTGCCGTCGGCGTTGCAGCACCCGAAGTAGCCCGAGCCGATCTCCCAGATGAGGTCGCCGCCTTGTTCGCGGTGGTAGCGGCTGATCGAACCCTCACCCGTGTCGTGCGCGAAACCACCGCGCTTGGCGCCGGCGTTCAGGGCCTGGATGGCATTGCCAGACAAGGCGCCGAAGCTCATGGCCGAGATGTTGAAGACGCTGGCCGAGTAGGGCTGGGCACGATCGCCGCCGATGGTGATGCGGAAGTCGTGGCTCGGCAGCTCGGTGGGCATCAGCGAGTGGTTGATCCATTCGTAGCCGTTGGCCCCCACGTCGATCTGGGTGCCGAAGGGGCGCTTGTCGGAGTCGCCCTTGGCGCGCTGGTAGACGAGAGAGCGCTGGTGGCGCGAGAACGGAGCGGCCTCGTTGTCGCTCTCGATGAAGTACTGGCGCATTTCCGGCCGCACGAACTCGAGCAGAAAACGCAGGTGGCCGATGACCGGATAGTTGCGCAGGATGGAGTGGCGGCGCTGCAGCACATCGCGCAGGCCCAGACACAGCAGCAGCGCGAACACCAGCGCGAGCAGGCCGCCGACGCCGAAGGCCACGCTGGTGAACAGGCAGAGCAGCAACCCCACCGCGCAGCCCAGCCAGACGGCATACCGCACCGGAAAGTACCCATTGAGCTTCAGCAACCACGCGGCCATCTCGTCTCCTTCTGCGAATGCGGCGGGCAGCGCAGACAGCGCGGCCGGGCGCACGGCCATGGTAGCTGCACTCCATGTCATGAGAAGGGTTTGGAAAGGGGGTGTGTACGGTTCATTTCGCGTTCGCTGATCGCCGGGAATGAAAAAGGCGGTGCGCCACCGTGGTGGCGCACCGCCTGAGCAGGCAACTGCCCTGCGCTCCGCGCGGGGCAGTCAGGGTTGCTGCTTTACTTCAGACCCTTGGGGTCGACCTTCGGGTTCACGCCGTTGTCCTTGGCGCGTTCCACGGGCGTCGGCACCTCGGCCTTCACCTCGGCACGGCTCTTGGTCGAGACCGATGGATTGGCCTTTTCCGATGCAGGGATCGGCGTGTCGCCTTGCGGGACTTCCTTGTTGGCGCGGGCACGGTTGCCTTCGGTGCGCACTTCCGAGCGCATGGCGGGCTGATTGTCGCCCGATGGACGTGGCTTCACGCTCTTGGAGATGGGAGGGCTCTTTTCGAGATCGACCTTGCGGACTTCACCGTTGACGTGGTCGCGTTGCAGGTCGGCCTTCACTTCGGCGCGGGTGGCAGGTGCAGATGCCGAGACGGCAGCGGCTTGAGCCAGCACCGATTGCGAAGCGATGGAACCCAACATCATGGCGGACAGAACGAGCAGTTTGTGTTTCATGGATCTTCCTCAGAGTTGTTGAACACGTGTCAACGCTTGCGACTCAGGTCGGCTGAATGCATCGACGTGACCCACATTGAACGCGCTGGGGCAGGGCGCGGACAACGCCAAACGGCTCGTGCTCGGGTAGGACAGCACGACGCTCCCGCGTCGCTGCGATCCTGCCACGGGGCTTTTGCCCACCCGCTCGGAGAGCCTCCCGTCCTCTGAAAGCGACCCCGCTGGTTTGCCAGACAGCAGGGCAGACTGGCCGATAGCGTAAATCAATCGAAAACATAGGCTCAATTGAGTATGCGGCATGCTGCGCCGCACCTAAGATGCCCACCGGAGTCAGATTTATCCGTTTCACCCACAACAACCGAGGACCAAGCCATGTCTCTGATCAACACCCAAGTCAAACCTTTCTCTGCCATCGCCCTGCACAACGGCAACTTCGTGCCCGTCACCCAAGAAACCTTCAAGGGCAAGTGGTCGGTCGTGGTGTTCTACCCAGCCGACTTCACCTTCGTTTGCCCCACCGAACTCGAAGACCTGGCCGACAACTACGCCGCCTTCCAGAAGCTCGGCGTTGAAATCTACGGCGTGTCCACCGACACCCACTTCGCTCACAAGGCCTGGCACGACACGTCCGACGCCATCAAGAAGGTCAAGTACCCACTCGTGGGCGACCCCACCGGCGCACTGACCCGCAACTTCGACGTGATGATCGAAGAAGAAGGCCTGGCCCTGCGCGGCACCTTCGTGATCAACCCGGAAGGCCAGATCAAGCTGTGCGAAATCCATGACAACGGCATCGGCCGCGACGCCACCGAGCTGCTGCGCAAGGTCAAGGCTGCCCAGTACGTGGCCTCGCACCCAGGCGAAGTCTGCCCAGCCAAGTGGACCGAAGGCGCCAAGACGCTGACCCCATCGCTGGACCTCGTCGGCAAGATCTGAGTTTGAAAAATTTCCGGCCTGACTAAGGACTGGAACCGCCGCCCGGGCCCACGAAGTCCGGGCGGCCCCTGAAGTACAAGGAACACACCATGTTGGACGACACCCTGCAATCACAACTCAAGGCCTACCTCGAACGCGTCACGCAGCCCTTCGAGATCGTCGCCTCGCTGGACGACAGCGACACCTCGCGCGAGATGCGCGCGTTGCTCGAGCAGATCGCCGGACTGTCCAGCTTCATCACGCTGAAGACCGACGGCCGCGACACACGCACGCCCTCGTTCAGTCTGAACCGTGTCGGCGCCGACATGCACATCCGCTTCGCCGCCATTCCACTGGGCCACGAATTCACGTCGCTCGTGCTGGCGCTGCTGCAAGTGGGGGGCCATCCGCCCAAGGTCGAAGCCGCCCTCATCGAACAAATCAAAGGCCTCGAAGGCGATCTGCACTTCGAGACCTTCATGTCCCTGAGCTGCCACAACTGCCCGGACGTCGTGCAGGCGCTCAACCTCATGGCCGTGCTGAACCCGCGCGTGCACCACGTCACCATCGACGGGGGCCTGTTCCAGGACGAGGTCAAGGCGCGTGAAATCATGGCCGTGCCCACCGTGTTCCTCAATGGCGAGGTGTTCGGCCAGGGCCGCATGGGCGTGGAAGAAATCGTTGCCAAGCTCGACAAGAACGCCGGTGCGCGCGACGCCGCCAAGTTCAATGCGGCCGAGCCCTATGACGTGCTGATCGTTGGTGGCGGCCCAGCGGGTGCTGCGGCAGCCGTGTACGCCGCACGCAAGGGCATTCGCACGGGTGTCGTGGCCGAGCGCTTCGGCGGGCAGACGCTCGACACGCTGGCCATCGAGAACTTCGTGTCGGTGCTCGCCACCGAAGGGCCGAAGTTCGCTGCCGCGCTCGAGCAGCACACCAAACATTACGACGTCGACATCATGAACCTGCAGCGGGCCGAGAAGCTCGTGCCGGGCGAGCTGATCGAGGTCAAGCTGGCCAATGGCGGATCGCTCAAGAGCCGCTCGGTCATCCTGTCCACCGGCGCGCGCTGGCGCGAAGTCAACGTGCCGGGCGAACAGCAGTACCGCAACAAGGGCGTGGCTTACTGCCCGCATTGCGACGGGCCGCTGTTCAAGGGCAAGCGCGTGGCCGTCATCGGCGGCGGCAACTCGGGTGTCGAAGCGGCCATCGACCTGGCCGGCCTCGTGGCCCATGTCACGCTGCTCGAGTTCGGTGAGGCCCTGCGTGCCGATGCCGTGCTGGTCAGCAAGCTCAAGAGCCTGCCCAATGTGGACATCCACGTGCAGGCGCAGACCACGGCCATCACGGGTGACGGCAACAAGGTCAACGGGCTCGACTACACCGACCGCGTGAGCGGCGAGGGCCGCCATGTGGAGCTCGCTGGCGTGTTCGTGCAGATCGGCCTCGTGCCCAACACCGAGTGGCTCAAGGGCACGGTGGAGTTGTCGCGCCACGGCGAGATCGTGGTCGATGCGCGGGGGCAGACGTCGATTCCCGGCGTGTTTGCTGCGGGTGATGTGACGACGGTGCCGTTCAAGCAGATCATCATCGCCGCTGGTGATGGTGCGAAGGCCGCGCTCGGGGCCTTTGATCACTTGATCCGCTCTGGCGTGCCTGCTTGACCGGCCTGTGCTGCCCGAGAGCGATCTGATTCACCGCGTGCCGTCCGACTTGGCGTCGGCGCACGCGGTGTTTCTCGTTTTGCAACGTCAAGCCGTCGATCGCGGCTTGAGCTTGCGGACTCCTCCGCCTGAGCCGACCACGTGTTGTGGGCGCGGCTGCAATGGGTGTGTGTGGGAGGGGTGGTTTGCTGCTGCGGATTATTGGCGGCAGGAGGCGTTGTTGGTGTTGGGGTAGTGTTGGCGCTGTGGCTGCTTTGGCGCTGAATGCACACATATCCCGGCCACCCCGTCGCACTACGGGCGCCACAAGTTCAATGTGCAGCTGCTTTCGCTTTGACGCACGATCGTCGGCACTTTTGGGCTGAACGCAAACCGCCTTGGTCATCGCCCTGCCGCGCCGGGTATTCACCCCCGTTTGTGCATCCTCAAGCCTTGCGAGCACTGTCTCCTGGCGGCGTGAGCGCGTTGCCCCACGCGGTCCGTCCGGTTTGCTGGCGCGTGGCGTCGAGCTTGCGTGCGACAAGTTGAGCGCAGTTCTTGAGGTTGGTGAGGTCGCGGTCGCGGAGGTTTTCGTTGGGGCTGGTGCTGAAGCAGCACAGCGTGCCGTAGGTGTTGCCGTCTTCGAGCACGATGGGGGTGCTGAGGTGGGCGCCGACGCGAAAGCCGGGGTCGGGGAGGTCGCTGAGGTCGGTTCGGGCCGCGGCGTCGTGGATGAGGCCGGGCAGGCGGCCGTCGACCACACGTTGGCAGTACGACTCTTCGAGCGGTCCCGCATCTCCCACGTGAACGGGAGGCGCATCGGCGGCGCTGTCGACGAAGCGGAACACGCGTTGACCGTTCACGAATTCGGAGACGAACACCACGTCCATGTGCAGGCGCTGGCGCAAGAGGCTCAGCAGTTCGGGCACGGCGCTGTCGATGGCGGCATCGGCCGAATCGGCCGTGGCCACGAGCAGGTCGGAGATGGTGACGACGAGGTCTTTGTCGTCGTACATGGTGTTCAGTCGGGCCATGGTGTCGTGTCTCGTCTCAGGATGTGGACCACGCGGACACTGTAGCCGCGCGGCCTGATCGTTGCCGCGATGCCCCTCAAACGTCCAAGTCTTCCTCTGCCGTGAGCACGAGCCCCAGGCGGCGCACGCCCTGAACCTGGCTGGCCGCGACGAGCCGCAGGCTCTCGCCCACGGGCACGGTATGGCGCAGCCGGTAGTCGAGGGAGTCTGCGCCTTCCGTGTGGGTGTTCACTCGGCGCGTCCAGCGCTGTGAGCCGTTGACGAGCACACGCAGCGCATGCCAGGGCTCGGTCGCGCCGTCCAGTGCTTTGACGCGCAGGCTGCATGACACCTCGAAGTGCCGGTCGCGCTGGGCATGGGGCGGAATGAGCAGCTGGGCCACGTCGGCATCGTCCACGTCTGCCGTCCAGCTTTCGGCGAGCGAGGGCGTGGGACATGTGGCAAGCGATGTGTTTTTCGATGAAGGCATGGGTGCGATTTTCCCTCCTTTGGGTGAAGCCCTGTTCGGGCCATCGCGCCCCGGACCTGCGACACTTTCCCGTTGCGCTGCACGGCCCTGTGGCGCCCACCTGCTTTTCTCCTGTTGTGTCTTCATGAAATCCAGCTATCTGCGCATGGCGTTTGTCCTGGGCCTGTTGTCCGCCATCGGTCCGTTCGCGATCGACATGTACCTGCCTGCCTTGCCCGCCATCGGCCAAAGCCTCCGTGCCACCGAAGGCGCGGTGCAGATGAGCCTCACCACGTTCTTCCTGGCGATCGCGGTGAGCCAGATCATCTACGGCCCGGCGTCCGACATGGTGGGCCGCAAGCTGCCGCTCTACGCCGGCATTGCCCTGTTCGTCGTGTGCAGCGTGGGCTGTGCGCTGGCCACGAGCATCGAGATGCTGATCGCTCTGCGCTTCATCCAAGGGCTGGGTGCTGGCGCGGCGGTGGTGATGCCCCGCGCCGTGGTGCGCGATCTGCACACCGGGCCGGAGGCGGCACGGCTGATGTCGCTGTTGATGCTGGTGTTCAGCGTGTCGCCCATCCTGGCACCGTTGGCCGGCAGCCTGGTCATCGAGTTGTCGGACTGGCGCGGCGTGTTCTGGTCGGTGGCCGTGGTGGGCCTCATCGGTGCGGCGCTGACGGCCACCATGCTGCCTGAAACCCGCCTGCCCGAAGACCGCGTGGGCAGCACGCTGGCCAGTGCGGGCACCGCCTACTGGCAGCTGCTGCGCGACCGCCACTTCCTCGGGCTCATCTTCATTGGCGCCTTCGGCCTGTCGAGCTTCTTCGTCTTTCTGGCCAACTCGTCCTTCGTGCTGATCGAGCACTACGGCCTGTCTACGCGCGAGTACAGCGTGGCCTTTTCCATCAACGCCGTGGCCTTCATCGGCGTGGCCCAGGGCACCGGCTGGCTCACCACGCGCTTCGGTCTGCAACGTGTGGTCAAGGTGGCCGTGGCCGGTTTCGCATTGACCATGGCCGCACTCAGCGCGGTGTTCTTGCTTGGAGTCGATCGCTTCGATGTGTTGGCAGCCTTGCTGTTCATCGGTTTCGGCTTTCTGGGCCTCGTGGTGCCCACGACTTCGGTGCTCGCACTCGAAGAACACGGCGAGATCGCTGGCACGGCCTCGGCCTTGATGGGCATGTTGCAGATGAGCACCGGCGCCGTCGTGATGGGCGTGATGTCGCTGTTCGCCAATGGCACGGCCGTGCCCATGGTCGTTGGCATCGCACTCTGCGCCCTCACTGCGTGGGCGCTGACGCTGGGCACGCTGGGTGGCGGGCGCGCTGCAACGCATCCGGCCGCTTGAGAAAGACATGACCATGAATCTGCTCCCCTGGTCCTTCACCACACCCGAAGGCTTCACGCTGCGGGGCTGGCACACGCCGCCCTCGGGCAAGCCGGTGATCCACTTCCTGCATGGCAACAGCTTTTCAGGGCAGGTCTACGGCCCCATGCTCGAGCGCCTGAGCCACGACTTCGATCTGTGGCTGAGCGACATCCAAGGCCATGGCGAGAGCGACCATGGCGGCGCCTTCGTGGGCTGGAACCGCAGTGCCGAACTGGCGGTGGCCGCGTTCAAGCATCACCTGCCGATGTACGAGGGCGTGCCGCGCTATGCGCTCGGCCACAGCCTGGGCGGTGTGCTGACCACGCTGGCGATGGGCGCCGATGCGAAGCTGTTCCAGCGGGCCGTGTTGCTCGACCCCATGCTGTTTGCGCGTCACCTGCTGATGCTCTTTCCGCTGCTGTCGTGGACCGGTGTGGTGCGCCGCGCCGGGCCTGCCGCACGTGCGTCGCGCCGCCGTCCGCATTGGCCAAGCGCCGAGGCGGCGCACAAGGCGCTGCACAACCGCGGCACCTACAAAGGCTGGACCGACGAAGCCTTTGCCGCCTTCATCACCCACGGATTCAAACCGCATGCCGATGGCGGCGTCGCACTGAAGTGCCTGCCCTCGCGCGAGGCCGATGTCTTCAGCTCCATGCCGCGCGGCCTGTGGAAATCGATGCTGCGCGTGGCCACGCCCACGTTGGTGGTGCAGGCCGCGGAGCCGCCGAAGATGGTGGGACGCAACGTGCAGAACTGGGCCGCCCGCAACCAGCACGTGACCGTGACCCGGGCTGCTGGAGGCCATTGCTTCATGCAGGAAGACCCGGAGGCCGCCGCGCGCGCCGTGGTGGGCTGGCTGCGCGCGTGAAGTGAAGCCCTGCGGGCAAGAGGGCGCGTGCTCTCGCACAGCTGCGCCGCTATACTGACGGCCAGCGCTGATTTGTTCCGGCTTGCGGGCGCTTTATAAACTCGCTAAAGACAGGACCCACACCCGGTGTCCCGCTTTTGCGGCGCCGGGTTTTTTGTTGGGCACCTCCATTTGGCACATTCGATGGGTTCAGTCGGCCACGTTCAACCGCAGTCGATGCATTTTTCTGAACCGCTTCTCTTGCGAAGCGGTGCGGCCCTGCACGACTACACGCTGGTGTTCGAAACCTACGGCACGCTCAACGCCGACAAGAGCAATGCCGTGCTCGTGTGCCATGCGCTCAATGCCTCGCACCATGTGGCGGGCACCTACGAAGGCCAGGAGAAAAGCGAAGGCTGGTGGGACAACCTCGTGGGCCCTGGCAAGCCGCTCGACACCGACCGCTTCTTTGTCATCGGCATCAACAACCCCGGCTCGTGTTTCGGCTCCACCGGGCCCATGCAGATCAGCCCCGAGACGGGCCAGCCTTATGGCGCGCACTTTCCCGTCGTCACGGTCGAAGACTGGGTCGACGCCCAGGCCCGCCTGATCGAGCGCCTCGGCATTGTCCAACTCGCCGCCGTACTGGGCGGGAGCCTCGGCGGCATGCAGGCGCTGAGCTGGTCGCTGCGCTACCCCGACCGCTTGCGCCACTGCGTGGCGGTCGCCACCGCGCCCAACCTCTCCGCGCAGAACATCGCCTTCAACGAGGTGGCGCGCCGCGCCATCCTCACCGATCCCGAGTTCCACGGCGGCCACTACTATGCCTATGGCGTGGCGCCCAAGCGCGGCCTGCGTGTCGCGCGCATGGTGGGTCACATCACCTACGTGAGTGACGACGCCATGGAGACCAAGTTCGGCCGCAACATGAAGGGCGCCGGGCCGGCCTACAGCACGCAGCAGATCGAGTTCGAGATCGAGAGCTACCTGCGCTACCAGTCCGACCGCTTCAGCGATTACTTCGACGCCAACACTTACCTGCTCATCACCCGCGCCCTCGACTACTTCGACCCGGCGCTTGCACATGGCGGCGATTTGTCGGCAGCGTTTGCGGTGGCGCGCTGCCGCTACCAGCTGGTGAGCTTCACGACCGACTGGCGCTTCTCGCCCGCACGCTCGCACGAGATCGTGAAGGCGCTGCTCGACAACCGGCTGTCGGTCAGCTACGCCGAGATCCAGGCACCGCACGGGCACGACGCCTTCTTGCTCGACGACCCGGTCTACATGAAGGTCATGCGCCAGTGTTTTGCCAACATCGCCAAGGAGCTGGTGTGAGCGACCGCAAAGACCTCGAGTTGATTGCTGCCCTGGTGCCGGTGGGCTCGCGCGTGCTCGACCTCGGCTGTGGCAAAGGTGAGCTGCTGGCCTACCTGCGCGAGCACCGCCAGTGCACGGGCTATGGCATCGAGATCGATGACGCCAACGTGCTGGCTTGCCTCGAGCGCGGCGTCGACGTGATCCAGCTCAACCTCGAAGAAGGTCTGGCCATGTTCGAGGACCAGAGCTTCGATGTCGTGCTGCAACTCGACACCCTGCAGCACCTGCGCCACACCGAGCGCATGCTGGTGGAAACAGCGCGCGTGGGGCGGGTGGGCATCGTGAGTTTCCCGAACTTCGCCCACTGGGGCAACCGGCTGCAGATTGCCGCCGGTCGCATGCCGGTCACGCGTGTGCTGCCGTACCAGTGGTACGACACGCCGAACATCCGCGTGGGTACGTTTGCCGACTTCGAGCAGCTGGCGCGCAAGACGCAGCTCAAACTGCTCGAGTCGTTCGGTCTGCAAGACGGCAAGACCGTCCGCCTGTGGCCCAACCTGCGGGCCAACGTGGCCGTGTTCAAGTTCGAGCGGGCCTGAACCGCGCTGCAGGCGCGGTTCAGGCCAATCTCACTCGCGGCCGAGCAGCGCTTCTTTCAGCAGCGAATCCGCCGGCTGTTGCCCCACCCAGATCTTGAGCACCATGGCGAAGAACTCGGCGTCGCCCACCGGCTCGCCCTGCGGCTTGCCCAGGATGAAGAAGGTCGTGCCCTTGCCGGGGACGAACTCCATCGCGAAGCTTTCACCCGGCAGCACCTTGGCGCGGCCCGAGAACACCTCGATCAGGCGCAGGCTGGCCAGGCTGTGCCGCTGCACGACTTCACGGGGCGAGTTGTCGGCCATGTTCTTCATGAACAGCCGGCCGAGCTCGGTGCCTGGCAGCTCGCGCAACGCGGTGAACTGAAGCTTCTTGGGGCCGGGCAGGGCGATCAGCTCGTCGGGCGTACTGACCTTTCGGGCCGTGTACAGCGCCAGGTCGTAGCCCTTGAAGATGCCGCGCCGGCGGGTGCCGGCGCCATTGAGTTGCAGCTTGCTGCCCTGAACGTCGGCGGTGGGCGGAAACACCGTGGCGGTGGGCGCTGCAGAGGCCTCGCCAACAGCCAGAACGCAGGCGAGCAGCAGGGCGGCGGCGGCAAAAGGGGCGCGGGCGGCACGAAGGGTAGACATCAACTTCCTCTGAAAGGGCGGGACGCTCGACGCGGCATCCTCAGCCTGTCGAGTGTCGGTCAGCGCTTGCTCGCACACAAGTGAGAAATTCCCGCTTCGCGTACCGGATTTTCTGCCATGGCGCGGGCACCACACCCCTTCGAGGGCCCCCCGTTGCCGATGACCCAGCGTGCAGGACATTTCCCTACACTGCGTTCCATGGAATCCCATCCGACCCACCTCACGACCCACGACGGCCTGCGCCTTCATCTGCGCCACTGGCCTGCGGGTGTTGCCGCACGCGGCATGGTGGTGCTGGTGCATGGCTTGGGCGAACACAGTGGCCGCTACGAACATGTCGCGGCATTTCTCACGGCCGCCGGCTGGCATGTGATGAGCTTCGACCACCGCGGTCACGGCCGCAGCGAAGGGGTGCGTGGCCAGTTGGGGCAGCCCGATGACATGCTGCGCGACCTGTCGCTGGTCATCGATGCTGCGCGCCGCCGTCACCTTGCCGGCCCGCTGATCCTTCTCGGTCACAGCATGGGTGGCCTGGTGGCGGCGCGTTTCGTGGCCGAGGGCACGATGCCGAATCCGGCCGCATGGACACGGCCGGTCGACGGCCTGGCCTTGTCGTCACCTGCGTTGGCGGCTTCATTGAATGGTTTCCAGAAGCTGTTGCTCGCGGTGTTGGGCAAGCTCGCACCCAACTTGGCCGTGGCCAACGGCCTGCTGCCTGAGTGGGTGTCGCGCGACCCCAAGGTGGTCGCAGCCTACCGGGCCGATTCGCTGGTGCACAACCGCGTGAGCCCCAAGCTGGCGTCGTTCATCCTGCAGGGCGGTGAGTTCGTGCGCGCCCAGGCGCGTCGCTGGACGACTCCCACGCTGTTGCTCTTCGCCGGCCGTGACCGCTGCGTGGCACCCGAAGGCAGCCGAGAGTTCGCTCGCGATGTGCCGGTGTCCGTGCTGACCGTGCGTGAGTTCCCCGAACTTTTCCACGAGATATTCAATGAGCCCGAGCAGGCTGAAGTGCTGTCCTCGCTCGGTCAGTGGCTGGCTCAGCAACGCGCTTGAACGGCCGTGGCCGTCAGGCGCGGATGTCGAGTTCGACGACCGGCACGGCCGGTTTGGAGAAGCGCTGTTTCACCCGCTGCCCCACCCGGCTCACCCACCCTGAGCGCACCCCGGCGTCGTACAGCGGTGGCAGCTTGGACAGCACGGGGATGAGGTGAGGGTGGGCGCCGTCCTGCGCATCGACCAGCGTCAGCGACACGCCAGGTGGCAGCAAGGGGTCGAGCGCGGCTTCCAGCATCGCGAAATGGGCGTCGGTGTCGGCCGCCTCGAGCATGACAACGGCCTGATTGCCTGCCACCGAGCGAACCAGAGCCAGCCAGGCACGCTGGATGCCGGGTGCCGCATCGGCGTGCGAGGCGATCGGCGCTTGCAGTGCAGACAGGTCCGGCTCCGGTGTGGGGTCCAGCTTCTCCCCGGCCGACAAGCGGCCGAGCAGCATCAGGCTGCGCAGGCTGAGCAGGTCGTCGTAGCGCAGGAAGCAGTGGTCCTTGCCGTCTTCGAGCGCCACGTTGAAGCGCTGGATGGTGGCGAACACCAGCAGTGTGTTCGCGTTGTACTGCAGCATGGCCTCGGTGTTGGGCGGGCGGAACCCGGCCGGGTCGTCCAGCCAGACCCGCAGCGTGGGCAGCGAACCGACCAGGCCCGGCACCAGATGCAACCGGTGCATGGTCTTGCCGGGATGCTCGGGCAGGGTGTGGCGGGTGCCCGGAAACCACACCGGCAGTTCGAGAAACTCGGCCAGCATGTCCTCGGTGCGTCCCGCAGGAAGGGCTCCCTCGGTCCAGGCTTGCAGACGCTGCAGCAGCTGATAGCTCATGTTGGCCCCCCAGTCGCTTGCGCTCCTGCCCCCAAGGGGCGCCGCCTGGCGGCCTGGCAGAGCCAGATCCGCGGGCGTTGGGCAATGCGCTTCGCTCTAGATTTCTTTTCCAGTGTGGCCTCTTCACGCTTCGGTTCAAGCATACAAGGCACGCCGCTTGGTAGTTTGGCAGAGCCAGTTCGGCTGGCTTTGCTTAGTTGATCGGCCTCGCTTCGCTTTGGCCTCCGGTTCGTTTTGACTTGCGGGCCCGAGCATACAGGGGGAGTCTGCAGGTCGACCGCCGTGCCGCACCCTGCGATGCGTTTTTGCATCGTCGCCGGGCTGATCTCTAAGTTCAGGCGCTTTCAGGCAAACAATGTGAGATCGCGAATCGGTCGAATTTCCCCGGGGGGGGCCCTGCCTCCTACGCCATTGGGCATCTTCCTCTAAAATCGACGGTTCAGGCCGTGCCCCGCCCCGGGTCCCGCGCTCCCGCCGTCAACTCTCCTGGATTCGAGAACCACATGATCAATCACGACAAGCTCTACATCGGGGGGCAGTGGGTCCCCAGCGTCGGCAACGAAGCTGCTGGCAAGGTCATCTCTCCTGCCAATGAAGAAGTCATCGCCACCGTCGCCCGCGGCAACGCCGACGACGTGCACCTGGCCGTCACCGCCGCCCGCAAGGCCTTCCCGGCCTGGTCGGTGCTGCCTGCTGCCGAGCGCGCTGCCTACCTGCTGAAGATCCACGAAGGCCTGAAGGCCCGTGCCGCTGAAATCGCTCAGGCCATCAGCTCCGAAATGGGCATGCCCATCAAGCAGGCCGTTCGCATCCAGGCGGGTTCGCCCATCGCCGCGTTCAAGGTCTACTCCATGCTGGCGCAGACCTTCGAGTTCCAGGAAGACGTCGGCAACTCGCTGGTCGTTCGCGAAGCCGTGGGTGTGGTCGCTGCCATCACCCCATGGAACTACCCGCTGCACCAGATCGCTGCCAAGGTCGCTGCGGCGCTGGCCGCCGGTTGCACCGTGGTGCTCAAGCCGTCTGAAGTCGCCCCGCTCGACGCCTTCATCCTGACCGAAGTGATCCACGCTGTCGGCCTGCCGGCTGGCGTGTTCAATCTGGTGTCGGGCCGTGGCTCGGTGGTGGGTGAGGCCATGGTTGTGCACCCTGAAGTCGACATGGTGTCGTTCACCGGCTCCACCGGCGCCGGCCGCCGCATCTCGGCCCAGGCCGCGCAGACCATCAAGCGCGTGGCGCTCGAGCTTGGCGGCAAGTCGGCTTCCATCATCCTGGAAGACGCCGACTTCCCGACCGCCGTGCGCGGCTCGGTGCAGGCCTGTTTCCTGAACGCCGGCCAGACCTGCACGGCGCACACGCGCATGCTGGTGCCTGAGAGCCGTTACGACGAAGTCGCCAAGCTGGCGGTTGAAGCCGTGAGCGCCTACAAGGTCGGCAACCCGGCGGACGAAACCAGCACCATGGGCCCCGTGGCCTCGGCTGCCCAGCGCGATACCGTGCAGGAGTACATCGGCATCGGCATCGCCGAAGGCGCCGAGCTGCTGTGTGGCGGCCATGGCGCACCGGCCGGCCTCGAAGGCAAGGGCTACTACGTCAAGCCTACGGTGTTTGGCCGCGTGAAGCCCGACTCCCGCCTGGCCCAGGAAGAAGTGTTCGGCCCCGTGCTGTCCATCCTGACCTACAAGGACGAAGACGAAGCGGTCGCCATCGCCAACAACTCGCTGTACGGCCTGTCGGGCGGCGTGTGGTCGGCGACGGACGAGCGCGCCATCGAAGTGGGCCGCAAGATCCGCACGGGTCAGGTCGACATCAACGGCGGCACGTTCAACATCATGGCGCCGTTCGGCGGCTACAAGCAGTCGGGCAACGGCCGTGAATTCGGCAAGTACGGTCTGGAAGATTTCCTGGAATTCAAGTCGTTCCAGAAGCAAGTCAAACGCGCTTGATTCTGCCGAGGTGCCTGTCCCGCATCGGCGGGGCAGGCCCTTCGGTTCGATCTCTGTTCATCAGGGGTCTGAGGCTCCGCCCATCGCAGCAGGTTTGCTGTGGATGTGTGGGGCCTTGTTGTTTGTGGCGTGCGCCGCACCATAATGAGTGACGCTCAGGAGCCTGTCATGAACGCACCCCTCACCGCCATCCCTTTGCCCGAATCGGCACCCGCCGCGCTGGCCACGTTCATCGACGAACGCTGGGACAACGAGATCGTGCCGGCCCTGACCGACTACATCGCCATCCCGGCCAAGAGCCCGATGTTCGATGCCGACTGGGAAAAGAACGGCCATCTCGACCGGGTGGTGCGCGACGCTGCCGCCTGGATCGAGCGGCAGAAGGTGAAGGGGCTGCGGCTGGAGGTCGTGCGTCTGCCTGGCCGCACGCCGGTCATCTTCTTCGAGGTGCCGGCCACACGCGCGGCGAGCGAGGGCACCAGCCCCGGCACCGTGCTGATGTACGGCCACCTGGACAAACAACCCGAGTTCAACGGCTGGCGCAACGACCTCGGCCCCTGGACGCCCAAGTATGAAAACGGCCTGCTCTACGGCCGCGGTGGGGCCGATGACGGCTATGCGGTCTACGCCGCCATCACGGCCATCATGGCGCTCGACAAGCAGGGCATCGAGCGGCCGCGCTGCGTGGGCCTCATCGAGGCCTGTGAAGAAAGCGGCTCGTTCGATCTGCCGGTGTACATCGATGCCCTGAAGCCCCGGCTCGGCCAGGTGAGCCTTGTGGTCTGCCTGGACAGCGGCGCCGGCAACTACGACCAGCTCTGGCTCACCACCAGCCTGCGTGGCATGGTGAGCGGCACGTTGAAGGTCGAGATCCTGAGCGAGGGCGTGCACTCGGGGGACTCGAGCGGCCTGGTGCCTTCGAGCTTTCGCATCCTGCGCCATGTGCTCGACCGGCTGGAAGACAGCCGCACCGGCGAGCTGCTGCCGCAGGCCTTCCACTGCGCCATTCCGGCCGACCGCATCGAGCAGTCGCGCGCCACGGCCAAGATCCTGGGCGACGAAGTGTGGAAGCGCTTTCCGTGGGCTTGCGGCGCCGACGGCGGGCCCACGCTGCCCACCACCACCGATCCGCTCGAAGCGCTGCTCAACCGCACCTGGCGTCCCACGCTCAGCGTCACGGGGGTCGACGGCTTTCCCGCCATGAGAGACGCCGGCAACGTGTTGCGCCCCTACACCGCTTTCAAGCTCAGCCTGCGCCTGCCGCCGCTGATCGACGGCAACGAGGCGGCAGCCAAACTCAAACAGCTGCTCGAAGACAACGCGCCGTACAACGCCAAAGTCACCTTCGCCGCCGATGGCCGCGTGGGTGCTGTCGGCGCCACGGGCTGGAACGCCCCCAGCCTGTCGCCCTGGCTGGAAGACGCCCTGAATGCGGCTTCGCAAGCCCACTATGGCGCCCCCTGCGGCTACATCGGCCAGGGCGGCACCATCCCGCTCATGAGCCTGCTGCAGCAAAGCTTCCCCGCCGCCCAGATGATGGTCTGCGGTGTGCTGGGCCCCAAGAGCAACGCCCACGGTCCGAACGAGTTCCTGCATGTGCCCTATGGCAAGCGCCTCACGGCTGCCGTCGCCCAGGTGATGGCCGCCTGTCCCTGATTGCATTCGCTCCCCCATGCGTGGGGGGTGATTACCCCCATCCGTCCCTTACCATTCCCGCATCCATCCAACGGACCCGCGTGAGGCGGTTACCGCGGGCCACCGCGCCCGGCATCTCGGGTGGACCATGGACAGACAGACAGGGGCAGCCGCATGAGCGTGTGGAATTCAGTGATCGGTGCGGCGTGCGAATCAGAAGACGACCGGGGCTCGGCCGTTCATGACCGCAGCGAGCTG
>JBEGTX010000221.1:0-39868 GCA_041179165.1 Pseudomonadota bacterium | reverse complement strand
TTGACCGCGCCAGGGCATCGCCCCGCATGCGCTCGGTCTGACCACAGCACATCCAGTCTTTTCAAAGAATTTCACAAGGGGAATCCATGGAGCCGATAGTCGTTACTTTGATCGCGTTGGTCGTTCTGCTCTTCGTCGTGTTCGCGATGTTCGCCAAGTTCTATCACAAGGTCGAACAGGGCAACGCACTGATCGTCAACACCTTGCGCGCCGAACCTGACGTGACCTTCACCGGTCACATGGTGTACCCCATCATCCACAAGGCCGAGCTGATGGACATCTCGGTGAAGACCATCGAGATCGACCGCTCCGGCAACCAGGGCCTCATCTGTCAGGACAACATCCGCGCCGACATCAAGGTGAAATTCTTCGTGCGCGTGAACAACACGGCCGACGACGTGCTCAAGGTCGCGCAGAACATCGGCTGCGAGCGCGCCTCGCACCAGGAAACCCTCGAGGAACTGTTCTCCGCCAAGTTCTCCGAAGCCCTGAAGACCGTGGGCAAGAACATGGACTTCGTGTCGCTGTACCAAGACCGTGCCGACTTCCGCGAAAAGATCATCGGCCAGATCGGTGGTGACCTGTCGGGCTACAAGCTCGAAGACGCGGCCATCGACTACCTTGAGCAGACCCCGCTGCACAAGCTCGACAGCAACAACATCCTCGATGCACAGGGCATCCGCAAGATCACCGAGTTGACGGCCGTCGAACACGTTCGCACCAATGAACTGCGCCGCAACGAAGAAATGCAGATCAAGAAGAAGGACGTCGAAGCGCAGGAAACCCTGCTCGAACTCGAGCGCCAGCAAGCCGACGCCACGTCGCGCCAGGCGCGTGAAGTCGCGTCCGTGAAAGCGCGTGAAGAAGCCGAAACCTCCAAGGTGCAGGCTGAGGAAAAGACCAAGTCCGAACTCGCCCGCCTGCAGGCGGTGCAGACCGTCTCGGTGCAGCAAGAGAACGTGCAGCGCGAGAAGGAAGTGGCCGAGAACAACCGCAAGCGTGCGGTGGCGATCGAAGAAGAGAAGGTCATCCGTGCACGCGAACTGGAGGTGGTCGACCGCGAGAAGGAAGTGACCTTGCAGCGCATCGACAAGGACCGCGCAGTCGAAGTGCAGAAGAAAGCCATTGCCGACGTCATCCGCGAACGCATCGTGGTGGAGCGCACGGTGGCCGAACAAGAAGAAGCCATCAAGGAACTGCGTGTGGTGGCCGAAGCCGACCGCACGCGCAAGTCGGTGGTCATCATGGCCGAAGGCCAGGCCGAAGAGAAGCTGGTGCTCGAGGTGAAGGCTGCCGAGGCGCAGGAGCGCCGCGCCCGCCACAAGGCGGCCGAGGACCTCACACTGTCGGAGGCCAAGCTGAAGGTGTCCGAGCGTGATGCCGAAGGCAAGAAGCGCGAAGCCGAAGGCGCCGAGGCCCTGGCTGCCGCACCCGGCCTGGCCAACGCCAAGGTGCTGCTGGCCAATGCCGATGCGCGCGAAAAACAAGGCATGGTCGAAGCCAGGATCGGCATCGCCCATGCTGAAGCCCTGCTCAAGACGGGCCAGTCGAACGCCGCCGTGACAGAAGCCAAGGGCCTGGCCGAAGCGAGCAGCCTGCGCGCCAAACTCGATGCCGAGGCGACGGGCAAGGAACAGCTCGGCATGGCCGAGGTTGCCGTGCGCGCCGCCGATGCGGCCGCCTTGCTCAAGAGCGGCGAGTCGGAAGCCGCCGTCATCCAGGCCAAGGGCTTGGCCGAAGCCAGCGGCCTGCGAGCCAAGCTCGACGCCGAAGCCGCCGGCAAGGAGCAACTCGGCCTGGCCGACGTGACCGTGCGCACGGCCGATGCCGAAGCCGAACTCAAGATCGGCCAGGCGGAGGCTCAGGTGATCGAGGCCCGTTTCAACGCCGAAGCCAAGGGCCTGCGCGAGAAGTTCGACGCCATGAAGGCCATGAGCGACGACACCCGCGCCCACGAAGAATTCCGCATGCGCCTGGAGAAGTCGCACATCGAAACCCTGAAGGGCATCGACGCGCAGATCCACATCGCCAAGGAACAGGCCGATGTGCTCGGCATCGCGCTCGGCAAGGCCAACATCGACATCGTGGGTGGCCAGGGCGACTACTTCGAGCGCTTCGTCAACGCCATCTCGGTGGGCAAGAACATCGATGCGACCATCGCCAAGAGCAACACCTTGCAGGTGGCCTTCAAGGACCAGCTCTCCGGCGAACGCGACGTGATCGAGGACGTGCGCTCGGTGGTGGGCGCACTCGGCAGCGCCTCGGGCGAAGTGCAGAACCTGAGTGTGGCGGCCCTTGCCGCCCGCATCATGGCCGAGGGCGACGACTCGCAGCGCGCCGCCTTGCAAACCCTGATGAAGAGCTTCGGCGGCAAAGGCATGTCCAACTGAATCTCGGCAGTGAGCTCCCCGACGTGCACCGCCTCGGCGGCGCACACCCCCAGCGCAACGCCCTGCCCGCGCCGCGGCTCATCCTGCCGCCAAGCGGCAGGTGACGTGGCCTTTCCGACGCCTCCATGCAAGTGACAGCCCCCACTCCCGGCAACGCCGACTCCGGCACGCTCACCGACACCATGGTGGCCGACAGCGGCAGCTATGAGCTGCTGAAAAAGCGCCTGAGTGCACAGGGCGATGCCTTGCTGGCGCAGGCGCAGGCGCTGAACGAAACCCGGCTGAGCGAGTTCGGTCGCTCCGATCAGGCGCTCATCCTGCGCACGCGCGCGCGCACCGAAAACAACTGCGTGGCACGCGACATCGTGCGCATCGGCGACGTGCTGCTGTTCGGCTTCAACGTGTTCATCGGGCTGCGCAAGGAGACCGCCGTCAGCGATGTGTTCGCGCTGTACCGGCTGGCCCCGGGTGCCGACGAACTGGAAACCGTGCCGCTCGCCGGCAGCTTTCTGGAAGACCCGCGTTTTGCTTCGGACTTTCGCGAGCTCTATGCCTATTACAAGCAGGCCACGCTGGTGCAGCTGCGCGTCACGCAGGACAAGCTGCTGGCCGCGTTCAGGATCGGCCAGCAGGTGCACGACGTGCGTGTGTTCCGCTGGGCCATCGGGCGCGATGGCAGCGTGCACTACACCGACAACCGCGGTGAACGCGACATCGCGCTGCCACCGAGCCACGATTTCGAGTGGACCCCCACGACGCGCGAAGACCACGTCGGCGGCAAGCACCCGCACGTCAACATTCTCGACACGGTGTTTGTCGAAACCGTGGGCGGCGACCTGACGGTCAAGATCGAGAACAACACCGAGAGCGGCCTCGGCATCTACGCCGAGCCGGTGGACGACAAGAACCAGTCGCTCACCGATGCCGAGATTTCGTACGTGCGGCTGGGGCTGTTGATCCTGCTGCGGGTGAAGCCCTACCGCGAGACGACGGTGCGCTACCTGGTGTTCAACACCCGCACGCAGCAGGTCGAGCGCATCGACGCGATCGGCGTCTCCTGCATCCAGCTGCCCGAAGACCACGGCGTGCTGTTTCCTGGTGGCTACTACCTGCAGTCGGGCGAGTACAAGCGCTTCGAGCTGCCCGATGAGGTGGTGTCCAGGCTGCGCTTCAAGCGCATGCTGCGCTCGCCCAACGGCGAAGACGTGCTGTATGTGTTCTACGAACCCGACAGCGGCCACTATGCGCTCTTCACCTACAACCTGATCAACAAGACCCTTACCGCGCCCATCCAGGCCAACGGCTACGCGCGTTTGCCCGACGGCCGGGTGCTGGTGTTCCAGGCCGACAGCGGTGAGCCCACGCGCATGCACCCGATGCAGGTGTGGCAGACCGCGTTCGCGAGTGAAGAGCATGCGAGCGCCCAGCCTGCGGCCAGCGGATTTTTCGGCCGCATCGGCAATGCCGACCTGGTTCGCGGTGTGTCGGAGCTGATGGGCATTGCGCGCGCCGTGCGCGAGCAGACACCCACCCGCACCGCCTACGAAGACCTGATCCGCCAATGCACCCGGGTGAGCGACGCCTACTTCTGGCTCGATGCGCCAGAGACCGGCAACGCGGCCGCGCTGTTGCGCGGCATCGCCGATGCGGCCCGCAGCACGCTCGCCGAGTTCGAAAAGGTCGACACCATCCGGCGCGAAACCGCCCGCGCATTGCAGCAGGCCGAGACCGCTCAGCGCAGCCTGAGCACCGACATCGCCAGCACGCTTTGGCGCAAGCCCGAAGACTTCATGCAGGCCCTCGCTCGCCTGCGAGAACGGCGTGGCCACCTGCAGATGCTCAAGGCGCTGCGCTTTGTCGACCTGGCCCGCATTGCGGTCATGGACACCGACATGCAGACCGAGCAGCAGCGCGTGGGCGAACGCGCGCTGCAGTTCCTCGCCTCGCCCACCGCGTTCGACGCCAACCGCAAGGAGCTCGACAAGCTGGCGCTGGACCTGCCAACAGCCGCCACCACGCAGGTGCTGCAAAGCGCCCTCGACACACTCGACACCCAGGCCGCCGGCCTCGACCTGCTGACCGAGCAACTGGGCAACCTGCCGGGGGGCGACGCTGTCACGCGCACGGCCATCCTCGACCGCATCTCGCTGCTTTACACCGACATCAACCGCCTGCGTGCCGATGCGCGCAGCCGGCGCAAGTCGTTCGGTGCGGCCGAGGCCGCGGCCGAGTTCGGCGCGCAGTTCAAGCTCTTCGGGCAGGCCGTCGAAAACGCACTCGAGTTTGCCGACACGCCCGAGAAGTGCGACGACAGCATGACTCGGCTGCTCGCGCAGCTCGAAGAGCTCGAAGGCCGCTTTGCCGAACAGGAGAGCTTCCTGGTCGACATCGCCGCCAAGCGCGAGTCGGTGGTCGAAGCCCTGTCGGCGCGCCGCCAGACCCTGCTCGATGCGCAGCAGAGCCGTGCACAGGCGCTGGGTGACGCCGCAGGGCGCATCCTCGACGGTGTGCCCCGCCGCGTGTCGCAGCTGAAAGACCTGGCCCAGCTGCACGGCTACTTCGCGGCCGACCCGCTGCTGGCCAAGCTGCGCAAGCTGATCGACGACCTGCGCGCCCTGGGCGCAGCCGTGGCCGCCGACGACCTCGACACCCGCCTCAAGACCGCACGGGACGCCGCCATCCGCAGCGTGCGCGACCAGCACGAGCTGGTGGCAGAAGACGGCAGCACACTGCGCTTCGGCCGCCACGCCTTCACCATCAACCGGCAGGCACTCGACCTCACGCTCGTCTTCAAGGACCAGCGCCTGAGCTACCACCTGGCCGGTACCGACTACTTCGCCCCCCTCACCGATGCTCGGCTCGACGCGCTGGCCTCGCACTGGCAGCAGACGCTGGTGTCGGAGACGCCCGCCCTGTCCCGCGCCGAGTTCCTGGCCGGGCACCTGCTGCAGGATGCGCTAACCGGCCGCGGCTCACTGGCCTGGCCGGAACTGCTGAAGCTCGCCGCCGAAGGCCCGCTCGGTCACCCGGCCCTGTTGGCCCAAGTGCGTGCATTCGCCGCACCGCGGTACCAAGAGGGCTACCAGAAGGGCGTGCACGACGAAGACGCTGCGCACCTGCTGGCCGCACTGGTGGTGATGCAAGACGAAGCCGGCTTGCTGGCCTGGGGACCCACCGAGCGTGCGTTGGCCATGCTGTACTGGCACCATGGCCGCTTTGCCGCCGAACGCGAGTCATTCCAGCGCAGGGCGCGTGCCGCCATGCAGATGCAAAGCCTGTTTGGCAACCACACGGCCCTGGCCAAGCTGGAGGCCGACTGCGCCCGTTCACTCGGCGGATTTGCGCGCGAATTCGTGCCCGACCTCCTCGGCCCGCCGGGCGGCGACCAGCCAGAGCGCCTGGCCACGCTCACGGTGCAGGCCGCGGCCTACTTCATCCGCCAGCTCGCCAGCCCCCGCGGCGCCGAAGCCTGGGTGGTGAGCGGCTCAGGCGAAGACCTCGCCCGCGCGCTCACCCGTGAACTCGAACGCGGCTCACGCCTGGCAGCCTGGCACCACGACCTTGAATCGGCCCCGGGTGCTGAACGCTGGCGACTGGCACGCGACTGGGTGACGGCTTATGCCCAAGCCCAGGCGCCCGACGCCCTGGCCTGGATCGATGACGCCACCAGCGTGCTGGTGCTGCCCTCGGCCCGCACCCGCGTGAATGCGCGCCTCGACCACGCCTTCGAAGGCCTTCTGAGCGAACACCCGCGCATCGAGGCCGGCCGGCTGAGCTTGAACCTGAACGACTTCTGGCGGCGCTTCCTGCACCACCTGAACCACGAGGTGCCGGGCTTCGAGGCCCTGCAGGCACTGCGCCACGATCTGGTCGGCACGGAGAAGGCCCGGCTGCGGCTGGCCCAATTCCAGGCCAAGCCCCTATCGACCTTCGTGCGCAACCGCCTGATCGACGAGGTCTACCTTCCACTGGTCGGCGACAACCTTGCCAAGCAGATCGGCGCCTCGGGCGACGCGAGCCGCACCGACCGCATGGGCCTGCTGCTGCTGATCTCGCCGCCTGGCTACGGCAAGACCACGCTGATGGAGTACGTCGCCGATCGGCTCGGGCTCATCTTCGTGCGCATCAATTGCCCGGCGCTCGGCCACGACATCACCGCCATCGACCCCGCTGCGGCCTCCAACAGCGCGGCACGCCAGGAGCTCGAGAAGCTCAACCTGGGCTTGGCGATGGGCAACAACGTGATGCTCTATCTGGACGACATCCAGCACACCTCGCCCGAGTTCCTGCAGAAATTCATTGCCCTCGCCGACGGCACGCGCCGCATCGAAGGCATGTGGAACGGCGAAGCGCGCAGCTACGACCTGCGCGGAAAACGCTTTGCCATCGTGATGGCCGGCAACCCGTACACCGAGTCGGGCGACGTGTTCAAGATCCCCGACATGCTGGCCAACCGCGCCGACATCTACAACCTGGGCGACGTGCTGTCGGGGCGCGAGTCCCTGTTTGCGCTGTCGTACATCGAGAACGCGCTCACGGCCAACCCGGTGCTGCTGCCGCTGTCTTCGCGCGACCCGAAAGACGTGCACCTGCTGGTGCAGCTTGCCGAGGGCGCCGAGGTGCCGAGCAGTGCGTTTTCGCATGGCTACGGTGCGGCCGAGCTCGAAGAGCTGACGGCGCTGATGAAGCGGCTGTTCCGTGCGCGCGACCTGCTGCTCAAGGTGAACCTGGCCTACATCGAGTCGGCCGCTCAGCAAGACGCCTACCGCACCGAGCCGCCGTTCAAGCTGCAAGGCAGCTACCGCAACATGACCAAGCTGGCGGGCAAGATCACCGCGCTGATGCACGACACCGAGCTCGACGCCCTGCTGCGCGACCACTACCGTGGCGAGGCGCAAACCCTCACCACGGGCGCTGAAGAGAACCTGCTCAAGCTGGCCCAGCTGCTGGGCACGCCAAGCGCAGACGAAGCCGAGCGCTTTGCCAACATCAGCGGCGAGTTCGTGCGCCGGCGCAAACTCGGCGGCGACGATGCCGATGGCAGCACACGCATTGCCAGCACGCTGCTCGATGTGGCCCGCGCTGTCGACTCTCTCAAACAGCCAGCGCCCACGCCAGCGCCACCGCCAAGCGACGAGGGCTTGCGTCTGGCCGAAGCGGTGCTCGAGATCGCCGTCACGTACCGCAAGATCCTGCTGCCCTTGATTTCGGCCACCGAACAGCGGCTCAAACTCGACCACTCGATCCGCGACGAAGTGGAGCGCGTGGCCAAGCAGCTCGAAGACGTGAAACGCGGCCCTGGCAAGAAACCCGGCTGACCGCTGCTCCACCCTGCCCCCAAGGTTCCCATGAAACGCACTGAATTCAACTGGAAGCTGCCCCGCGAAATCAGCGACCGGCTCGGCACCGAAACCTACGGCGCCCAGCGCGCCATCCACGAGCGCGACCACCTGCTGCTGGTCACCCACGAGCCGCCACAGAGTGAAAGCAACGAGCGCCGCCATGCGGTGTTCCTGCGCCTGCCCGGTGGGCAGTGGCTGCACCAGGGCAACCCGCAGGGCGAGCGCGTGCTGGCCGATCTGCTTGAGCAGTACGGCAACCAGCTCGCCAAGCTCGAGATCACCTACAGCGCGGCGCAAACGGCGCACGACCTGTTCACGGTGATGGACCTGCTGCTGCCGCTGACACGGGCCGCCACCAACCTGCGCGACACCCTGCAGTCGGCGCGCGACATGGTGAAAGACGACAAGCTGCTGATCGACATGCGCGACCGGGCCGTCGATGTGGCGCGCGGCCTGGAGCTCCTGCTGGCCAATGCCCGCGCGGGTCTCGACTACCGCCTCGCCCAGAACGCCGAAGAACAAACGCAGGCCGCGATGAACGGCATGCGCGCGCAGAACAAACTCAACGTGATCGCCGCGCTGACCTTTCCGCTGATGACGCTCGCCGCCGTGTTCGGCATGAACCTTCGCCACGGTTTGGAAGGACTGCCGAGCTGGGGCTTCTGGGCGGTGTTTGCAGGCGGCGTGGTGCTGGGTCTGATGGTGCGCGGATGGGTTCAGCCCAGCGTGGTCCCGGCTCGTCCGGCGCTGCCCAAGAAGGGCTCGTTGCAAAGCAAGGGCAATGGCAAGGGCAAGTCCACCCGCTGACGCAAGGATGAAGGCCCGGACGTTACCCCGCCATCACCACCCGATTGCGTCCGGCGTTCTTCGCGCGGAACAACGCCGCGTCCGCTTCGGCCACGAACTCCTCCACCGACCCGTTCGCTGGCACCACCTGAGCCACAACGCCGATGCTGATGCTGAAGCGCACAGGCTGACCTGCACAACTGAACTCGATGGCGGCCACCGCCGCGCGCACCCGTTCGGCCAAAGCAAGCGCCTGAGCCGGTTCGGTGGACGGCAGCACGAGCGCAAACTCCTCGCCGCCGTAACGCGCAACCAGGTCGGTGGAGCGGCCCACGGTCTTCGTCAGCGTGGCGGCCACGAGGCGCAGGCAGTCGTCACCCGCCACGTGGCCGCAGCGGTCGTTGATTCGCTTGAAGTGGTCGATGTCAGCCAGCAGCAGCGCCAGCGGCACACCGCTTCGGGCCGAGCGGTCGTGTTCGCGATGGAGCACCTCGTCGAAGTAGCGCCGGTTGTGGACCTGCGTCAGTGCATCCGTCACGCTGAGGGTGGACAACTCAGCGTTGGCGGTCTCCAGCTTCTTCATCGCCAACTCCAGCTCCAGCGTGCGATCGAGCACCCGCCCCTCGAGCTCCTCGTTGGCACGGGTCTGGACGGCAATGACCTCGTCCTGCGCCTTGATTTTTTCGTCGCGCTCGGTATGCACCTTGCGAGTCAACGCGAGAGACTCTTCGCGGGCCCGATGCCGCGCCTGGCGGTCACGCTGGATGCGATGGGCGAGCGCCACCGACAGCAGCACGATCAGGCTCACGAACCCCACATGTTGGCCGTAGGCCGTGAACCAATTGCTCTCCAGCACACCGAACAACGACAGAATGTGGATCGCAGTGAAGCCCAGCAGGCCCGCCCACGCCACGACGAAGTAGCGCGCCGTGACATTGCCTTTCACGGCCATGAACACCGAGGTGTAGACCGCTGACAAGCCACCCAGCATGCCCACGACACCGATGCTGCGCGACAACCCTACAGACGGGTGCAGGGCCACCAGCACCGCGGCCACAGCCCAGTACGACATGGCAGCGTACTTGAGCCACCGCAGGTGGGGCCACGGCACGTCTTTCAAGTCCAGCGCCTTGTAGATGAAGAGCGCGCCGGTGAGGTAGGTCAGGCAGATGAACAGATCGAAGCTGCGTCCCGTGAGCCAACTCGCGTGGCCCCACAGCAGCATCGCGCCATAGCCGGTGGAGGCGACCTCGAACAGGATGCCCGCCAGCAGGTACACCGAGTAGTAGGCATAGAGGCCATCGCGGGTGAAAACGAAAAGGCTCGCGTTGTAGAGCAGCATGATCGACAGGATGCCGAACAGCACACCCATCGCCAGGTCGTGGGCGTAGCGGCTGGCCACATAGGTTTCCGGCGTGAACACGGTCATCGGCACGATCAGGCCCGCTCGCGTGTAGACGCGCATCAGCACGGTGGCACGCTCGCCCTGCTTCAGGGGCAGCGCGAACGAATAGCCAGTGTCACGCAGCGTGCCGTCAGAAGGCGTGTTCAAGCCGGCTTCGTGGATGGCCATCACACGCCCGGTGGCCGCTTCGATCAGGTGGAAGCGCAACTGCTCCAGCGGCGGCCAATCGACGCCGAGTATCCACGGATGGCGCGCCTGGTTGTCGAGGCTCACGCGGATCCACACCGGCGTGGAACGGCGCGACAGGTTGAGCTTGCGTCCTTCGTGCCGCTTCCAGCCCGAGGCGGCCATCGCCTGCTCGGCCGTCAGGGCCTGCCCGGCCTCTTCGATCAGATAGTCGACGCCGCTCGTGATGGTGACCGCGCTTTGCGCTTCTGGCAGCACCACCACATCACCGGCTGATGCCTGGGCCTGAGAGGCCATGGGAACGATCAGCATCCACAGCGCCAGCCCCGCTGCGGCCCAGGGGTTGCCAAGGCAACGACACAGGCGCATCAGGTGCGCAAGGAACTGCAGGATCACAGCGGCCTCGCGAGGCACCGACAAGCCTCGTCCGCTCAGAGCTTGGCGTGTCATGGCGAGTCTCCCAGAGAACCGTCTGCCAGCTTGACCTGGTTGCGTCCTGCGGCCTTGGCGGCATACAGCGCACCATCGGCTTCGGCGATGAAACTCGCGACCCGCTCGTGGGGATCGGTCACCTTGGATGTCACACCCACGCTGATGCTGAGGGGCACACGCATACCCCGGTACTCGAATTCGATGCCGGCCACCGCCAGCCGCATGCGCTCGGCCACGGCCAGTGCCTGCTCGGTCCCGGTGTCTGGCAACACGAGTGCGAACTCCTCGCCGCCGTAGCGTGCGACGAGGTCGGTGGAGCGACCGATGGTCCGGGTCAGAACCGCGGCCACGAGCCGCAGGCATTCATCGCCTGCCAAGTGGCCGCACTGGTCGTTGATCTTCTTGAAGAAGTCGATGTCGGCCAGCAGCAGCGCGAGGGGCTTGGCCGTGCGCGCCGAGTGCTTGTGTTCGCGTTCGAGCACCTCGTCGAAATGGCGCCGGTTGTGCACCAGTGTCAGCGCGTCGGTCACACTCAACCGCGCCAGCTCGGCGTTGGCGGCCTCGAGGTGGTTCATGGCCTGGTCGAGCTCGGCCGTTCGCTCTTGCACCCGGGCCTCCAGCGTGTCGCGCGCCCTCGCCTGCAGCGCAATGGCTTCGTCCTGCGCCTTGATCTTTTCCTCGCGCTCGTACTCGACGCTCTGCGTCAAGGCGATGGACTTGGCCTGCGCGCGGGCGCTGGCCCGGCGGTCCCGTTTGATGCGGTCGGCAAGCGCCACCGACAGCAGCAGGGCCTCGATGACAAAGCCCACATGCTGGCTGTAATCGGTGAATGCATTGCCTTCGATCAGGCCCGTCAACGACAATGTGTGCGCCATGGTGCCGACCATGAGCACCACCCAACCCAGCGTGAAAAAGCGGGCCGAGGCGTTGCCGCGAACCATCTGGACCACGGACGAGTAGATGCCCAACAATCCGCTCAGCGCGCCAATGAGTGGCATGCGCAACGATGGCGCATGCTGCGGAACGAACAGCACGACGACGATGCACACGACCCAATAGAGCGCCAGCAGGTCGGTCACCCAGCGCATGTGAGGCCATGCAGTCCGTGCGATCTCCAAGAAACTGCGGATGAACAAGGTCGCCATCAGAAAGGTGAAGGCGGCAAACAACCCATACCCGTTGCTGGTGAGCCAGACGCTGTCGCCCCAGAACAGCAGCGGCCCATAACCGGTCAGCGACAACTCATAAAGCATCGCGCCCAGCAGATAGGCCGAGTAGTAGGCGTAATCGCGGTCACGGGTGAACAGCAGCAGGCTGGTGTTGTAGAACAACATGATGCCCAGGATGCCGAACAGCATCCCCATCAGCACGTTGTGCCCGTGCCGGTTGGCCTCATAGGCGGGCACGCTCCACACCTTCAAGGGCACGACCATGGCCGTGCGGCTTTGCACCTTCAGCAGCACCGTGGTGGCATGCCCCTCTGCAAACTGCAAGGGGAAGGCATGGGCGGTGTCATGCCATGGTGCGCTGGACATGCTGCCGGGGCTCCGTGCATACGATGCAATCGGTCGGCCGGTGCCGGGGTCGATCTGAAAACCATGCACATGCAGCAACAGCGGCCAGTCGATCGCCAGCACCGCAGGCTGGCCCGAAGGGTTCTCGATGTTCAGGCGGAACCAGCCCGCCTGGGCTTGCCGCATCAGGTTGATGTTGCGCCCCTCGTAGCGCTTCCAGCGGGTCTGACCCATGGCCTCTTCCGGGGTGAGCGGCTTGCCCTCTTCTTCCACCAGGTAGTCCACGCCGCTGGTGACGACGACCGCGCTTTGCCCTGCAGGCAGCACCGTGGAAGGCGCGCCGGCTGCGAGGGGCGCAGCAGCACATGGCAGAGCCGCCAGCAGGGCCAGCAGCCACCCGCACGACAGACCGATCCACGAACGCGCGTTGGACATGAACAAACCGGGCAATGGCGAGCGCGGCCCGCCGGACAAGCAAGTCGACCCGGAACCCGGGTCGAACCGCCGTTTGCACGGCCGTGCGCGAATTGTGGACGATTCGCGGGAGCTTGCCCTCAGGGAGAGCGCGTACTACTGCACTCGGGCACCCTGTTTGTTCGGGTCCGCTGTCGCCGCCACTGCTTCTCGGTGTTTTTCCAAGCCGGGCCTCTGGTAACCGACCGTTACCGCATCTGCCGCTTGACCCCGAGCCCTGCCAAAGGGGGCGTGACTCCGATCCTCAACGCGGGTTGCCTGCCGTCGGCAGCAAATAGGCCTCCACCGCCTCGTCCACATGCCGCCTGATCTCCTCGGGCGTCTTGGGCTTGCCGCCGTCGGCCATGCCTTGGGCGTACTCGAACAAGGGCACGAACAGCGCATCCTTGTCCGGCGCGCCCTTCAGCCGGAGAGGCTCTCGGCGGGCAATCAACTGGTCCCACTTGGCCTGCACCGCAGTCCAGACCGGCCCGGTGGCCTGGACGTACCTGTCGCCCTCGGTCCAGTCGATGTCGGTGATGCGCTCATAGCGGTTGAGACCGAACTCTCTGGCCACCACGGCGTCGGCGCCAGCCGGCTTGCCTCGACCATCGAGTGCGACCTTGAGGTTCTGCTGCTCGTGCACCCATCCGGTCGGCGTGATGAGGTGGGTGTTGCTGCCGATCAGCACCTGATAGTCGCTGCGCACGCTGTACTCGCGGCGCGGCAGGGGCCGCCAGCCGTCGGCATCCGACCAGCTCGAGAAATTGGCCAGGTGGCGCCACTCCGCCACGCCGGAATAGCGCGGCGAGTCGTCGACCTGGTAGACCGTTTGCCGCCACTGGCCGCGGCGCTGGGCCGCCGGCACACTCACGCGCTCCCAGGTGTTGCCACCCCGGTAGACCAGCTGGTCGGCGGGCTGGTACTGCCAGTCCTGGCGCCAATGCTTGGTGACGAACGGCCCTTCGACCTTGCCATCGGCGCCCACGATGGACATCACCAACACATGCTGCAGCTTGATCGACGTGCCCTTGTCTTCGATCACGTAGACCTTCTCCGTGCCCCAGCTCTGGTAGGGCCGGCTGGGTTTGAAGGTGGACCGGAAGCCCGCCACCTCCAGAAAATCGAAACTCGCGCGATAGCCCCCAGCCATGGCCAGAATGGCGCGGCGATCGCGCTCGAACTTGGTCAGCCCTCCTGCTTGCAGGGCCTGCCACTCTGGTGAGGGCTCAGACACGAGCTTGACCTGTGCCCCGGTGGTCGACCCGCCACGAGGCGCGAGGGACGACTCATCGAGGAACTTCCAGGAGAAAGTGTACTGCCTGAGTGGCTTGTCGGCCGCAGGTGCTTGTTGCGCTTGTTGCGCCGGCTGAGCTTGGACGCTCGCGGCGGCCAGCAGCAAGAGCCCCAAGGCCCATGAAACTCTCAGGTGGGTCGGCATGAAAGAGGTCATCGGCTTTCGACGGTGGATGGCAGCGGGGCCATCGATCCTAGTTGAGAACAATTCGCAGCTTAAGCGAAATTTCAACCATCGATATGTCGATCGATTCGACCCCGGGGCCAACGCATCGGCTCCCCATGATGCGGCGGTGTGATGACCATGGCGCGGTCGCAGGAAGATCGAGCGACACCAACAAGAAGGCCCGCGATTTCCGAAGAAATCACGGGCCCCTTGATCTGCATGGGACACACCAGCGGAACGCTCTGCGGCGCCTGGTGACAGGCTCGCAGAAGCCCCGCAAGCCTGATCACATGTGGTCGATCATGACCTGGCCGAAACCGGAGCACGACACCTGCGTCGCGCCTTCCATCAGGCGTGCGAAGTCGTACGTGACCTTCTTCGACGCGATGGATTTTTCCATCGAGCTGATGATGAGGTCAGCGGCTTCGGTCCAGCCCATGTGGCGCAGCATCATTTCGGCCGACAGGATTTCGGAACCAGGGTTCACGTAGTCCTTGCCTGCGTACTTCGGTGCGGTGCCGTGGGTGGCTTCGAACATGGCGATGGAGTCGCTCAGGTTGGCGCCCGGTGCAATGCCGATGCCGCCCACTTGTGCGGCCAGTGCGTCAGACACGTAGTCGCCGTTGAGGTTGAGCGTGGCGATGACCGAGTACTCGGCCGGACGCAGCAGGATCTGCTGCAAGAAGGCGTCGGCGATCGAGTCCTTGACGGTGATCTCTCGGCCTGTGACCGGGTTCTTGAACTTGCTCCAAGGGCCGCCGTCGATCAGCTGTGCACCGAACTCCTTTTGGGCCAAGGCGTAAGCCCAGTCACGGAAACCACCTTCGGTGTACTTCATGATGTTGCCCTTGTGCACGATGGTCACGCTGGGCTTGTCATTGTCGATGGCGTACTGGATGGCCTTGCGAACCAGACGCTCGGTGCCTTCACGCGACACCGGCTTGATGCCGATGCCGGAGGTGTCGGGGAAGCGGATCTTCTTGACGCCGAATTCTTCTTGCAGGATCTTGATGAGCTTCTTGGCCTTCTCGCTCTCGGCTTCGAATTCGATGCCGGCGTAGATGTCTTCCGAGTTCTCACGGAAGATGACCATGTTGGTCTTTTCAGGTTCCTTCACGGGGGAAGGCACACCCTTGAAATACTGGATGGGGCGCAGGCAGACGTAGAGGTCGAGTTCCTGGCGCAGGGCCACGTTCAGCGAACGGATGCCACCGCCGACAGGCGTGGTCAGCGGGCCCTTGATGGACACGACGTAGTCGCGCAGCACCTGGAGGGTTTCTTCGGGCAGCCACACATCAGGGCCGTAGACCTTGGTCGACTTTTCACCGGCGTAGATTTCCATCCAGTGAATCTTCTTCTTGCCGCCATAGGCCTTGGCCACAGCGGCATCGACCACCTTGATCATCACGGGGGTGATGTCGGCACCCGTGCCATCGCCTTCGATGAAAGGGATGATGGGGTTGTCGGAAACGTTGAGCGAAAAATCCGCGTTGACGCTGATTTGTTGCCCGCCAGTGGGCACCTTGATGTGCTGGTACATGTATTGAAGCTCCGGTCGCTGCGAGATGGGGTTGTGGGTATGCCCCGCGAGGATTCTATGCCAGCAAAGGGCCGCAATCGGTGCCTCGCATCGCGAGCAGCCGAGTCTTTTGACACTCGGGAAAAACGCCCCAAAACGGTGTGCGCTGCTGACCATGTCGTTGCGGCCTGACCCTGTCATCCCCGGCGCTGCACGCGCGTTGATAATCGAGCCTCTACTCATTCGACCCGCCCATGATGACCACCTCGATCCGCGCACTCCCCGCCCTGCTTGCACTGCTCGCGCTCAGCGTGAGTGGCCTCGCTGCTGCCCAGGAGGGGCCGCAGACGCTGCCGGCCATCAAACTCGGCGCCGGCATCCACAAGATCCAGGCCATGGTGGCCCGCACGCCCGCAGAGCACACGATCGGCCTGATGCACCGCGCCACCATGGCCACCAATGACGGCATGCTGTTCATCTTCGACCAGCCGACCACGCAGTGCTTCTGGATGAAGAACACGCTGCTGCCGCTGTCGGCTGCTTTCGTGGCGGATGACGGCACGGTGGTCAACATCGAAGACATGGCGCCCAAGACGCTCGACCCGCACTGCTCCAAGAAGCCTGTGCGCTACGTGCTCGAAATGAACAAGGGCTGGTTCGCCCAGCGCGGCATCAAGTCCGGCTACCGGTTGAAGGGCGAGCCCTTCGGGAAGTGAGCGTCATGCGTTGATGCCACTCCAGGTGCCAAAAAAAATGCCGGTCGATGACCGGCATTTTTCATGGTGCCGGCGCCAGGAGCCTGGGCCGGCCCGCCCACTCAGGCGAAGTTCTTTTCGGCGAATTCCCAGTTCACCAGCGAGGTGAGGAAGGTCTCGACGAATTTCGGACGCAGGTTGCGGTAGTCGATGTAGTAGGCGTGCTCCCAGACGTCGATGGTCAGCAGGGCCTTGTCGGCGGTGGTCAGCGGCGTGCCGGCAGCGCCCATGTTGACGATGTCCACCGTGCCGTCCGGCTTCTTGACAAGCCAGGTCCAGGCCGAACCGAAGTTGCCGACGGCGCTCTTCGTGAAGGCTTCCTTGAAGGCGGCGTAGCTGCCGAACTTGGCGTTGATGGCCTCGGCCAGCTTGCCGCTGGGCTCACCGCCGCCGGCTGGCTTCATGCAGCTCCAGAAGAAGGTGTGGTTCCAGATCTGGGCCGAGTTGTTGTAGATGCCGCCGGACGACTTCTTGATGATTTCTTCAAGGCTCAGGGCTTCGAACTCAGTGCCCTTCTGCAGGTTGTTGAGGTTCACGACGTAAGCGTTGTGGTGCTTGCCGTGGTGGTACTCGAGCGTTTCCTTGCTCAGGTGGGGGGCCAGTGCGTCGAGCGCGTAAGGCAGCGGGGGCAGCGTGTGTTCCATGAGGAATTTCCTTTCGGTGGTTTGCAAGAAATCAAAGCAGCATCGGTCGATTGTAGGCAGCTTGTCGCGGCCTGTTGCCGACCTGCCGCGTCAGGAGGTTGCTGGTGGGGTTGTTGCGACCGTGTCGATGGTGGCGTGCACCTCGCCATCGGCCAGCACGGCGTGCACTTGCTGGCCGGCTTCGAGACCCACGACGCTGGCCACGGGCCGGCCTTCGGCATCGGTGAGCCAGGCATAGCCCCGCGCCAGCACGCGCCGAGGATCGAGCCCATCGAGGCGTGCGGACAGGCCCATCAGCCGCTGCTGGTGCAGCGTGCGTTGAACGTGCTGAGCGCGCTGCAACCGCGCACGCAGCTGCGCCTGATGCTGCACGTCACTGCGAACGGTCTGGCGTGTGGCCGATGACAAGCGCTGTTGCAGCGCGCTGAGCTGCTGGGCATGGCGGCGCAGGCCGTCGGCCGGGCGCCGCAGCCGCAACGTGGCGCGGTCGAGCCGCTGGGCCTGGGCGTCCAGCGTGCGGTGAATCCGATTGGACATCAGCGTCTCGAAGCCCATGAGCAGCTCCAGGCACTCACGCCGTGTGGGCACCGCCAGCTCGGCCGCGGCCGTGGGTGTGGGCGCGCGCAGGTCGGCGGCCAGATCGCTGAGCGTGATGTCGGTCTCGTGCCCCACGCCCACCACCACGGGCAGACGGCAGGCGGCAATGGCACGCACCACGCGCTCGTCGTTGAACGACCAGAGGTCTTCGAGCGAGCCGCCACCGCGACACACGAGCAGGACATCGACCTCGTTGCGCGACTCGGCCTGGCCGATGGCGCGCACCAGCGCAGCCGGGGCCTCGCTGCCTTGCACGAGGCTCGGGTACACGACCACACGCACATGCGGCGAGCGGCGGGCCAAGGCGGTGAGCACGTCGTGCAGGGCTGCCGCGCCCAGCGAGGTCACCACACCCACACGCAGCGGAAACGAAGGCAAGGCTTGTTTGCGATCGGGATCGAACAGGCCCTCGGCGTCGAGCTTGGCGCGCAGCTTGAGGAACTGCTCGAACAAGGCACCTGCACCCGCAGGCCGCATGGCCTCGACCACGAACTGCAGATCGCCGCGAGGCTCGTACACCGCCACGCGGCCGCGCACCTCGACGAGTTGGCCGTCGGCCGGTGTGAAGTCGAGCAGGCTCGCCGTGCGGCGAAACATCGCGCAGCGCATGAGCGCGTTGCCGCCATCGGTGTCCTTGAGGCTCAGGTAGCAGTGGCCGCTGGCGGCCCGCTGAAAGCCCGACAGTTCACCTCGAACGGTGACCGCCGAAAAACGCGAGGCCAGGGTCTCGGCCACGGCATGAACCAGGGCCGCAACGCCCCAGACCTGGCGCTCACGCCCGCCGGCTGCAGACTCAATCACCGGATAACCCAGCAACGACGGGCATCGAGAACTCCACAAGCACGCCAATGCTGGGCTGGAGGGACCATTTGCCTGTCACGGCGCTTTCACATTCGTGCAAGTCATTGATTTTCAATGATTTTTTTCTGCCTAAAAGTTGAGCAATCTGATGGAACCCCAGAATCTGTGCGGGTTTCGGGCCATCCACACAGAGTTGCCCACAAAGTTGTCCACAGCTGCGGTGGACGGCTGTGCGGTGTTCCGACGCTGGATTCGTTGCGATACCGCCATCGAACAAAAGATCACCGATGCGGGCTCGCGAAGCTGCAGAAGTAGGGCCATAATCGCCCGTCCCGAAAGGGCCGCGGCTCAGTCCGCCGACTCACAAATCACCGCAAAGAGGACTGGATTGTTTTCGATCATACGTGAAGCTGGTTGGCCCATCTGGCCCTTGATCCTGTGTTCGGTGGTGGCGCTGACGATCATCATCGAGCGCCTGTCGAGCCTGCGCGCCGCGCGCATCGCCCCCCCTCGTCTGCTTGACGAAGTCATCTCCGTGACCCGGGCTCACCTGCCCGCGGCCGACGTGGTGAACAAGCTCGCCGACAACTCCATCCTCGGCAGCGTGCTGGCCAACGGCCTGCGTGTGGTCGTCGCTGATCCCCGCGTGACCGAAGAGGTGCTTCGCAGCGCCTTCGAGAACGGCGGGCGGGCTGCCGTCCACAAGATGGAGCGTTTTCTCAACACGCTCGGCACCATCGCCTCGTCGGCGCCGCTGCTGGGCCTGCTGGGCACGGTGATCGGCATGATCGAGATCTTCGGATCCCAAGCGCCCACCGGTGGCACCAACCCGGCGCTGCTGGCGCACGGCATTTCGGTGGCCCTGTACAACACGGCGTTCGGCCTCATCGTGGCCATCCCATCGCTGATGTTCTACCGCTACTTCCGTGGCCAGATCGACGCGTTCACGCTCGAAATGGAACAAGCATCCGAGCGCATGGTGCCCCACCTGATGCGCTTTGCCGTGCCAGCCAAGAAGCCGGCCGCCTGATCCGCACCTCCGAGTCCCATGGCCATGAACTTTCGCAAGCACCACCCAGAAGAACCGGAGATCAACCTGATCCCGTTCATCGACGTGCTGCTGGTGGTGCTGATCTTCCTGATGCTGTCGACAACCTACTCGAAGTTCACCGAGCTGCAGGTCACGCTGCCGGTGGCCGATGCCGACAAGCCTCGCGACAACCCGCGTGAGCTCATCATTTCGGTGGCGGCCGACGGCCGCTTCTCGGTCAACCGCAAGCCGGTCGATGGCCGCAGTGTGGAATTGTTGACCAGCGAAATGTTGGCCGCCTCCAATGGCGCCAAGGACATGGTGGTCATCGTGTCGGCCGACGCCAACGCCGCTCACCAGGCCGTCATCACGGTGATGGACGCCGCGCGCCGCGCCGGCATGCCCAAGCTGACCTTCGCGACACAAGGCTCCCAGGGCGCGCAGAGCGGCGAGGCGCGCTGACGCGCGCTGAGGCTCTCGCACGCGCGCTGCCCTGTTTGTTGTCTTGTTGTCCCGTTCTCCAGTACACGGCGTGTCTGTCACCACGCCTTTGGTCACGTCTTTCGCCACGCGGCTTCAATCGGCTTGGCTGAGCCGCGGCCCCCTTGCCGTCGTTCTCCTTCCTCTGTCAGGCCTCTACGGGCTGCTGTCAGCATGGCATCGGCGCGCCCGCAGGCATGACGTGCAACGCCTGCCCGTGCCGGTGGTCGTGGTCGGCAACCTGATTGCCGGCGGGGCAGGAAAAACTCCAACCCTGATCGCCCTCGTCGCGATGTTGCGTCAACACGGCCACACGCCAGGCGTGGTGTCGCGGGGATTCGGCCGGTCGTCCAAGGCAGTCCTGCTGCTTCAGGCCGACACCCCGGTAGGCGAAGCGGGTGACGAACCCCTGATGATTCACCTGCGCACACGTGCGCCTGTGGCCGTGGGCCGAGACCGAGTGGCCGCGGCACAGGCCTTGTTGAGCGCCCACCCTGAGGTCGACATCGTGCTGAGCGACGACGGCCTGCAGCACACCCGCCTCGGACGCGATGTGCAGGTGATCGTGTTCGACGAGCGCGGCGTGGGCAACGGCTGGCTGCTTCCGGCCGGCCCGCTGCGCGAACCCTTCACACTGCAGCCTCCTGCGCGCAGCCTGGTGCTCTACAACAGCTCGCAGCCGTCAACCTCCTGGCCGGGCCACGTGGTGCAGCGCGGCCTGGGGGGCGTGATGCCGCTGGCCGATTGGTGGGCCGGAGCAGGCCGCGCGCAGAGCCTCTCCATCCTGGCAGGCAAGCCGCTGGTCGCCGCTGCAGGGGTGGCCCGACCAGGAAGGTTCTTCGGTATGTTGCGCGAAGCCGGCCTGGACATCACCGAACTCCCCCTCCCCGACCACCACGACTACGCCTCGCTGCCCTGGGGCGCCGACACCGCCGATGTGGTGCTCACCGAAAAAGATGCGGTGAAACTCAAGCCCGGTGCGGTGGGCCGCACGCGGGTCTGGGTGGCAACGCTAGACTTCGCCCTGGCCCCCGCATTCGAACGCGGGCTGATGGCCTGGCTGCCCCCGGCAGCCGAACAACCTGCCGACTGAGGAAACCATGGACACACGATTGCTTGAACTGTTGGTGTGCCCGCTGTGCAAGGGGCCGCTGCAACACCAGCGCCCGCCCACACACGCGGTGCAGGAACTCGTGTGCCCAGCCGACCGGCTGGCATTTCCCGTGCACGACGGCATTCCAGTGATGCTCGAGTCCGAAGCCCGTTCGCTCGACACCACGCCGGCAGGAGCCGGGGCTTGAACTTCACCGTCCTCATTCCTGCGCGCTTGCAGTCGACGCGCCTGCCGCGCAAGATCCTGGCCGACGTGGGTGGCGTGCCGATGGTGGTTCGTGTGGCTCAGCAAGCTGCCTTGTCCGGCGCCGAGCGGGTGGTCGTGGCCGCCGACGACGCCGAAATCGTGGCCGCCTGCGAAGCCCACGCGGTCGACTGTCTGCTCACCGACGTGCACCACGCCACGGGCAGCGACCGGCTCGCCCAGGCCTGCACCCAGCTGGGCCTCAATGGCAACGATGTGGTCGTCAACGTGCAGGGCGACGAGCCCCTGATCGACCCCGCGCTGATCGACGCCTGCGCCAAGCTGCTCAGCGTGCAGACCGGCTGTGTCATGAGCACGGCCGCGCATGCGATCGACTCGCTCGACGAACTGATGAACCCGAATGTGGTCAAGGTGGTGCTCGACGGTGCGGGGCGCGCCTTGTACTTTTCGCGTGCGCCGATTCCGTGGTGGCGTGACGGCCAGGCCGGCGGCCTGACGCAGCTGCCGTCGCCTGCACCGCTGCGCCACATCGGCCTCTATGCCTACCAGGCCGGCTTTCTGAGGCGCTTTCCCTTGTTGCCGCCCTGCCCGCTCGAGGTCATCGAATCGCTCGAACAGCTGCGTGTGCTGTGGCACGGCGAGCGCATTGCGGTGCATGTGGCGAGCGCGCGGCCGGGCCCTGGCGTGGACACGCTAGACGACCTGCAGCGCGTGCGCGCCCTCATCGCCTGAAGGTCGACCACAGCCGCATTTTTGCCTGTGTGTCCTGATTCACCCCAGGGCGTCCAACGGGCGCCCATGCTATTCTCTTTCTGATATGCGGCGCACCGACTCTCGCGAGCGCCCTGCACCATCCCCTCGATACCAAGGACAAGACCCCCATGAGACTGATTTTGCTGGGCGCGCCCGGCGCCGGAAAGGGCACGCAAGCGACATTCCTTTGCCAGAAATTCGGCATTCCGCAAATCTCCACGGGTGACATGCTTCGCGCTGCCGTGGCTGCGGGCTCTCCCATGGGCGTCGCCGCCAAAAAAGTCATGGACTCGGGCGGCCTGGTGAGCGACGACATCGTCATCGGCGTGGTCAAGGAACGCATTGCCCAGCCTGATTGCGCCAAGGGTTTCCTGTTCGACGGTTTCCCGCGCACCATTCCCCAGGCCGATGCCCTGAAGGCTTCTGGGGTGAAGCTCGATGCCGTGCTCGAGATCGATGTGCCCGACAGCGCCATCATCGAGCGCATGAGCGGCCGCCGCGTGCACCCGGCCTCGGGCCGCACCTACCACGTCAAGTACAACCCACCGAAGGTCGAAGGCCGTGACGACGTGACAGGCGAAGAACTCATCCAACGCCCTGACGACGTCGAAGAGACCGTCAAGAAGCGCCTCGATGTGTACCAGCAGCAAACCCGCCCGCTGGTTGACTACTACTCGCGCTGGGCCGCCACGGGCGACGCCAACGCACCACGCTACGCCAAGATTTCCGGCACCGGCACGGTGGACGAAATCACCGGTCGCGCATTGGCTGCGCTGGGCTGAACTCCCTCACCGCCCCTGAACACGCCGCTCACTGAGCGGCGTTTTTCATCTTTGCTCACTGAGCGGCGTTTTTCATCCTCGCTCACTGAGCGGAACAGAGGTGGTGCCATGCAACTGACCGACCGCGTCTTCATCGTCACCGGCGGCGCGTCAGGCCTTGGTGAAGGCACCGTGCGCGCGCTGCGCGCCGAAGGCGCCATCGTGCTCATCGCCGACTTGCAGGTGGCGCGTGGTGAACAACTTGCCCAGGAACTCGGTGCGCACTTCATCGAATGCGATGTCACCAGCGAGGCCTATGCGCAAGCCACGGTCGCCGCCGCCGGTGCGCTCGGGCCCTTGCGCGGGCTGGTGAACTGCGCGGGCATTGCACCCGCCGCCAAGACACTGGGCCGCGAGGGCCCGCATGCGCTCGACGTGTTCCAGCGCGTGGTCAACGTGAACCTGATCGGCAGCTTCAACATGATCCGGCTCGCCGCCGAAGCCATGGCCCGGAACGAACCCGAAACCGATGGCGAGCGTGGGGTTCTGGTGTCGACCGCCAGCGTGGCTGCCTATGACGGCCAGATCGGACAAGCCGCCTATGCGGCGTCGAAAGGCGGAATCACCGCCATGACCTTGCCGATTGCGCGCGACCTGGCGCGCCACGGCATCCGCAACATGTGCATCGCACCGGGGCTCTTCGCCACACCGATGATGACGGCCATGCCGCAGCCGGTGCAAGACGCCCTCGCCGCGAGCGTGCCCTTCCCTTCACGGCTGGGCACGCCAGCCGACTTCGCATCGCTGGTGCTTCACATCCTGGCCAACACGCTGCTCAACGGCGAAGTCATTCGCCTCGATGGGGCGGTGAGGTTGCCGCCGCGTTGAACGCGACGCCAACGGGCAGTGGCGTCAGAGGAACTTGTAGCCCAGCGTCAAACGCACGGTGCGGCGCTGCACATCGCGAATGTCCTGCGGAATGACGTCGCCACCCGACTCGCCCAGCGCACGGTAGTCCACGGGCGGCCGCGTGTTCAGCAGGTTGCGCACGTTGAGGCCGATGCTCAGGTCGCGCACGCCGGTGTACTGGAAGAAGTAGTCGAAGGTGATGAACCGGCGCACACGGCAGTCACCGATGCTCCAGCCGCCATCAAGACAGCTCTGGTCCGAATACGAGGTGTCGTCGTAGTCGGCCTGCAGCTTGGTGCTGCCCGTGTAGTTCATGCGCAGCGCGTGGGTCGTGGGGCCGTTGGCCAGCGCGGCCGACACCGATGCCCGCAAGCGCGGAAAGTTGTAGCGCCCGGCGAGGTTGTCGCCATAGCCGCCCAGGAAGCTGCTGTAGCGGTAGTAGCTCAGCAGAACACTGCTTTGCGCCCCCGTGGTCAACACGCCCCAGGCCGTGCGTGTGCGCGACTGCAGCGCCAGATCCAGGCCGCTGGTGGACGTGCGAGACGTGTTCTCCACCGTCGAGTAAGCAGCCGAAAGCGAACCGGCATTCACGCCGTATTGCGTGCGCTCGGCGGGCGTGAAGCTCGCATCTTCGGTGAAGGGTGAGCGCACGACCACGCCGGCAGGCAAGGTGTCTTCTGCGTTCACGAGCGCCTGGGCAGTCTTGTAGCCGATCTCGTTGCGCCGCGAGATGTGCCAGTAGTCGAGACTGGCCAGGTAGCCGTCTGCCGGCACGATCACGAGGCCCAGCGTGGAGCTCACGGCCTTTTCGGGTTCGAGCGCAGGGTTGCTGCTGCGCACCGCTGCGACATTGCGCCCGCACTCCTGAGCGGTGACGATGGCGGCGCGCGATTCGTATTGGGCTTTCATCGGATCGCCATCGGGCAACGCAGCCGCAGCGACGTAGAGGTCATCGGCCAAGGCGCGTGCCTGTGGGCATCGCTTGGGGTCGGTGACGGGATCGAAGGTGTAGCGCGTGGACTCGGCGTTTTCGGTCAGGTTGGGCGCACGGAAGCCGTTCTCGATCGTCGCGCGGAACATCAGGTTGCTGGTGGCCTCGAAGCGCAGACCGAGCTTGGGCGACAGGTTGGCACTGAAGCCGGGGTACTTGTCGAGGCGGGCCGCGGCCTGCACTTCAAGCCGCTCCGTCACCGGCAGGTTGGCTTCGGTGAACAGCGAACCGAAGCTGCGCTTGGCATCGGTGGTGGCCACGCCGAAGCCGACGATGTCGCCCGAAGCCAGGTTGGCCGACGGCGTGATGGTCAGTGATTCGCGACGCAGGTCGAAGCCGAAAGCCATGTCGATCGGGCGCCCGCCGAGGCTGCCCACCGGGCCCGACATGCGGCCATCGACGAAGGTCTGGTTGATGCGACCCACATGCTCGAACGACGGGAACAGCGCATTCAGCACCTCGGCACTGTTGGGCTGGCCGATGCGGTACGCACGGTTGAAAAACAGCGGGTCGCGGGGCACAGGAACGGTGCCGTTGCTCTCGAGCCCGTGGTTGTAATCGCCGATCACGGCCTTGAAGCCGCTGTCGCTGAAGAACCCGCGCTGACGGTTCACCGAGGTGCCGCCCATGGTGCCCACGGCCGACTGCCAGTCGAAGCCTTGCCAGATGCCGCGCAGGCCGGTGAGCAGCCGGTAGTTGCTGCTCTTGACCGTGAACTCGGGCTCGACGTCGGTGAAGCGGTAGCGGAAGTCGACGTCGTCGACGCCGGTGGTGTTGAGTGGATGCTCCAGCGGCAAGCCGCGTGAGATGAACATTCGCGAGCGCCCGGTGCTGGGGTCGAACCAGGTGGTGAACTGCGGCTTGCCGTAGTACTGGTAGGTCTCGGACAGGCGGGTGTCGATGGACGAGTACAGCAACTCGGCGAAGCCGTCGAGCTGCGGCGCAAAATTCAGCTGACCGGAGACCAGCAGGTTGGCGCGCTCGGAACTGGGCTGCGCCTGCAGCCGGCCGTAGCGGTCGAACATGCAGTAGCCATCGACGATCTTGGCCGGGTCGCAACCCGGCAATGCCCCACCCGCCTCCACGATGTTGCCCGGGTTGCTGTAGGTCGAGGCCGACCCGAAGCTCGGTGCGTACTTCAGAGCTTCTGGGTTGATGCCCCCGAGCACCTCGCCCCAAGTCACGGCGTTGCGCTTGTAGAGCTCCACATTCACGAGCAGGTTGTAGCGGTCGGTGGCGAGGTCCCCAAAGCCAGCGGTGAGCGCCACGCTCGAGTTCTTGAACGCGCTCGCCGCGGTGGACTGCTCATGGCTGGCTCGCAACTCCACCCCTTGGTGATCGCGCCGCGTGATGATGTTGATGACCCCGGCCACGGCGTCGGAGCCGTAGATGGCCGATGCACCGCTGCGCAGGATCTCGACCCGCTCGATCGCATCGAGCGGCAGCGTGTCGAGGTTGGGAAACATGCCCGGGTCGTCGTCCATCGCAAAGGGGGCGAGCCGGCGGGAGTTCAGCAGCACGAGCGTGGCCTGCGGACCCAGGTGGCGCAGCGAGGCCGACGAAGAGCCTGCCGCGTAGGAGTTGTTGTTGGCCGTGATGTCCGACAGGCTGCGTGTGCCGTTGGGGGCGTTGACGAGTTGGCTCGAGCCCGACAGCGAGTCGATCAGCTCGCGCACGGTGGTGGCACCGGTGCGGCGGATTTCTTCACGGCGGATGATCTGCGTGGGCGACGAGGTCTGGGCCTCGATGCGGGGGATGTGGCTGCCGGTCACCTCGATCTTGGGCAGAACGACCAAGCCCTCTGCGTGCGCGGCGGCGTGCAGCACGCCACCCAACAACAACACCCCCATGCTGACGGCCGTGCGCGGCCAGGGCGCTTGCACGCGCGAGTGAAGGGTGTCTGGTGCCAAGCGGGTCGGCAGGCGCTTGAGCGAGGGCGGGAACATCTGCAATTCTTTCCAAGGAAGGGGTGACGGCCCGCAAGGGCCCTGTGCTTGGCGCCGCGATGCCCTCAGGCGATGCGCGGAACCGCTGCGAGCAGGCGGCGGGTGTAGGGCTCCCGGGGGGATGCCAGCACCTCGTGCGCGGCCCCGGTTTCCTCGATCCGTCCCTGCTGCATCACCGCCACCCGGTCGGCAATGTATTCAACAACGCCGATATTGTGCGTGATGAACAAGTACGACACCTGAAGTTCCCGCTGTAGTTCTTTCAGCAAGTTCAGGATTTGCGCCTGCACCGACACATCGAGCGCCGAGGTGGGTTCGTCACAGACGATGAGGCGCGGCGAGACCGCGAGCGCGCGGGCAATGGCGATGCGCTGCCGCTGGCCCCCCGAGAACTCGTGCGGGTAGCGGCCGAGCGCATCGCGCCGCAGCCCCACACGCTCGGCCATGAGCGCCACCTGCTGGCGGCGGTCTGCAGCCGACAGGTCGGGCCGCAGCGCCAGCAGCCCTTCTTCGAGCAACTCGGCCACTCGCATGCGCGGGTTCAGCGATGCGAAAGGGTCCTGAAAAATGATCTGGATGGACTGGCGTGCGCGGCGCAGCTCGTCGGCCTGCATCGTGAAGAGGTCACGTCCTGCAAACAGCGCCTGTCCTTCGATGCGCGCCTGTCCCCGCAACAACTGAACGATGGCCTTGCCGGTGGTCGTCTTGCCGCAGCCCGACTCGCCCACCAGCGCAAGCGTCTCTCCCACCCCGATGTCGAGGAAGACCCCGTTCACCGCGATCATCTCGTCCGGCTTGCGCAGCCAACCGCGCGAGCGAGAAAAATGAACGCTCAGGTCGCGGACTTCGAGCAAGGTCGCCCTGGCCGTGGCGCTCGACGCCCCATCAGACCCTGCAGCCGATGCCGGCTCCAAGGCAGCGGGCAACGGCGTGGCTGCGCCCGGCGCGCCCTGCCCTCTCGCTGTCTCAACAGCAGACGCTGCCACATGATCACCGGCATACAGCAGGCAACGCACAGCGGCCCCGCCTGGCGATTCAAGCAGCGCTGGGGGCGTCACATGACAGGCGTCGAATGCCCGATCGCAGCGGGGGGCAAAGCGGCAGCCCGTGAAGTGCTGCGTGAGTGCGGGCACCGTGCCCGCGATCGCGGCCAAGGGCGCGCCACGCTGGCGGGCATCGGGCAGGGCCTTCAACAACTGGCGGGCATACGGGTGGCGCGGGTGCGCAAAAAACTCGACTGCCGGGGCCACCTCGATGATCTGGCCGGCGTACATCAAGGCCACCTGATGGGCCATGCCCGAGACGACCGCCAGATCGTGGGTGATGAGCAGCAGGCCCAGCCCCTTCTCGCGCTGCAGGTCACGCAACAGGTCGAGGACCTGCGCCTGGATGGTCACGTCGAGCGCGGTGGTAGGTTCGTCGGCGATCAGGAACTCGGGCTCGGCTGCGAGTGCCATGGCGATCATGACGCGCTGCTTCTGCCCGCCGCTCAATCGGAACGGGTAGTCATTGATGCGGCGCTCGGGCTCGGGAATGCCCACACGGTGCATCCAATCGAGGGCCTTGGCCCGTGCCGAAGCCCCCCGCAGCGTCGTGTGCGCCTCGATGGCCTCGACGATCTGGTCGCCCACCCGCATCACCGGGTTCAGGCTGGTGCCGGGCTCTTGAAAGATCATCCCGATGCGCCCGCCTCGCACGGCACGCATGTCGGCTTCAGGCAAGGCCAGCAGATTGGTGTTGGCCAGGTCGAGGCGGCCCGCCACCACGCGGCCGTTCTCGGGCAAGAGGCGCATGAGGGCCAGCGCCGTCATGCTCTTGCCGCAGCCGGACTCGCCCACCAGCGCAAATGTCTCGCCTCTCGCGAGTGTGAGTTGGAGGCTGTCGATGGCGCGAACCAGACCGCTGTCGCTGTCGAGCTCGACACGCAGGTCCGTGAGGACGAGGTTGCCCGGCTCTTCAAGGGGCGTGAGGTTCGATGCGTTCATGGTGCCGCCTGGGCGCCAGGACGGCGCAGCTTGAACACACGGGCGCGCGGATCGAACGCGTCTCGCACACCATCGGCAAACAGGTTGGCCGCCAGCACCAGCGCCACCATGAACCCGAAGGCCGCGGCGAAGGACCACCACACGACCGGGTCGCGCGACATCTCGCTGCGGGCCAGGTTGATCATCCCGCCGAAGCTGTTCATCGTGGGGTCGACCCCCACGCCCACATACGACAGCACCGCCTCGTACAGGATAAGCGCCGAAAACTCGAGCACCGTGGTGATGATGATCAGGTGGACCACGTTGGGAAACACGTGCCGCGCCATGATGCGCCACGGGCCCACGCCAAAGGCGGTGGCGGCCTGAACGTACTCAAGCTCACGCAGCTTCATGGTCTCGGCCCGCAACAGGCGGCACAGCGTGGCCCACCCCGTCACGCCCAGAATCACGCACAGCAGGAAGAGCCGCACATCGGCGCGTTCAGCGCCGGTCTCGAACAACTCGGCGTGGGTGTCGATGAACACCTGCATCATCAGCACGCAAGCGGCAATGAGCAGCACGTTCGGGATCGACGACAGCACGGTGTAGAGGTACTGGATGAGCTCGTCGACCCAGCCCTTGAAATAGCCGGCCATGATGCCCAGCACCACCGCCAGCGGCAGCGTGGCGAGGGTCGACAGCGTGCCGATCACGAAGGCCGTGCGGATGCTCTTGAGCGCCTGGTAGAGCACGTCGTTGCCCGTGCGGTCGGTGCCGAGCACGTGGTAGTGGGAGGCGAGCGCGATCACCGGACCCGCGAGCACCATGCACACGGTGAGCGTGATCAGCGCCGCACGCCACGGCAAGGCTGTGTCATTGCGCAGCAGTTGCCGGGCGGCAGCAAGCACACTGCTGGCTTCGAGGCGCGCCAGCACGAGACTGCTCAGGCCCCAAGCGAACAAGGCGGCCCCCAAGCCCAGCAGCAGGCCGACCGCGGCACGCTGGAGCACATCGGCCAGGTGATCGGCATCGGCGTCTCTCAGGTGCGCGCCACCATGAGCCAGCCGCGGATGCACCCGCTGGACCTTCCCGTCCACCGTTTCAGTCAGCTTGGCGAATGCCCGCGTCGCCAGTGGCGCCGAGTAAGAGACCTCGCGCCCTTCCACCTGTGCGGCCAGGGCCAGGTCGAGCAGCGACTCGGTTCGGGTGGCGTAGGCCTGCGGCTGCCCCGGAGCCACGGTCAGTGCACGCCGGAAATGCAGGCTGTCGGCCAAAGCCACGAGCAGGAACAGCATCAGCACCACGCTTGCACACAAGGCGGGTGCCTGCTGGAACACCTTGCGCCAATTGCGCGCAAGCCCGGCATGCCGCCAGACGCGAATGCCGTAGACCAGCAGCGCCACCGCCAACAGCAGCAGCACGGTGTCCGACCAGAGCAGCACGAATTTCGGGGCCATCATGTCAGTCGCACCCGCGGGTCCACCCAGGTGTAGGCGATGTCGATGAGCACATAGGTGGCGATGTAGAGCAAGGAGCCGATGAACACCATGGAGCGCACGATGGCGAAGTCCTGGCCCGAAATGGCCTCGATCACGTAGGCCCCCAGACCCGGAATGCCGAAGAAGCTCTCGAACACGAGGCTGCCCAGAAAGACATACGGCAGGTAGCTGCCGGCGCTGGTGATGATGGGAATGAGCGCGTTGTGCAGCACATGGCGCATCAGCACCCGCGGTTCCGACAAGCCCTTGGCGCGGGCGGTGCGCACATAGTCGCGCCCGATCTCCTCCAGGAACATCGCGCGGTACAGGCGACCTTCGCCACCCAGGCGTGACAACAGCGACAGCAGCACCGGCAGGGCCAGAAAGCGCACCGCATCGAGCCCCGGCGCAAAGCCCGAGATCGGCACCAGCCTCAGCACCCGTGAAAACAGGAACTGCCCGACGATGATGTAGAACAGGCTGCTGATGGACAGCATCAGCACACACAGCACCACGCCCCAGAAGTCGATGCGCGTGTTCCTGAAGAACACCAGCACCAAGGCGAACACAATGCTCGCCAGCACCTGCAGCACGAACAGCGGCACGGCCAGCTGCAGGCTCACCAGCATGCGCTTGCCGATCTCATGGCCGATGTCGGTGGCCCCGCTCGCATCGGAGCGGCCGAAGCGCAGGGCGAACAAAGACACCGAGCGATCCCAGAAGACGGTCTCGGTGGCTTTCGCCGTGCCGGTGGCAGCAGTGTTCCAGTACAGCGGCTTGTCGTAGCCGCGCTCGACCTTCCATTTGACGATCTGCTCCTGTGTCACGCGCTTGCCGCCGATGTTCAGGCGAGCCATGTCGTCGGGCGTGTTGACGCTGAAGAACAGCACAAAAGTGAACAGGTTCACCCCCAGCAGCACGAGCACGCCGTAGAAGATGCGGCGCAGCATGTAGCGGCTCATGCGGCACGCTCCGGCTCGGCCAGCGCCACGGCCCGCTCACGGCGCCGGTAACCGCGCCATCCCACCATCAGCACGCCCAGCACGCCCAGCAGCAGCACTGGCAGCGGCCACCACACGGGATGGTTCCACTGCGCTTGCTTGCGGGTGCGCTCGGCGGGGTCGAGGCGGTGGTAGCGCACCATGTCGCGCACCATGGCGCCTGGCTTGCCGTTGTGCACCCACGGCGCGTACGCGCCCGCGGCATAGGGGTGGTAGCCGAACATCCAGGGCGCGTCGTGTCGGGCGATGCCCACCATCTCGTCGATCACCTTCTGTTTCTGCGGGCCGTCGTCGAGCAGCTGCAACTGCTTGAATCGCTTGTCGTATTCGGGGTTCGCGTAGTTGGCGACGTTCTCACCCTCGTGAATCGACTTGGCATTCGGGCCGTACAGCAGGAACATGAAGTTCTCTGCGTCTGGGTAGTCGGCCACCCAACCGCCGAAAAACACCTGGTGCTTGCCCTTGAGTGTCTTCTCCTGGTACTGGTTGAAGTCGGTGGCACGCACCTCGAGCTGCACACCGAGCTTGGCGAACTGCTTGACCATCCAGTCGAGCTCGGCCTTGAGTTCGGGCGTGGGGTTGCGCTGGAAGTCGAAGTTGAGCACCAGGGGTCGGCCGCTGGTGGCGTCACGCCCGTCGGGGTAACCGGCGTCGGCCAGCAGTTGGCGTGCTTCGGCGATGGGCCGTCGCACCACCTTGCCATCCACCACATGGTGCGTGACCGGGTTGTGGCCAGCCACCGTGCCATGACGTGAGCCGAACATGCCCGCCGGCAACGGGCTGTGCGCGGCATCACCTGCCTTGTAGAGGAACACACGGCCGTATCCCTCTTCCCAGTCGACAGCAATCGAGATGGCCTGGCGCAGCTTGCGGTTCTTCTCGGCCTGGGCGGGTGTGGCGCCCTGGCCCACCACGGGGTCGAGCATGTTGAAGCCCATGTACCAGGTGGTGAGGTCGACCGTCTTCGGGAACTTGAATCCGCGCTCGTCGAAGCGCTGCCGGGTGTCGTCGGAATCACTGATGTCGGCGAGAAACTCCACACCCCAGTCGGCGCGCTCGATTTCGGGGATGTCGATGAACCCTTGCGCGAATTTCGATTTCAGCGGCACGCGTTCTTTCTCGGCCGTGAACACGACCTTGTCGATGAACGGCAAGGACTTTCCGCAATCGCTCAACAGCCCGGCGGCGGCATCGGTCGCCTCACCTTCGCAGGGATAAGTCTCTGCGCGGTAGTAGGGGTTGCGCACCAGCACATGGCGGCGGTCCTGCTCGTACTCTCGCAGCATGTAGGGGCCGGTGCCGATCGGCCAGCGGCTGAGCTGCAGGCCGTTGCGCGCCATGCCGGGCTGGGCGTAGAACTTGTCGGCCTCCCACGGCACGGGCGCGGTGAAGGCCATGGCGAGCCAGTACTTCCACTGCGGGTACTTGCCCTTGAGGCGGATGCGCAGCGTGCGGGGGTCGAGGGCTTCAGCGCCGTGGAACCGCCACTGGCGAAAATCGAGAAAGGGCTTGTCGAGCTGGCTCGGATCGAGCCCTTCGCGCAGCCGCTTGTCCACGGCACGCACCTCGGGCCCGAGCTCTTTCAGGCCCATCACGTACTCGGAAAACACCCCGTACACCGGCGCCTCGATGCGGGTGGTGGCGTGACGCATGATGGCGTAGACGAAGTCACTCGCAACCACCTCACGCGTGCCGCTGTGTTCGAAATCGAAGGGCGAGCGTTTGTCGCCGACCTCGCCCGGCTTCATGTCGTGATAGCGGTAGCGGCCCTGCCCATCACGGGCGAAAGCTGGGTGAGGTGCGTAGCGCAGGCCGGGACGAATGCGGATGTCGATCACGCTCTGAGCGACCTGTTCACCGGGGACATCGTCGGGCAACGGCCGGCCAGCCGCGTCGAGGTAGTGTGGGGTGGCCAGCGCGTGCGCGGCCTTGGGCACCAGCGTGTAGGGCCGTTTCAGGTAGTCATAGCCATACAGCGGCTCGTACACCTGGTACACCACCGGCGTCTCGTTGTTGGCGTAGGACGCCGTGGGGTCGAGGTAACGCGGCGAGCGCTCCTGGAAGGCCATGAAGAGCGTGTTGCCCGCTCCGCTGTCCTTGGGGTTCGGGCTGTTGAGCACCCGACTGTCGCAGCCAGCCAGCAGCATCGCGAGCCCGGCCACCACGATGACAGCGGCCAGCAGACGGTACAGCGTTGTGCCCGCGCTTTTCACCATCGGCAAGCCCATGCTATTGCCGGAGTTTGCGCTGCCCGCGGTGAGGTTCATGCGGACGCTGAGTCAGTGCTTGTGATCGTGATGATGGTGGCCATGGTCGTCATCGTGTGAGTGACCATGGTCGTGGTGCGCGTGATCATGCGGCGTGGCCCAACCCATCAGCACGTCGCGCCCTTGCACCAGCAAGGTCAGCTTCTGCCCGACCGGCAGCGTGAGTTTGGTCGGCACATGGCCGAACGGCAAGCCGGTGAGGATGGGGGTCTTGGTGAGCGAGCGCAGGTGGGCGATCACGGTCTTGAGCGAGTAGCCCCGATCGAGCGGCGACTTGCGGAACTCCGTGAACTCCCCCAGCACGATGGCCTTTTGCGCATCGAGAACGCCCGCCTGGTGCAGCTGCAACAGGTTGCGCTCGATGCGGTACGGGTGCTCGTTCACGTCTTCAAGAAACAGCACGCCGCCTTTGACCTTCGGCCAGTGGCGCGTGCCGAGCAACGAGTTGACGACGCAGAGGTTGCCGCCCCATAGCGTGCCCTTGAGCTCGAGGCCGTCGAAGCCCGCTTCGGTGCGAAAGCCCACGGCTTCGAGCGCACCGCTCATGGCTTCATCGAAGCAGTCGGGTGTGATGTCGTCGAGTTCCGCAGCGCCGAAGTCACCACAAGCGAGCGGGCCCGCCCAGCTCACCGCCTTGGTATGGGCGAGCAGGCCGAGCTGCAGCGAGGTCATGTCGCTGTGGCCCACCCAGCGGGTACCACGCTCCACGCTGCGTGCCATGAGCTTCCAGTCGATGCGGTCGAGCAGGCGCGTGAGGCCGTAGCCGCCGCGGGTGGCCATGGCCACCGACGGAGCTTCCTCGGCCACCCGGTGCAATGCGGCCAGGCGGGTGTCGTCGTCGCCACCGAAACGCATGGACTTGGCCAGCGCGCTCTCGTCGATCTGCACCTCGTAGCCCCGCGCCTTGAGGCGCTTGGCCGCCAGACGCAACGGTGCCGCCTGGGCAACAACGCCAGCCGGGGTGAACAAGGTGAGCGAGGTCATGGTGCGGTCGGGAAATGGAATCGGAACGTTGAATCAGAACGGCGGGGCGGGCAGCACGCTGCCGGCGCCGAATTCGAGCACTTCGCCGGTCGGCAGCGGGGTGTCGATGTCATGCGATGTGCCTGCGCTGCCATGGGGTTCGAACAAGGCGCCTGTGGCGGTGTCGGGCGGTGGGGCCGAGGCCGCGCGCCGCTGGCGGTAGAGCTCACGGCGTTCGGCGAAAAAGTCTCGCAGCACCTGACCGCACTCATGGGCCATCAGCCCGCCCTGAATTTGCGTGTGGTGGTTGAGCTGGGGCTGGGCGAACAGATCGACCACCGAGCCTGCGGCGCCGGTCTTGGGATCGGTGGCCCCGAACACCACGCGCTTGAAACGCGCGTGCAGCAAGGCCATCGCGCACATGGCACAAGGCTCCAGCGTGACGAACAGCTCACACTCGGGGAGCCGGTAGTTGCCGAGCAGGGTGGCGGCGTGTCGCAGCGCCACGATCTCGGCGTGTGCGGTGGGATCGTGTTCTGTGATGGGGCGGTTGTAGCCGGTGGCGATCACCTGCCCGGCGCGCATGATCACGGCCCCGACGGGCACCTCGCCCACCAGCCAGGCGTTCTGAGCTTGGTCGAGCGCGATGCGCATGGCCTGCTGATCGGCCGGTGAGTTCATGGCGCGGGCCTCATTGCTCGGGATCACTGCGGCGGGCGCCTTGCTCGAGCGCCTTGACCGCATCGGCACGCACCTTCTCCTGCAATTGGCGCGACTGTTCGCCCACGTTGCCAGGCTGCACCTGAGACGCGCCTGGCGCTGACGCGCCCGCATGCGCTCCCAGCCCCTGGCCGGTGGCCTTGAGCTGTTTGCTGACCAAGAGGCCCACGATGACCAAAACCGCCATCAGCGAGACAAGGCCGAACATCGCTTTCATGTCTGGAGTTTCCTGTAGTGGGCCTGCGGCGGGACGCCGTGCCAGCGTGCCCGGATCATGCCAGAGACGCGGCTCATTTTGGCGTGTCGGGCGGCTCGCAGACCACGTGCTCGGGCCGCAGCCACAGCCAGCACAGAACGGCGCCCATGACAAAGCAGGCCAATGCAATCGCCCATCGCGTGTGCATGGTCAGCAGCATCACCAGGACGCACAAGCCCATCATGACCGTAGCGCTCCACTTGGCGCGCCGACTCACCCTGCCGCCCGCCCGCCAGTCAATGATCGTCGGACCGAACAGCCGATGCTCCTCCAGCCATCCCAGCAGCCTGGGAGAACCCCGCGCAGCAAACCAGGCTGCGATGAGGATGAACACCGTGGTCGGCATGCCCGGCACGAAGACGCCGATCACACCCAGCGCCAGCGACAGCAGCGCGCACGCCAGCATGACGCTGCGATAGACCGCAGCCCCACGACGTGCGGCGGGCCGCTGTGCTGGCACCGCGTCGCTCGTCACGGTGGGTGCCTCAGCAGGGTGCCAGTCTTCAGCCACGCAACCGCCATCGGCCCAAAGGCACGTGCCGTGTCTGCCCCATGATGCTGTGAACCAGCACGAACTCGTCGGCCACCCAACGCACCGGTTCAACCGGATGCTCGAGCAGGAGCTCGGTGTCGTACAGCAAGGTGACATGCGGCGTGAAATTCGCGTTCGCCCAGCGCCCGAGGCCTGCCAGCTTCAGGGCGTTGCCCAGCGACTGGTGGAAGGCACGCAGTGGCGAAGCATCACCGCTGTCCTTCAATACCAGCGGCAGGCTGTGGGTGCGGCCGAAACTCAGTGCACGATCGAAGTTGACAGGGAAGGCCGGCTCCGAGAGGGAGGCAGCCGCGGCCATCGCGTGACGAACGACGTCCTGCGGCAACCCCGCATGGTCACCCAGGTGGAACAGCGTGACCTGAAAACGCGAGTCCAGCAGGGGCTGGCCCTGCAGGCGGTGCTCGGCGCGCAGCGCTTGAGCGTGAGAACTCAGCTGGCTTGCGGCGCGGTCGCTGGGGAACATCGCGAAGAACAGCCGATCGGTGGGCTCTGGCGCCGGATCGAAACCAGGCAAGCAACTCTGCTCTTCGTCTGATCGGCGCCGAGCCGCTGGGGGCGCCACATCGTGTTTGCGGCGGGAAGGGATGGCCGGCGGGCGCGGGCCGTTGGTGTCGGAATCTCGGGTGTCGGTCATGAAAGAGGCGTACTGCAAGGCGGACGTGTTGCGCACCGCAAGCCGACGCAACACCACTTCGCAAGAATAACCCGACCACGCCCTGCGGCGGCCTGAGACTGCCTGATGCCTGCAACAGACTTCAAGCGCCATCGAAGGTCATTGTGTGAGGCAGCGTCGTGTGAGCCGACCTCGTTTACAATCACCCCTGACGGGCCTCCCCGCATGGAAGCGCGGCCAACCGGGTCAGGTCGGGAACGAAGCAGCCCCAACCGTTGTGACCAGTGCCGGGGTCAGGCTCGTCAACCTCATTCAGTAACCACCGGCCTGTTCAGGCTTCGAGCGCACCGTGTGTTCGTCTACGGGCCGGGGTGCAGGGTCAAGACACCACGCCGCATGCCCCAAGCAGGGAATGCCGCCGGTCTCGACAAGATGGCGACGGCTGTCTGTCTCGCCGGAACGCCAATCCCTACAGCCCTTCTGGGCTGCTCAGGCGGCTGCTCACCACCTCACTTCAGTGCAGACACCGCAGCCCAGCCGGCCGTTGCCGCGCAGGCGCTTGCAAAAGCCCCCCAAGCCATGTCGATCAGTGACAGGGACAGCGGCCAGTCGCGCAAGGTGGCCAGGTTGGTCAGATCGTAAGTGGCGTAGGCGAAGAATCCGAACAAGGCGGCAGCCGCGGAGGCGCGCCACCAAGGGGCCGAGATCTGCGGAACCACTGCAAAGACCATCAAGCCCACAGGAAACACCAGGTAGAACAAGCCACCGGCAACGAAGTTCACCTCGGGGGCCATCAGGTGGCCGAGGCCCTGCCTGTACCAGTCGATGGCGATGACGCGCAGCCAGACCAAGTCGATAGCAAACAGTGCCAGCGCGGTTGCAAGGTAGCCGATGAGCAAACTGCTCCAACGCATGAGAGGCTCCAAAGCCGAAGAGAAATTTTGCTGAAAATCTCAGCCCAGGGCGTAGCAGCGAACATCCTTCGCTGCGTGTGCAGGGTCCACGGTGGCCACGGCATCGAACTTCAGATTGCGAGGACGCGGACACACGCGGCTCGATTTCAGCAGGGTGTCGACCATCATGCCATCGTCGTCGATCATCTCTGCAAGGTAGCGGTGTTCGCCACTGAAGAGCAAGGCGCGAGGCGCATCGGTGGGGCCGAGTAGAACGAGGTATCTGGCGTTGTGACTGGGGTTCATGAAGGGGTCGTTGATCGAATTCCTGATGCCGTCATGCTAAAGATCCCGCATGACAACACCACCAGCAAGCCGCCCGTTGCCTTGTGAGAATTGGCCCACAAAATACCTCGTCCCGACTTTCGGCCTGCCGAAGTGAAGTTGGCTCACTTGCGCGGGCCACCCTCGGGCATCCCACCCTTTTGACGGCGATAGGCCGCATCGGCCGGCGGGCCGCGATCGGTGTCGACAAGGCCGCGGGTCACATCGCGGTGGGCTTGCTTTATTTCGGGGCGAACCGCCTCTTGTTTCTGGCTGTCCGACGACTCATCGTGTTCATGCGGCAAGCGAGGGACACTGCCCTCAGCCTGCTGCGGACGGGTCTTTCCTTGGCGTTCAGCGGCCATGACGTTGGCTGCCATGGGCGTCGGGGCCGTCACGCCGACCGGAGGGCCTGAAGCGCAGATCGTCGTCGCGACGCTGATTCTTGGTACGGCCCTCACGTCGCGTCTTCGTGATGCGGCCGAGGCGGAGCAATTCCACCGTCGATTCGTCATGCAGATGCAGTGCGTCGATGTCGCCTTGCAGATGCCCGCTTCCGATATTCAACTTCATGCCACTCTCCATCGTTGCCTGCGGATCAGGGCCGGAGCCCCTCGAAGACGACCCGTTGTTCAAACAACGGATTCGCTTCAGCAACGATAGGAGCAGCCGAGCATGCGTGCCACGGCGAGGCGGCCCGATGCGGCGTCGGCCATGTCCGAAGCTGCGCGCAGGAAATGTCCTACACAGGCAGCAGTTCAGGTTGGTAGTCAGGGCGACAAGTCACAGCGCTGGACCAGCGCCAGGAAGTGAGCCAGAGCCGCGTGGCCTGACATCGCCTGCGGCCCGACAAATACGTCGAGGTCGTCATGATTGCAGTAGCCACTGTGCCACTCGGAGAAGTGCCTCGGCCCCACCCCGCTGGCCAGAACATCGAGCCGACCATGGCGGCCGTCGCTCGCGATGCGAGGAAACAGCAACGAAATGGCGTCTTCCGAGCCCTCTACCAATTGGCAGAACCGCTCGCCATCAAAAACCAGGGCACCAGTGATGCCCCGCGCCACATTGCGGCGCCTGGCACCTCGCACGATGGCCGCATAGACGCTTGCATCGGATGTGTCGGTGAGTTGGCTGACCAGAAGGCGGTGAACGGCGATCGAAACGTCGGACATGTCAACAGACTGCGGGCCAAGATGCCATAAAAAATCACTTTAGCGCCGGCGCCTGCTCGCCGCTGTGTCGAAAGACACAGTGTGGCGGCCACATGCACCCAGTGTGGCCTTGTGCAGGACAATGGTGCGACCTCCTGACGAGACAGCTCCAAATTGAACGACGTGCCCTGCTCCCGTTGCCCCTTGCGGGCCCTGCCCTTGTTCGTGCCGAACACGCCCAAGGAGATCGCGCTCATCCAGTCGCTGAAGCGCGGGCAGATTCAATTCAGCGCGGGTGAGGCGCTCATCCACGAAGGCCAGTCCTCGGCGCCGCTGTTCACCCTGTTCTCGGGCTGGGCGTTTCGTTTCAAGACCTTGAGCGATGGGCGCCGTCAGATCCTCAATTTCCTGCTGCCAGGCGACTTCATCGGCGTGCAGCAGCGCATGGGGGACGACTCCGCCCATGGCGTGGAAGCCATCACCGACGCCAGCGTGTGCGCTTTCCAGCGCGACGCCTTGTGGGAGCTGCACGCCTCGGCCCCCCAACTCGGCTTCAACATCACCTGGATGACCGCACATGAGGAGTCCCTGGTGGACGACAGCCTGTTGTCGGTCGGCCGACGCAGCGCCGAAGAGCGCATCGCCACGCTGCTCATCCTGCTCTACAAGCGCGTCGCTGCGCTGCTGCCCGGGCTACCGCTTCGCAGCGTGCCATTTCCGCTCACGCAGCAGCACATTGCCGATGCCTTGGGCCTGTCGTTGGTTCACACCAACAAGACACTGCGCAAGCTTGAACGCCGCGGGCTGCACCGCATCGTCGATGGCGAGTTGTCGCTGAGCAATCCATCGGCTCTGGCGAAACTCGCCGACCTGTACGGGGACGGCACTCCCGTGCCGCGCCCGCTGATCTGAATACCAACACACGCGCGCCCCGCGCTGGGCGGGGCGGCGCTGTCAGCGCATGTAGCGGCCTTGCGGACCGAGGATGGTGATCTCGACAAAGGTCGATCCGTGGTGCTGGGTGGGCGAATAGTTCAGCGCATAGCCCCCCATGTCGAACTTGCCGATGGACTCCATGCCCGCTGTGACGGACGCGGGCGTGAGCTGCCTGCCGTTCTGCGCGGCCCGGCGCAGCCCTTCGATCAGCACCCGCGTGTTCACATAGCCGAGCAGGTGGTCGTAATCGATGGGCTTGCCGGCGCGTGACATTT
>JBEGTX010000220.1:0-6091 GCA_041179165.1 Pseudomonadota bacterium | reverse complement strand
GTGGCCTAGAGAATCAGAGCATCCGCCTGGCGGTTTGCGCCATCCTCGAAGGCGGTGAGCGCGCTTTCCGAGAGCGTGCTAAGCGGCTGCGAGTTGCGCTGTGAATTGAAGATGCTCGGCTATTTACCAGCTCCATCTAACCCATCGGTATCCATAGGCAGCTACTTCCACTGGCGGCCACAAGCAGTCGTAGGCGAACGACTGGTATTTGGTAGGGGCGCCTCGGGAGGGATAAGCTGTCGGGTTTGCTGGGAGGCAACGAGCCGTGACCGACGCATCTGAGACCAGAAAATTCACCGGATTCGACCCAAGACCTCAATTCGAGGGCGGCGAATTCTTACCGCTTGGGCAGGCAGACTTTCTGGCCGGTGGCGACCCGAAAGAGGTTCTGGGACGGATGGCTGCCTGTTACCTGGCCTTTCGCAAGCCAAGCCGCGAGGGGCTCTTCGAAGAGATAGTTGTAATCGCCCCACCACGTCTTGCTTGGGACGTGTCGGACGAGGAAATCGGCGACATGCTGAAGTCGGGCGTGCACGCAATCTGGGATGGTTTAACCCCAGAGGAGGTTGTTCACCCCTTAGTAAACGTTGCCATTCACCGCTGTGAGCGGCTGCAGTCCGCCGAAGTAGTCGCAGCAGTCCAGGCTGCCGGAACTCGCCGCATTTGCCTTATCCCGGAAGCGAGCAAGTACCGCGACGATGCGCAGAGTGAGCGCATGGGCGTCATCGGCTTTTCACGAACCTTCTTGCCTGAGGACACCTGGGTGCCTCATTTCGTGCGCCTGGCGACTGCCAGTCTTGCTGTTGCGAAGGAGACCGAAAGTGTCCTCGTATTTCATTCGACAGAGCCGTTGCTCAAGAAGGAGAACATTGAGAGGCTCAATGCAGTCGAGCAACTCTATCCTGGCGTTCTTGTTGACAGCGCGGGCAAGGCACCCAAGCAGGAGCTGCTCACAAAGCTGGTACCTCGTTGGGTCACGATGTGTGTTGCGGGTCGTTCGCAAGAGGCTCTGCGGGAACTCGAGGACGCGGACCTAAGTGAGGAGTCTCGCCGTGAGGTGAGTCTTTACCTTGCTATTCGAATGAAGGACCGAGCCCAGGTGCTAGGTCAGCTTCGCAGCTATTTGGACGAGCGCTCCGAGCTCCTTAGCGACGCAGCAGTCAACATGGGCCGAACCGCGCATCGCTTCGGAGATGCCGAGATGGCCAGAACGTTCTTGACCGGTGCGGCGGACGGTGCCAGCGACCAAATGACGTTGGTTCTGCTGCTCGATGTGGCGACTTCGATGAGCGATGAAGGCCTTGTACGGGCTGCGTGGGAGCGCCTCGTTGCATTGCTGCCCAACGAGCCGTTTCTGAATGAGAACCGAGAGCATCGGCTGCTCCTAACCTGCGAGGTCGTTGGCAAGACCGAGGAGGCGTCGCCGTCTCGAGTCGGGTTCGGCGCGTTCGAATCGCATCTTGCAGATGCCCTCTACCAACAGCAGGAAGTGCGGTACCAAGACGTCTATGCTCATGTCTTGGCGACTTGGCCGCAGAACCAACGGCTTACGGCGCTGTGCTTGGCGGTACATGCATCCACGAGCCGACGCCTCGAGGACGCTTTGAACTTCGCAGTCTTGGCTTCCGAGGGAGAAGTCTACGAGGAGCGCGCAGCCTGGATTCTCCTAGCAGTCCTCAAGCGTTTGTTCCTTCAAGAGGTACAGCCGGAGGAGGGTATAGACATCTACAAGGTGCCCCTGCTACTCATCTCCAAGCATCTGAGCTTCCATCCAGCACTCGGCCAGATGCGAGCAGAGCTCATTGAGGTGCTGAGCGTCGAGTTCGCTGGGCCTGTAGGCTTGGCTGTTCTGGCCGCTTTTGCACTCGACGTAATTGGCGCCGGGGCGCCCATGGCCGAACCGACCCAGGTAGGGCAGCGGTCTGATGACAAACAACTCAAAGCATTCTTTGCCAGTGCGCTGCATTGGATGAGCGAGCAGCCTGCGATAGAGCCTGGCGTGACTGTGCTGCCGCAAGCCTTGCTCAATGATAATGCCAACCGCCTGCTCTCCGGTCTTCAGGCGATTTTGCAATTTGCGGCGCGAGGGGACGATACACCTGACCAACTCGATACGCTGGAGAAGGTGGCGTACATGATGTGCTTGCTCAAGCCGTATGCCACGGGAAACAACGTTGACCTCAGCGCGCTGCGTCTGTTTGCTGCAAAGTGCTGGTTTTTCGGCCGCGCTCAGCGGGCTCGAGATGTCGCCGAGCAAATTCTCACGCTAGCTGGTGACGAGCCCGAACGAAGACGCCTGGCATGGGGCTGCTACGCGGACATTCTTCATTTCACCGGAAGCCCGCTGGACGCGCTCACTGGTTTGGCGTGCGCGGCGATGACCGATGCAAAACTGAGCGCTTCGGACCTCTATCAAGAGGCCTACGTCCTGCTCCGCGTAACAAGAGACCTTCACTTCTTCAGCGTCGCGCGAAAGTTGCTACCGACCTGCAGAACTTTGTACGACATTGAAGTTGTGGGAGAGGCGGGACGCCAACGCCTCGATGGGATTGAACTATCCCTTGAAGTTGCCCAAGCATCCGAACGAGGCGAGGCGGAACTCATTGGGCTGCTTGAGCGGACGCAGCAGCACTGCGCCGAAGTGATGGCCGGTAGAGATGAACTTTTCTCTGCTGCATCACATTTCCTACAAATTGCTGGCATGGTCGAGCGAGCTGGAGGAACGCTCCCTCCTGAGTCTGCGGCGCTTAGAGCCGCGCTGGAGGAGCGACACGTCGGTACACAGCTGCGCGCGGTATCCGCCGCGTTTCCAACTCCGCAGGAGGTCGTCGACCTGTACAACGGCCTCGAGAATGCCCGCTACTCTGACGACGTCGCCGGAGACCAGCGCGCCGTCGTGGTCGCCGCGCATCGGTTGCTACTTCCCCGGCAGCCCGAAGTCCCGCCGGCGGATGCGGCCGTTGCCGTGGAGTTGCTGAGCGACCGGGCGTTGGAGAAGAGCGCAGCGCAAAAGCTGGCTGTCGATTGGCCGGCGTCTTTCGTTTCGCAGCTCTCCGGAGAGGGGCTGAGCGTGGTGATGTTGGCGACCGACAGTGCAGGTGAACTTGTCACTGTGATTGGCGAGAGCGGAAAGCTTAGCCTTGAGCGTGCTGAGCGGCGCGAGACGAGCTTTGCGACCCGACTCAAGACCTGGAGTGCGGACTACCCTTATGAATACGGCCTAATCTCTCGAGAGGCGGGCAACGTAGATTTCTACTCCTCAATGGAAAAGCTAGGCCTGGGCCTGCCAAACGCCCCCCGGCTTCTCGTAGTGGCGCAGCCTGCCTTGCAACAGATTCCCTTCAACGTCGCACTGGTAGAGCGAGAGTTCGCGGGTGTCTCGATTGCCATTGGGGCGTGTCCTTCGCTGACTTGGTTTGAAGAGGTTCGGAAGCGACCGCGAGCGGGCACGTCCAAGCGAGTCGCCTGGATATCGTGTGCACCGGAGGTAGAGGCGTATAGGACGCTCGAGATGCTTTACGCGCGTCTGTCCCCCGTTTTTGAACAGCACGGCTTTGAGACCGACACGAGTGGCAGCATTCCCGCGAACATTCGTGGCGCTGACCTCGCGGTGGTGACGGCGCACGGACAACTGACCTCTGGCAAACGATTCATTCATCGAATCGCGGACGAGCAAGAGTTCGTCGAATCTCCTCTCACGTTGGCGCGGTCTCTAGCAGGAGTCGAACTTGTCATCCTCTTTGTTTGCAGCGGTGGTCGTGTCGACAGCCACCCCTTTGCGAACACAACCGTCAGCCTTCCCAAAATGCTTCTTGACAGGGGCTGCCGCGTGGTCGTTGCATCCCCCTGGCCGCTGGATAGCGTGGTGCCTGGCAACTGGCTCGAGCGCTTCCTTGAGGTCTGGGACGCAGGGGACACCGTCCTCGACGCAAACTTCAAGGCGAATCGCTACGTGAGCGAGCGACTCGGGCCGGAAGCTCCTCTGTGCCTCGCCATGGCGGTCTACGGCGACGTCTTGCTTCGAAAGGCTGACGACGGCCGTCAGTGAGACGGCCCCCGAATGACCAGACGCGAAAGCAGTCGTTCACCTGTCGCTCGAGAATGGCCCCGATGGGTCGGCAGTACCAGTTGGAGCCCGAGGCCAGCAGACGTTCGGGTGGCGCGAACCTACCGTCAGGCAGGCAAGGTCAGCTGTACTTTGAAAGCAGCCATTTGGCCTGAAATGTCACTGGTGCCTGGATGACCGCTGTGAGGACCAGACAGTGAATTCAGGTTGGCGACATCACCGGCAGCAAACGCTGCAAAGCAGACATGCCACCCTCAGGCGCACCGCTTGCCTACCCTCCAGCCCTGTCCCTCAGTACCCCGCTGAGGGTCAGTCACTTCTCCACTGAAGGAGGCAGCAACGGGTGTGGCGGCATGTGCCGCATTGCCCAGCGTAAACTGTGTGTATTCACGCCCAATTGGGCCTTCCAAAACCCGCCCTAATCACCCCAACAACCGCGACAACCCCGCACTCGCCACCTCAGCCAACTGCGTGAGGAACTCCACGCCCATGTCGGCGCTGTAGCGGGTGGGGTCGGGCGAGCCCAGCACCAGCAAGCCGAACACCTGGCCTTCAAGGTGCAAGGGCAGCATGGCCAGTGAGGTCACGGTGCTGGGGTCTTGCAACCATTGGGCGGCTTCAAAGCCGGCATTCACGCCGCAGTAGGGCATGGTGAGGCTGCGCGCGAAGGTGCGCACGTCATCGCTCACGGCTTGGGCGCAAGGCAGGTTTTGTGTCGATGCGGTGAGGGGGTGGTCAGTGCTGCCCCACAGGCGCAAGCCCACCTGAGGAATCAGGAACTCGTGCTGCAGCTGGTCGGCCAGCACCTGCGGCAGTTGCGTGGTGTCATGCGCCAGCAGCACGGCGCGCACCCAGCGGTGCAGGCGCTGCGCAATGGCTTCGTTGTCCTGGCTGTGCCTGATCATGTCCATGATCCGGCGCTCCAGCCCCTTGATCTTTTCGCGCAGCATCTCCATTTGGCGCTCTTGCAATGACACCGTGCGGTTGCCATAGGGGCTGGTCAATTGCACGCTGGCCAGCAAGCCCGCATGGCGCTCAAAAAACGCCGGGGTGTGGACCAGGTAGTTGGCAATTTCGTCTTCGGTGATGCCGGGTAGGGCCATGGGTGTCTCGCTCGTCAAATGTTGTCTGGAATGTCGATGGTGCCGTCAAACACCTTCACGGCCGGGCCCGTCATGATGACCGGGGAACTGCCGCCTGCCCACGCAATGCTGAGGCGCCCGCCGCGCGTGTCGACGTCGACCTGGCTGTCCAGCCAGCCCAGGCGCATGCCTGTGATGGCTGCTGCACAAGCGCCGGTGCCGCAGGCCAGGGTCTCGCCAGATCCGCGCTCGAACACGCGCAGGCGAATGTGCCCACGGCTGACCACCTGCATGAAACCCACGTTGACACGGTTGGGAAAGCGGGGGTGGTGCTCGATCACTGGGCCCCAGGTGGCCACGGGCGCCGTGTCGACATCGTCCACACGCAGCACCACATGCGGGTTGCCCATGGAGGCCACGCCCACATAAGGTTCTTGCTTGGTGTTGGTTGCCGTGAATGCCAGTGGCCACACTTCACCCTCGTGTACCGGGCTGGCCACCAGGCCCTCGGCATTGAAGGGCACCAGGGCGGGCTCAAACTGGGGTGGCCCCATGTCAACGGTGACACGGCCATCGGCCTGCAACTCAGGCTCGATGATGGCTTTGAGGGTCTGCACGCGGATGCGTGGCTTGTCGGTGAGGCCCGCATCGTGCACAAAGCGGGCAAAGCAGCGCGCGCCGTTGCCGCATTGCTCCACCTCGCCCCCATCGGCGTTGATGATGCGGTAGGTGAAATCGGTGCCACGGGCGGCATCGCCTGGCTCGACGATCAGGATCTGGTCAGCCCCGATGCCAAAGCGGCGGTCGGCCACGAAACGGTATTGGGCTTCGCTCAGGTCAAGGCGGTGCCGGGTGGCGTCGAGCACGACAAAATCGTTGCCCGCGCCGTGCATCTTGGTGAATGGCAGCTTCATGCCCACATTATCGCCAGTTGAGGCTCAAT
>JBEGTX010000219.1:0-8530 GCA_041179165.1 Pseudomonadota bacterium | reverse complement strand
GAGGACAGTTTTTGCCGGATTTGCAGGCCCATAGCCCCGCTATGGGACAAAAAGACGGTGAAAAATGGACCGCTGCGGTCGATTTGCAGCCGACGCTTTCCAAGTCCGACAGGCTCCTAGTCACACACGCCAAATGGCGGACCTTCACGCAGCGGCCGTTCCCGCCGGCCGGGTCGTGCGGGATGATGTTTTCGCTGTCGCTCGAGAGCCGCGCCGCGGTGGATGCGATGAACGCGGCCGCTGCGGCCCATGGCGGGCAGGCCGATGTGAACCCGATGGAGGACCACGGTTTCATGTACACCCGTGACCTGGCCGACCCGGACGGTCACATGTGGGCGGCGCTCTGGATGGAGTCGGCGACGGCCGCCGCTGCCGGCTGAAAACTTGCCGCTGAGGGCTGAGCGCGGCGAGCCGAACAGCCCTTGTTCAAGGCGAAGCAACACTGCGTACAAAACGCTCTGACTCAACCCGCGCTCAGCCCCGCCCACGCCGGTAGTGCACAGCGATGGCGCCGTTACGCAGCGCCGTCGATGAGACCAGCTCAAGCCGTCGCGTGCTGGGCAGCCCGCCCTGGAACAGGGTCGGGCCGTGGCTGGCAATCCTGGGGTGGATGAGGAACCTGTATTCGTCGATCAGGTCGAGCCGGTCCAGCTCGGTCGCGAGCTGGCCGCTGCCGAGCAGCACGCCGGCAGGGGTCGCGTCCTTGAGCTGCTGCACACCCGCGCGCAAGTCGCCGGCGATAGGGTGGCTGTGGGTCCAAGGGAAGTCCGTCCGCGTTGACGACACCACGTACTTCGGCTTGACCTGCAACTTGACCGCCCACTCGCGCAACGCTGGCGGCGCCTCGACGTCGCCGAGAGCGACCGCGGGCCAGTAGCCCTCCATCATCTCGTAGGTGACTCGGCCCCAAAGCATCGCGCCGGCCTCGTCCATCAGGCGAGTGAAAAAGGCGTGGGTCTCGTCGTCAGCGATGCCCTCCTGGTGGTCGATGCAGCCGTCCAGGGTGAGGTTGAGGCTGAAGGTGAGAAGTCCCATGCGAGAGGCTCCGAGTTGGGCGTTGCGCCGGATTGTCGTCCACGCTGTTGGGTTTGAGGCAGTGGCGCCGGGCGCCGCTGTTCACCCGCAGTCGACTTTTTCCTGCCAAGTTGGCGATCACCTCAAGCCCCGAGGCCATCGGCCGATATCAATAACGCGCAGCTGCACGAGTGTGCAAATAAAAGGAAATGCCCCCACAAGGGTGGACCATGGCGGGGCTCAACGGGGAACCCATGAAATTCTTGAATCACATCGGACTGGGCGCGAAGCTGTTGCTCGCCCCCGCTTTGGCGGTGCTGTTGTTGCTGGCGGTGGGGGTGGCCTGCTACGTCGGCCTGAGCCGGCAGAACGCGGCCATCGACCAGATCATCGAGCAGCGGTACCCGCAGGTGCTGGCCACCCTGAGGCTGGCCGATCAGGTGAAGCTGGTGCAGGGCACGACCTACCAGTTGTTTGCGTGGAAGAGCTCGGAGTACTCACCCGAGCAAAGTGCGGCGCTGCAAAAGGCGCTGGCGTCACACATCAAGTCTCTGGCCGACATGGCTCAGCTGCTCAGCACCTCGCCCACCTACAACGCCGAAGAAGCCACGCGTGCGGCCGGGCTGCCGGCCCAGGTGGCGACGTTTTCGAAAGGCATCACCCAGGCGCTCGATCTGTCAGAGACCGATCCCCTGCTGTCCACCTTGGTGATGGTGAAGCTCGAACCCGGCCTGAAGCAGTTGCTGGGCGATGTGCGGGCTCTCGGTGAGGCTCAGGAAGAGCATGCCCGCGAAGCGGCAGCCGCCGCCGCGGCCGCTTACCGCACCGCGGTGTGGACCACGCTGGCCGCGGTGGTGTTCGGGCTGACCTTGGCCGGGTGTGTGGGGGCCTTGGTGCGCCGAGCCATCCTGCACTCGGTGGGCTCGATCCGCGAGGCGGCACAACGCCTGAAGGTCGGCGACCTGTCGCCGATGCTCGCCACCCAAGGCAGCGACGAAGTGGCGCGGTCTGCACAGGCACTGGCTGAGACCGTGCACATGCTGCGCGCCACGCTCACCAATGTGGTCGACGCCTCACGCCAGATCGACCAGGCCATTCTCGAGATTGCCCAGGGCAACGCCGACCTGTCCAACCGCACCGAGCAGCAGGCGGCGAAGGTGCAGGAAACCAGCGCCAACATGGCCGGCCTGCTTTCCACCGTGGGCGACAACACCCGCAGTGCCGACGATGCAGCCCGTTTGGCCGACCAGTCGTTCAAGGCCGCCGAAGAGGGTGGGGCGATCGTCAACCAGGTGGTTGAAGTGATGGTCGACATCAGTGCCTCGGCGCGTCAGATTCACGACATCACTGGTGTGATCGACAGCATCGCCTTTCAGACCAACATCCTGGCGCTCAATGCGGCGGTGGAAGCCGCACGCGCCGGTGAGCAAGGCAGAGGCTTTGCGGTGGTGGCGAGCGAGGTGCGGTCGCTCTCGCAGCGCAGCGCCACCGCGGCCAGCGAGATCAAACGCTTGATCGGCGATTCGGTGGCGCGCATCGAGACCGGTGCCACGCTGGCCAACAACGCAGGCGTTGCCATGCGCCGCATCGTCGACGCCGCCGGCAGCCTGGCGGCCACCGTCGAGCGCATCTCGCTCGCATCGCGCACACAGAACGACGGCATTGCGGCGATGACGGAGGCCGTCTCCAACATCGACGGGGCCACGCAACAGAACTCGGCCCTGGTGGAGGAGGCCGCTGCGGCTGCTGCTTCGCTGCGCAAGGAATCCGAGCGGCTCGTGGGTGCGGTGTCTGTCTTCAAGATGGACGAGGCGCCTGCCCTGCACTGACAGGGTTTCAACTTTGATCTCGCGGTACCCACAAAGGCAACTCACCTCATGAACACATTCATCCACCTCTCGCGCCGTTCGCTCGGCGTGCTGCTGATCGGCCTCGCCCCGTTGCTGAGCACCTTGCCAGCGCACGCCGAGGACGCCAGCCGCGACAACGCGCTCAAGATGGTCGCGCGCGTGATGAGCATGCACAAGAGCGCAGGTCCCGAGAAAACGCTGGCCGCCATCAGCACCAAGGAAGGTCCGTTTCACAAGGGCGAGCTGTATGCCTTTGCCTACGACACCAAGGGCCATGTCATTGCCCACCCGGTGAATGCCAAGCTGATCGGCAAGAACATGATCGATGTGCCCGACCCCGACGGCAAGCTGTTCCGCAAAGCCATCGTCGAGATGGCGCTCGCCAAGGGCGAAGGCGTGGTCGACTACAAATACAAGAACCCCGAGAGCGGCAAGATGGAACCCAAGCTGGCGTTCTTTCAGCGCGCGGGCGACATCATCTATCTGTGTGGTGCTTACGGGCAGTAGCCGTCGTCGCGACGGGCTGAGGGCGCGGGAGGATCGTGGGGCGCCTTCTGCTCCCAAACTTGACTGAACAGCAACGCCCAGTGACGGCGTATGCTGGAACGCTGGCGTCACACCGAGCGAAACAACGCATATGCCCTTGCCCCCCGACTTCGTCACCTTGCCCGCGCAGTCCACCTATGTGTGCTCTGGCCATGGGGTATGGGCGCCGCATCAGGGGCACTTCTTCGTGCCTGAGAATGTCACGCTTCTCTTCTGGGTGCACCATGGGGAGGCCCTGACCCATGGCGCCAAGCTCGAAGACCTGCTGCTGAAGGTGAAGAGGACACCTTCCCTGACCACGGCTACAACCGTGATGTGCGAACGCTGACGACACCAGGCAAGCTGGCCAAGTTCGAAGACCGAACGGTGAACGCCGCCCGCGGCGTTCCGCCACAGCCACGCGACTCGCTCCCCGAAGTCATCGGCCCCTTCGATCGGTGCTTCGACTATGAGTTGTCATACGATGCCACGCTCTCGCTGTATGCCACCTTCATGAAGATCAAGCTCTTGACCGAATGGGATGGGTACCCCGGTGGTGACAACGTGATTCAGGCGAACCTGGGCACACCGCGGATGTTGAGCGACATCATCTCCGAGGTGCAGCAAAATGTCTCCGCACCCATCCAGTTGCATTGGGCTGCTTGCAGGGCGATCGACCTGGGGTGAAGCGGAGGGAGGGGCAGATTCGGATCTTGACTTTGAACGTCCACCAGGCAGCGCGCATGCAAGCCGCGCCCGGTGCGCTCCCTCAGATCCCCCCGATCAACGAGCGGTGCGTCGCCGCTCCCACCATCGCGCCATCGCCCACATTGATGGCCACGTTGCCGGCCATGCGCGCCATGTCGCCACACGCAAAAACACCTGGCACCGTGGTCTCGAACATCGGCGTGCGCCGCACGAAGTTTCCGAACGGGCTGTCCTCGAACTCGCACCCCAGCTCATGGGCCAGCGGGCTCGCCATGCGGGTGTGGGTGAGCGTGAACAGACCATCCATCACGACACGCCGGCCATCTTGCAGTTCGACGGTCGCCTCGTCGGTCAACCGCGCCACCGGAACGCGCTCAAGGGTGGCGCCGCGCGCGACCATCTGGGCCAGTTGCGCGTCGTCGGGTGCCTCGTCGCCAATGCAGAAGACGGTCGTTTGGCCCCAGTCTGGCAGCAGGAGCGAATGGTGGATCGACATGGGCCCGGACCACAGCACGCCGATGCGGCCGGCGTCGAGTTCGTAGCCGTGGCAGTAGGGACAGTGGAAGACGCTGCGGCCCCAACGCACGGCCAGGCCGTCGAGTGGAGGCAGCTCATCGACCACCCCCGTGGCCAGCACCAGGCGTTTCGCATGCAGCGTGCCCTCGGGCACGCTCACCGAGAAGCCGTCGGCATTCGACGCGGCGCTCGAGGCCTCCCCCTCCACCCACTGCACGTTGGGGTACCTCAGCAACTGCGCCTTCGCATCGGCCACGATGTCTTCCGGCGGCCGGCCATCTTGCCCGAGGAAACCGTGCGAACTGGCCGCAAAGCGGTTGCGCCGCACACCCGCATCGACCACGGCCACACGACGGCGTGCCCGAGCCAGCTGCAATGCCGCCGACATTCCCGAAAAACTGCCACCCACCACCAGCGCATCAAACTGCATGTTCATTCACCGTGTGTGAAAACCCACCGGCCACCATGCACCGATGAAAGTCCTTGGACAACTGTGCCAGCGTGACCCGCCCCAGCTGGGCGAGCAGCAGCGCCTCGGCTTGCTGGTACACGTCTCCGAGTGCTGCATTGACGGCCTGTTCGACCAGGCACGTGGGATGGTCGTCGCGATGACCGACGGCCAGCAACGTGGGCGCGCCCAACGCCTCGTGGATGTCGCGAAGCGTGGTTGTCGCCATCGGGCAAGAAATCACCCAACCGCCGCCATGCCCCTTCTCGGACGCCACGAAACCGGCGTGCCGCAACCCCGTCATCAAACGACGCAACACCACCGGGTTGGTTTTCATCGCCGCTGCGAGCGACTCTGATGTGGCAGGTTCATCCCTCTCCGCCATGTGCAGCAGCACGTGGAGAACGCTTGATAGTCGGCTGTCTCGTTTCATGCAATATTATGAGTTGCATGAAATGAGTTTGGGCGAAATCCCCGTCGTTTTTGGGGAGATGCGTGACCAAGTTGCGGGTGGAGTTTCTTGGCGACTCGAGTTGGCTGGACCTGATGATCACAGCAGCTCACGCCAACAGGCGGTCAGGCGTCGATCTTCATCGCCGGCCGCGCCTGCACCTGCGTCAACCAGGCCATGACGCGTGGGTGAGCCGCGACCGGTGCACCCACGAAGACGCTGTAGCCGATGACTGAGCCCACCACCAGGTCGGCCAGCGAGTAGGAGTGGCCCAGCATCCAGGGCTGTTTGGCGAGGTGCGTGTCGAGCACGCCGAGCAAACTGCCGAGGTCCTTGCTGGCGGCGGCCGTGTGGTCCGCACTGCGCAGCGCTTCATCACCGTGGGCGCCCACCTGCAAGCGCGCCAGCACGGCACCGTAGCTCACATACGACCAGGTGCACCAGCTCATCGCCTGCAAGCGCTCGGGCGTTCCGGCCGCGGGCCACAGGCCTTGGGCCACGCCGTACTGCTCACCCAGCCAGAGCTCGATGGCCAGCGTCTCGAACATCGGCGCTCCGTCCACGGTGATCGTGGGCACCTTGCCGTTGGGGTTGAGCGCCAGGTACTCGGGGCGCCGCTGCTCGCCCGCCTTGATGTCGACCTTGACCCGCTCGTGCGGTACGCCCAGTTCGGCCAGTGCACATGCGATGGGGGAGGCGCTGGACATGGGGTGCCAGTAGAGGACGATGGACATGGTGATCTCCTTGAAGGGGTTGAAAGACGCTCGGCAGGGCGCCGAACCGTGAGACCAATGTAGGAGCCATTGCGGACAGATTCCGCCCTTGATCGCAGCTACAGTGGCGACATGCTGTCCTCTTCTTCCCGCCTGCTGCTCGCGTTGTCTCTGCTGCAAACCCGCAGCCACTGGGGCGGCGACGAACTGGCCCAGCGCCTGGAGGTGCACCCCCGCACCTTGCGCCGCGACATCGACCGTTTGCGCCAGCTCGGGTACCCCATCCACGCCAGCAGCGGGGTGGCGGGAGGCTATGCCTTCCGGGCGGGCAAGGCGCTGCCCCCGCTGCTGCTCGATGACGAAGAAGCGCTGGCCGTGGCCATCGCGCTGCGTCTGGCGGCGTCGGGCAGTGTCAGCGGTGTCGAAGAGAGTTCGCTGCGCGCGCTGGTCAAACTCGAACAGGTGATGCCGGCCAAGCTGCGCCGCCGCACCGATGCCTTGCGCTCGGCCATCCTGCCCATGCCCTCGGCCGGCCCCACGGTCGATGCCGGCGTGCTGGCCACGCTCTCGGGCGCCTGCCGCGACCAGCTGCAGGTCGACTTCGCCTACCAGGACGCCAAGGGCCAGGGCACCACGCGGTGTGTTCAACCGCAAGGCCTGGTGCACACCGACCACCGCTGGTACCTGGTGGCCTGGGATCTGGCGCGCGATGACTGGCGAACCTTTCGCATCGACCGCATTGCTGGCGACCCCGTTGCGGGCGGTCATTTCTCACCGCGCCAAGGCCCTGAAGGCGGCGACCTGCGCGCCTTCGTGATCCGCTCGGTGAGCGTGTCACCGTACGAAGAACACGCCAAGGTGCTCTTTCGCGAACCGCTCGCGCGTTTGGTTCAGCGCATGCCGCAGGCGATCGGGCTGCTGCAGGCGGTGGATGGCACCAGCTGCCTGCTGCAATGCGGAATGAACAACCTCGACGTGATGGTCAGCTGGCTGCTGGCGCTGGGGGCCGAGTTCGAGGTGCTGGAGCCGCCGGCCTTGACCGAGCGCCTGCGGCTCGCTGGGGAGCGGTTGGCGCGCAGTCTGGAGAGAGGGGAGGGGTCAAAGCGCCAGGGCAGCGCCAGTCAAGAAGGATCGCTGCGCGCATCGGCACCCAGAAGGCCGACCTTGTAGCCGGCGGCCTTGAGTTCCTTGCTGGCACGCAGGCTCAGCGTGAACATGATGATCAAGCTGATGAGCGGCAACAGCATGGTCAAGGCATAGAGAATGCGCGACAAGATCGATCCGTTCAGCGCGCCGTCCAGCCGAACGGCCCCCACCATCATGAGGATGGTGACCAGCACGCCGAGCAGCAGCCCGACTTCTGAACCGACAAGCGAACGGATACCCGTGGCTGCCAGAGCGGCGAGCAGCGAGTAGATGACGAACTTCTGCGCAGACGCAACCCGGTTCATGCGCCGAATGTCCACGGCCTCTGCTTGAACAACGTCGGCGACATCGGCTTGTGGTGCTGCGTAAGGATTCTGATTTTTCATGGTCAGTCGGGGATGCCGCCCCATGCGGATGGAAGAGGGGTTCAGAGACAACAATGCACGCGGGGCGAGTCCACCACTCGTCTGACCCGTCGGGGTGAACGCCCCGCCGAATCAGATGTCGATCGCCAGATGCCACCTGGCACCGGCTTCGGCTGCCTTCTCGAGCGCACGCTTGTAGTCGGCCAGGTCTTCTTGGACGCTGGCTGCGCCCTTGATGCGCTTCGGGTCTTCAGCCAGGGCGCTCACCAAGGCGTCGATGGTGGCGATGCCGTCGAGGGGCTCGAACCAGGTGGCGTCGCCAATCTCGGCGTCGTCCACCTCGATGTCCTCGCCAATGAGGTCAGAGAAATCGGCGGCCGACTGGCCCATGAAGGATTCGAGCGATTGGATGCCGAGTTCATCGGCCAGATCCGTCAACTCGTCCATCGCCTTCGCGACGTACTTGCCGTTGATGCCGTCGAGCGAGACGTCGTCCAGATCGAGTGCGATGTAGTAGGCCACGCCCATGTGCGGTCTCCTTGAGTGGTCGATGCCCCCGGCGAACCCGTGTGGGACGACTCAGTTTGCCACGGGCAGGGCCTCTGGTCCGAGACCTCTACCCTCGACACGCCGCCAGGGGGGGCATGTTCTGCGGGGCCTCCTTCTGCCGCCCAGGCTCCTAGGAGCCTGTCGGACTTGGAAAGCGTCGGCTGCAAATCGACCGCAGCGGTCCATTTTTCACCGTCTTTTTGTCCCATAGCGGGGCTATGGGCCTGCAAATCCGGCAAAAACTG
>JBEGTX010000218.1:0-3993 GCA_041179165.1 Pseudomonadota bacterium | reverse complement strand
CGCCTTGCCCGGCATCGGCCCGCAGCTCGCGGGCATGGTCTTCAAGCGCAGTGCCTGCAAGACCGTGCCCTTCGCGCGCATGAAGGTGCACCGCAAACCCGAGATCGTGGCCGTGGGCATTGCCGATGCACAGGCCGCGCCACTCACCGACCATGCGCTCAGCCCGCAAGCCTGGCGCGAGCTCATCGCGCAGGACGGTGTGGTGGTGCTCGACAACCGCAACAGCTTCGAATACCGGCTGGGCCGTTTTCGGTCGGCCGTCGATCCGGGCGTGTCGAACTTCCGTGACTTTCCGAACTACGTGCAGGCCCATGCCGAACAATGGAAGGCCGAAGGCAAGCGGGTCGCCATGTACTGCACGGGCGGCATCCGTTGCGAGAAAACCAGTGGGTGGATGGAGGGCCTGGGGCTCGATGTGTACCAGCTCGAAGGCGGCATCCTCAACTACTTCCAGGCCTTGCCCGATGCGGCGCAAGACTGGGAGGGCGAGTGTTTCGTGTTCGACAACCGCATCGCCCTCGACACCCACTTGCAGGAAACCGACACCACGGCCGAGCAGGTGTATGCCGACGAGCCCGATGGCGACTGGCGTCTGCAACGCGCGAGACGGCTGGATTCGGCCACCTGATCGGGGCGCTGGATGGACGCCATCGGTCGATGCAGCGAAACACCGGGCGCCGCCACTCGGCATGCGCCCGAGCGCATCTGTGAGCGGCCGGGCTGAACGCGCCGTGAAGCAGCAACGCAACTCACCGACTCTGCCTCTCAAGAACGGCGTCAGCGCAAGCCGCGTCGCCTTGCCGATGGGGCCGTGGCCGACCGTCCTCGCGTTTTTGTGCGAACGGTTTCCCCAGGTGCCCGCCGGAGAATGGCGAGGGCGCCTGACGAACGGCAGCGTGCTGGACGAACAAGGCCGGCCGGTCGATGTGCACGCCCCGTACACGCCCCACCGCACGCTCTCGTACTACCGCAGCCTGCCGCCCGAGCCGGTGATTCCCTTCGAGGCCGAGGTGCTGTTTCAGGACGAGCACCTCGTCGTCGTCGACAAGCCGCACTTCCTGCCCGTCACGCCTGGCGGCCGCTACCTGCAGCAGACGCTGCTCGTGCGTCTGAAACAGTCGATGGGTCTGGACACGCTCTCGCCCTTGCACCGCCTCGACCGTGAGACGGCGGGCCTGGTGCTGTTCAGCGTGCGACCTGCCGAGCGCGATGCCTACCACGCGATGTTCCGCGACCGCGCAGTGTTCAAACGCTACGAGGCTGTCGCCCCGTCGAACGAGGCGATGAGCTGGCCGCAGGTGCGCCGAAGTCGCCTTGCCGAATCGGCCACCTTCATGCAAGCCGAGGAAGTGGCCGGAGAGCCCAATGCCGAGACGCACATCGACTGCGTGGAGGTGCGCGGCACCCTGGCGCGCTACCTGCTGACCCCGCTCACCGGGCAGCGCCACCAGCTGCGCGTGCACATGGCTGCGCTCGGTCTGCCGCTCCTCAACGACATGATCTACCCGGACCTGCAGCCAGCCCTGGCCGAAGGTGTGCCGCCCGACTACGCGCGGCCATTGCAATTGTTGGCAAAGTCACTGTCGTTCACCGATCCGGTGACCGGGGCACTGAGGGTGTTCGACAGCCGGCGCGAGCTGAGCTGGGCCTGGGAGCCTGGGCGGAAGAAAGAGGGCCCGCGCTGAGGGTTGTGCCTGAAAGGGCGCCCAGGCTCCTAGAACTGCTCAACGTGAGGGGGCGGTGGAAACACCAGCGGCGCATCTCCTTCATGCCACACGGGCAGCTTGCCCATGGCCGCTTCGAACATCGGCGACGAGGTCCAAGCGTCGAGCCAGCGCTTCAGGTGGGCGAGGCCGCTCTGTGCGAACCAGTCGGCATCGACCTGCGCGAACTGTCGAACGAAAGGCATCAAGGCGAGGTCGGCGACAGACACGCGCTCGCCGCACAGCTGTGTCGAAAGGGCGAGGCGATCGTTCAAGGGGCCGAGGTGCCGATCCACTGCCTCACCCCGCGTGAGCTCCGCAGGAATGTCTGGATGACGCTCCGGGTACTTGTAGCGGTCGAGCTGCTGCTTGAAGGGGCCGTCGTTGCGGTCGATCAGGTCGTGGATGTCGCTCGCATCGCCCACTTGCAAGACAGCCAGCGGATCGTTCTGGCCGAGCGCCCAGCGGAGGATGTCGAGACTTTCTTCGAGCACGCGGCCGTCGGGCAACAGCATCACCGGCACCGTGCCCTTGGGCGACATCGCGAGCAGCTGCGGTGGTTTGTCGCGCAGCGTGATTTCGCGGCACACCACGGGGAGCTCTGCATGCAACAGCCCCAGTCGAGCGCGCATGGCGTAGGGACAGCGGCGAAACGTGTAGAGGATGGGCAGGGTCACGGGGAGCTCCGCAGCGTCGACAGCAGATCGGCGCGTTCTTTTCAGGGTGTGGGCACGGGTCGCATGGGCGCGGGGACAGCGTGAGGGAAACCGCGCCGGGATTCAGGATTCTCGGCCTGTCACGTTCGCAAAGGATAATGGCAGGCCGCGCCGTCCCGAGCCGCGGCATCCCGTTCGCCGGTTCACACCGGTGCGTCGCGCCGCCCGCTGGCCGCGCCATCGATCGTTTCCCGGACATTTCGTGCCTTCGTCTTTGCCTCCTACCGTGCCCGCTTCCGCTGCCCCCGCCGTTGCCTCGTCAGCGACGCCCGCCGCTCCCAAGCCCCCCAGCCTGCCGTTTCCTCGTCACCTGAGCCGCCTGCCGGCCCACCTCACGGGTGAGCAGGTGCACCTGATCCGCCAAGCCGCCTACAACCTGCCGCAGGTGGTCAAGCCCGCCGACTTCATTTCCGAGCAGTCACCGGATTTCGAATCGCACCTCGACAAGCTCGGCTATGTGCAGCTCGCCAAGGCTGCGGCCGGCGCGCGGCCGAGCCGGTGGATCACGCCCGAGCTGATGGACGTCGCCCTGCGCCACCTCGCCACGGTGGGCAACGGCCCGGCCGTTCGCGCGCTGATGACCGAGCGCAGCGGCGTGCTGGAGACGTTGGGCATCTCGCGCCAGGGCAGCAACTGGCAGCGGCTCATCACCCACATGGTGGTGCTGTCGGAGACCGGCTGGAAGGTGCCTGTGGCGTTTCGCGTGCCCATCGACGCGGCCCCCGTGTGGGAGTTCTATCGCACGGGCACCAAGGCAGCGCTGTTGAAGTCGCTCGGTCCGGTGCCCGCGTACGCCTCGGCTGACGAGCTGCTGGCGCACCTGGAGAGCCTGGTCGCCCGAAGCGAGGCGTGCAACGCCCGTCACATGGATTCCCTGCTGCCGCGCCTGCAGGCCGAGTGCGCCATACCGCAGCCGCTGCCCGCGTTGAAGGCCGCTTGCACACGTGCCCAGGACCGATGGGAGCACCGCGTCACTGAACTCGACACGCTCGAAGGCCTCAACAACGACCTGGCCTTCCAGGGTTACCCCGACACCTTCGAAGGCGCACGCCGCCTGCAGCGCACGATCAAGCTGTTTGTCGGCCCGCCCAACAGCGGCAAGACCTATGCGGCGTTCGAGCGTCTGGCGCAATCGCATGGTGGGGCCTACCTCGCACCCTTGCGCCTGTTGGCACTCGAAGGCCGTGACCGCCTCGTGGGCCGCGGTGTGCCGTGTTCGCTGCTGACAGGTGAAGAGAACGTGCCCGCCGATGGCGCGCGGGTGGTCTCCAGCACCATCGAGATGGTCGGTACCAACAAGCCGATCGATGTGGCCGTGATCGACGAAGCGCAGATGATCTTCGACGCCTACCGCGGCTGGGCGTGGACGCAGGCCATCGTGGCCGTTCCGGCGAATGAGGTCATCATCATCTGCTCGGCCTATGCCGTGCCCGCCATCGAGAACCTTCTCGGGCTGTGCGGCGAGCGCTGTGAGGTGCGGCACTTCGAGCGCAAGCAGCACGTGCAGTTGCTGCCCACGCCAGTGCCGGTGTCCGCGTTGAAGAAGGGCGATGCCGTGGTGGCCTTCAGCCGTC
>JBEGTX010000217.1:0-39724 GCA_041179165.1 Pseudomonadota bacterium | reverse complement strand
GACGGTGAAAAATGGACCCCTGCGGTCGATTTGCAGCCGACGCTTTCCAAGTCCGACAGGCTCCTAGTGTGAGATCAACGCCCTCGCCCACCCTGTTCTCCTCTTGCGCGAACAGGCTCAGCCACTCAAGATGACGTGCGGTCGGGAAAAACGCGAACCGCAGACCTGACTCAGAGCTCGCAGATGCCACTGCTCACCGGTCAAGCGATCCCTTTGCAGTGAGCTGAACGACCGCGCGAGCTGCGGCGCTCCGGCGGCATTACACCGGTGAACGTTGCCGCCCAGCCGTTGGAGATCAGCTGCCGTAGATCCGGAACGCGAGCCACGCCGGCATGCCGATGTACAGCACGGCGAGGCCAAGCCATTCGAGCCCGCGCCGGACAGCGAGCGTCGCTTGAGGCCGCACCGCCACGCTCAACAAGGTACCAACTTCGATCACCGCACGGACCGCCGCCGACGTCACAACCACACCGATGGCCCAGGACGCCCACCAGAGGGCAAAGCCGGCGAGGTAGGCTTGGAGCCCGTGGGCATGGTACTCACCGAGCGGTTCGCCAAAGTTGATGTTCTGGTGAAGCACGTAGGCGGGGACAGCCAGCACGAACGACAGGCCCACGAACTTCGCGAGCGGGTTGTCCAGCCACCCATGGCGAACGGCCGCTCGTACCTCGGCATGGCGCCGCACGAACAAGGGCGAATCGACGTTCTGCACGGCAGGCCCGCCCGCCCCTGCCAACACGCGAACCAACGCGGCCGGATTGGCGTGAGCGAGCTGATGGTGCTCGCCTGAAGCCAGCCGCAGCGAGACGCCGGGACCGGGGATCGGCAAGTGCCATGTGGTGACCTCGGCGATGTCTGCCAACTGGATCTCCATGCGCTGCTTGCCGCGATTCAACACCAGCACACCTTGCTCCAGACCAACGCGCGCAGCGAAGGCCCGCACAACCAACCACGCGGCGACTTCTGGCAAAAGGCAGAGGGCGGTGAACAGGCGGATCAAAGCGAGCGTGTTGGACGGCATGGAGCCGTCGCCGAACAGGAATGCGACAGCAATCCACAGCAGGCTGCCCCTGGCGAACGCGCGCAGCAGGCCTGCCACGGCGCGAGCGGCCGGTGGCAGCAAGGCCACTGTTGCCGGCAGGGCGGCCGCATCCACCGCAGCGAGGTTTTCGTGCCGGTGAGGCGCCCAAGCACGGAACGCAGCCGCCACGGCCAGCAGCATCAGGAAGACCAAGGCCACACGTCCGACCCAATCGCCCCAGGCCACCATCAGTGTGGGCGGGGCCTCGCCCACTGGCAACTCACCAATGACCAGCGTGCGCTCGCCCATCTTCGCGCCAGCGATCACGGCGCCGGTGCGGTCGATGGCCGCACTGTGGCCGTTGGACGTGACGCGAAATTGAGGCAAGCGGGTTTCGATGCTGCGGAACGCTGCAGCGGTCTGGTGCATTTCGGCGCCCAATGGGGCTGAGGTGAACCATGAGTCGTTCGACATCGTCACGATGGCCTGTGCACCTAGCCGGACGCCGTCGATGGCGAGACCGGTGTCGACGTCGTCGAGGCAGATCATGGGCATGACCGGGATCTCGCGGCCGTCTTTCAAGCGCAACGGGAATACGCGAGCGCCGGTGCCGGATTTCCACGTGCCCGTCCAGGGAAGCAGTTGCCGCAATGTCGGGCTGTCGAGCCACGCAGGCACGTACTCGGTGAATGCGAAAAGCCGCGTCTTGCGGTAGAACCCCAGCGGGCCCACAGTGGGGTCCACGAATGCGGCGGCATTGTATTCACCGTCCGTGTCGACGTCGTAGGTGCCGAAGACGAAGGGCACGCCTGCAGCACGGACGATGTCGACGATCTCCCGATCGAGTTCGGCGGCGGGCTCGGTCTTGGGATGGCCGAAGGTCAACGGGTACACAGTCTCTGACCACAGGACCGCGTCCACATGTTGACGCTCAATGGCGTCGTAGGACATCGCATAGTGCGTGTCGAGCACCTCGCGCAGCACCGCCTCAGCCCCCTTCTCCCGGCGCAGGCGGTCATAGTCGACGATGTTCGACTGCACCAGTCCGATGCGCATCGGCTTGCTCGGGGTCGTGGGCAAAGCGGACAGTTGAGCGAGCGCGAAGTAGCCGTAGCCTGCCAGCAGCAACGGCACCAGAGCAGTCAGCGCCAGCGGTGTGGCCACGGCGCGCGCACCATCTGCACGGCGCGCAATGGCCCATGAGAGACATTCATTCGCCAGCAGCAGCAGCAGCGTCAAGCCGGCCGTGCCACCGACGTCAGCGGCTTGGCGAAGCAACGCAGAAGGGTACAGCCCATAGCCGAACGAGTCCCCCAGGAGCTTGGGGAATAGCCATTCCACTGCCACCCACGCCGAAGCAGCCGACAGCGCACGCAGGACAGGGCCGTGCCACCGCCCCGCAAGGTGGCGCATCAACGCGAAGGCAATGAACTGCGGTTGAAGCAGCGGTGCAGCAAGCAGCACCACCGCCAGGCCAGAAGCTGCGTTGAGTTGAGCGTAATGGCTGATCGCAGTGCCGAACCAGGCAAACGCCGCCGCCGTGAAGGCGACCGACATGAGCCACCCGTTCAGCAGCGCGCCTGCGAAACTGCGGTTCGCATCGAGCGTGCGCAACCAGGGCACGAGGGCCACGAAGCCGAGCACCCATGCAATGCCGCCGCGGGCATACAGTCCAGCCAACACAGCGCTCGCCACCAAGCCGGCCACCATGCGAATGCCGGGCCGGGAAAACAACGCTGGAAGGTTCATTTGTCGGGAGCGACAGGAGCGGGAATCACGACGCGGCGCAGCGGCAAGCCAGGCGGTGCCTGTTCGGGCCGCACGACCCGGTCAGCGGGTATGGCGATCGGCCGTCCAGCGGCATCGAGGAACTCACGGTCTGGGGCATACATCAGGATGGGCTCGATGTCCTGTCCGTCGTCGGTCGTCTGGAAGTGCCGGACGTAGCCGTCGGGAAGCACAAAATCCTTGGGCACGGCGAGACCCACGAGGTTGGGACGCGTGTCTGGCGGGTTGAAAGCGCCGATGCCGGTATGCACACCGGCCGCGTGCAGGCGGTCGAGCACTTCCTTCATCGTTGGCTTCTCGCCGGGATTGAGGTAGCTGCGCAGGTCCGGTGTGACATCACCGTCCACCTCGCGCTCGGGCAGCTGTGCTCCCGATGCGGCAGGCGCTGCGATACCGAAAACCGCCGAAGCCGTGGACGCAATCTGCGCCGGGGCCGATGCCTCGAAGGGCGTGCCAGCAGGCCAGTTCGGCCGCGCAGCGGATGTGTCAGCCGCCGACGACGATCCCGTGGGCGATGTCAGCCAGTACAGACCGCAACCCACCAACAGCAACGCCAGAAGCAGATAACCGAAAGAGGGGCGAAACGCCCCCCTTTCGGTGGCCGGGTCGGCCGGCACCCGGCTCCAACGACCCGACTTGTTCATCGACAGTCCGCGCAGGCTCAGGGAGCCGTCGGATTGCCGACAGACATGGCCCAGCCAGTGCGCTCGTGAGCGTAACGATCCCAGATCGGGCTCTTGCCGTTGGTGAACGACGTGTAACGAGGAGCTGCCGAGCCGGAGGCTGTGCCGGATAAGCCGGTAGAAGCGCTGCCGCCGGTGAAGGTCGGGTGCGTGTCATCGGACTGGATGTAGTCGATGGTGGTGCTCGCGCTGACCTTCTTCAGGTTGGCGTCCTTGATCGTCGAACGCAGCGTCTGCGTGATCCGGGTCACGTACGACGCTTCGCTCTCACCCGACACGTACTTGATGGCTTCGGCGTCGACCAGGCCGTCACCATTGGTGTCGTAGTCGGCTGCGTGGTACATGGCAAAGCTGTCGACGTACACGAAGCCCTTTTGACGAGCGTAGTCGCCCATCAGCCAGTTCACGCGGGCAGCGTAGCCCAGCATCATTTCCGAGACATTGACACCCTTGCCGGTACTGGCGTCCTTGCAGCTGCTGGTCTTGTTGTACTTGTCGATGCCTGGGTAGTGCAGGTTCGAGATGATCTTGACCTTCACGCCCGAATAGGCGTTGGCGTTGATGTAGTCCATCGCCTTGGCCACGTGGGTGCGGCAGCTCTCGGTGCCGGCTTCCAGCTTGGTGTAGCTGCAGGTGCCCGTTTGGCCGTCGAAGTCAGCACGGTTCTGCAGGCCGTCGTTGCCGCACATTTCGAATGCGACCACGCGGGTCGAGCTGGCCTGCATGTACGAACGCTCGGCGACGATCTTGTTCTCGTAGATGTCCTTGGCAAGGGCGCCCGACTTCGTGCGGCGGATGCTCTCGATGTCGGCCTTCCACAACGCGGACAGGTACTCGGCTTGTACCGTGGGGCCTGGGTACTTTGCCACGCTGGTCACACCAGTGTTGAAGCCAGCGAAGATCGAGTCACCGTACGCCACGACACGGTACTTCGTGGAGGTGAGGGACCGGTTCACGGTCCACGATGCATTCTGAGTGATCGTGCTTGCCGCCACTTCGGCGCCAAAGCCCAGCAGGGCCAACGCAGGAACCAGCACTCGCATCGCGGTGCGCCCGCGGGAACTTGTTTGCTTGGAAAGCTTCATTTTTTGTCTCCGTTGTCATAAGTCTTATGGCCTGCCGAGCACTCGGGCGGTCCTTGCAGGTCACCGCGAACGCTGAGCAGGGAGAAATGTAGACGCGCGTCCACTTATTGCGCCATGGGGAAATCCCCTGTGGCGCCGAAAGCCCCGGAACCTGGACATCCATCGCAGGCGTCCAGGACACCCAGGTGCGTCGCTTCCCTGCACAGCAACGTGGATCAACCGCACATGGGTCCACCATCGCAGCCAGTCACACCTATCTGATGTGCACAATGGTCAAAGGGCGAATTTCTCTCTCCGACCAAAATACTGTGATCGGACTTGCATTCGTGTCAGGGGTTCTGCGCCCAAACAAGGACTCAACATCATGTCGGATCGTTGCGGCGGGTCCGGATGGAATCCCAAACCTTCCCCGCGCAAAACCGAATCACACGATTTTGAAGCGCGATACCACTTCAAACCCGCCGCAAGATCACCGTTCTGAAAGAGATGTGCGACAGCCATCGGGCACAGACGACTGCGCGGCGGTAAAAACTGGTGTGCTCAGCGCCTCCGATCGCAAGCCTGGGCCGCGCACGTCCCTGGAAGGCAGCCCTTGCGCCGCCAACTGCATCACGGGGCCGTGTACTTTTTGCCGAAAAAGCGCGCGATTGAGCGCTTCGGGGCGCCTGCACCACAGCCGCTACACCCAGTTACACAGATGTCGCAAGGATGACATTGGCTGCCATCTTCGTCTAAATTGAACGCATGTCGCCGCAAGCCAACAAAACGCCTGACCCGTCGACTCAAAACCGCTAGGGAGTCATTCAGTTTTAGCCAACCTCAGATAAGGTTATAAAATTGCTGCACGCGCGTGCAGTTACACTGATGTTGCGGCCTTGCAGTGCAGTAATTGTGATCAACGAAGTATTTCCATGAACACGGCGAATTCGGAACATTCATTGGCCGAGATGCAGGATCTGGATTCTCCGCCCGCGCCGGAAAATACAGACAATTCACCATCCCTCCTAGCGCATCTGGCAGTTTTCTGCGCAGCCATGGGGGGCTTCATGGCGCTGTATTGCACGCAGGCCATTTACCCCGCCCTGAAGTCGCTTTACGGCATTTCAGTTGCGCAAGCGGGCGCCCTACTGACCGCCACCACCCTGGGCCTCGCACTGGCCGCCCCGTTCGCAGGTGCCGTGACCAAGAAATGGGGCGCGCGGCCGGCAGTGATCGGGGGCATCCTCGCGCTGGCGTCCACGGCCCTCATGCTTGCATTCGTTCACTCGGCCAATCAGCTGTTCGCCGTCCGGCTGCTGCAAGGTCTTCTGATTCCCGTGGTGCTCTCAGCCATGCTCGCAAGCATGGGGTCTCTGTGGTCAGGTCGGCATGCACTGTCGATTTCGGCAACCTATGTGACGGGGACCGTCTTGGGTGGCATTGTCGGGCGCTTCCTCCCTGGCTTTCTGTTCCCATTCGCTGGATGGACAGGTTCGTTCGTTGCCTTTGCAGTCTTACAGGCAGCACTCGTTCCCGCGGTCTACTTCTTTTATCCGCGCGTTTCACAGGCCCTCAGCGACCGTGCAACGCACACGAACTCTTCGCAGTTCTGGCGCTCAGTCCGAGCTTCTCTGGGGGCCACCTCGATCGCGGGCTTTCTGCTGCTGTTCACGCAAGCAGCAATCACGACATACATCGCCATCCGATTTTCCTCGGCACCTTATGAATGGAGCACAGGAAGCCTTGGGCTGCTTTATGCAGTTTTCCTGCCGGCTTTGATATTCGTTCGCCTGACACCAAAATTTGTATCACGCTTCGGATCGTCAAAATCACTCCTCGGCGCAGCCATATTGGCCTGGGTGGGCCTCACCTTAACAGCATTCAGCGCTCCCTCAATCATCATCACCGGCATGGTGATATTCGCGATTTCCGTGTTTGTTTGCCAAACCGTTCTGGCTCACCTGGTGGGAGCCGCCAAAACGGGCAACAAAGAAGTCGGCGCCGGCGTTTACCTCTGTTGCTACTACTTGGGTGGCAGTGTCGGCGCGCTGGCTCCCGCCCTTCTTTGGGACCGATGGCGTTGGCATGGCTGCTTGCTGCTTGTTGCTGGGGTGCAACTGGCTGCAGGCGTTGCATTCTTGATTTCACATCAAAAGGGGAAAAATCGAACTGATGTTTGAACTGATTACATTCAATTTCATGTTTCCGGTTTTATTAATAATACTTACATCTTCCTTCCTCAAGCTTCGCTAAGTAAGGTCGATAAATTAATTTGATTTTTGGGGTGGAGCGTAAAAATGAACGATTTGACTCATGCCGGGGTGTTGACACTGGATGAAAAATTTACGCCTTCTTGGCGTGACCAAACTGAAGCACTGCTCGAGGTGGTTCAAGGCCACCAGGCCGAGTGCGCAGACTACCGAGAGGTGTTGCCATCCGACACCCGCGAAAAACACCAACAGTTCCAGCAGAACCTGTTGAATGCATCGCCAAGCTTCAAGGAGTTCATCGAGCGAGTGCGTCATGACATGCTGTCTTCACGGGCAGTTTTCATTCCCAACCTGGGACTGGGCTTCTTTGACGAAAACACGCGTGCCCTGATGGCCTATGCCGTCGCATCCTGCTTGGGCAACCCCACGGCCACCGACAAAAAACAGGTCATTTGGGACGTGAAGGCGGTGCAGCGGGACTCCAGCTACTTCTCGACCTTCTCCGAGACCGATCTCGAGGCGGCGTATCACACTGACACCCAGTACCATGCGGCGCCCGAGCAGGCGTTCTTGCTGTACTGCATGACCCCAGCCCGTTGCGGTGGAGGCCTGTCGAGTGCACTCGATGCACGTGCGCTGCGAAACGACATCGAAGCCGCCGAACCCTGGATCGTGGAAGTGCTCCGTGAACACCACCTGCCATTCCGCGTACCGAGTGCGTTTCAAAGCAGCGACGCACCGGATGTTGTGCAAGCCACCCTCGCCCCCATCTTTGCGGAGTCCCCACTGATTCGCTATCGCCGCGACACCCTCGAGCAAGGCATGCTTTATTTTCCGAAGTACGCCAAGGCCGATGCTCACCGCGCGCTGGAAGCATTCGAGCAATATTTGCGCGAATGTCCGCATGTTGCGGAGTTCTTCATGCCACGTGACAGTCTGCTGATCATGGACAACCATCAAGCGTTGCATGCACGAACTTCGTTCCAGGACCACTTACGTCACATGTTGCGCATACGGTTGGCCTGGGAAACCCCTACCCAAGCAAGCGATACTTACCGCACCATTACACGGGTTCGGGATGTCGAGTTTTCGACACCGGCCTGAACACGCCGGTCACACCTGAACTCGTGCCGGCACATTCCAACGTCTGATAGTTGCCTTCATCAAGGAGACCCTGGTGGTCAAGATTTCAACGCACTGCATGGCGGTGCTGGCCACGGTTCTGGGTCTTTGTGGGCCGGCCCTTGTTCAAGCTCAGATTCGAATTGGCCAGACGTCGGGTTTCACGGGGCCTGTGGCAGCCTCGGTCAATGAAATCAACGTCGGGGCCAAGCTGTATATTGATTCGATCAATGCAGAAGGCGGCATCAACGGCCAACAAATTGAACTGGTGTCCCTCGACGACAAGTTCCAGGTGCCACTGGCGGTTGAAAACGCGAAAAAGCTGATTGCCGATCCCAAGGTGGTGTCGCTGTTCCTGAACCGAGGAACGCCCCACGCGCAGGCCCTCATGCCTCTTCTGGCTGAAGGGCGCATCACGCTGATCGCCCCCTCAACCGGTGCCATGATCATGCACTCGCCGGTGAACCCTTGGATCTTCAACGTACGGGCGACGTACCAGATCGAGGCCGAACGTGTCACCCGACATCTGGCCTTGGCCGGACTGGACCGCGTGGCCGTTGTGTACGTGAACGACACCTTTGGCGAAGATGCCGCTCAAGGCGCGCTCAAGGTCTTCAAGGAAGCCGGAAAAACACCCACGATCCTTCAAGCGATCGACCGAGCCAAACCGGACTACAACGAAGTCGTTGCCAAGATTGCAGCGTCCAAACCCCTCGGCATTCTGATCATCGGATCGTCGACCTCGGTGGCCTCAGGTATTGCGGCCATTCGTGCATCGGGCTCTCAAGCCGCCATTGCCACCCTGTCCAACAATGCGGCGACTGGCTTTGTCAAGTCTCTGGGTGCCAATCAAGCAGGCATCATCGTGAGCCAGGTTTTCCCGTCTGAGCGACGCCTGGCTGCACCCTTGATCGCAGAAGCTGTGCGGCTGGCCAACCTCAAAAAGATTCCTCAAATCACGCCAGCCATGATTGAAGGTTTTGCCGCGGCCAAAGTTCTCGTGTTGGGATTGAAGCGCGCAGCCAAGGACAATAAAGAGGTCACTCGCTCCAGTCTCAAAAAGGCACTGGAATCCTTCAATCGCGTGGACATCGGTGGTCTCGAGGTGTCTTTCAGCACCACCGATCACACCGGCCTGGATTTCGCAGACTTGTCGATCATCGACGCCGACGGCGCCTTCCGCCGCTGAATCGGTTGCGGCTCCGGCCGCTTCCGCGTGAACTGCCCAAAGGCAGCCGCCAATCACGACCTGCTCTCTTGATTGGCGGCTGCCAAGGCGGCGCCTGCTGCACCGTTGGACTGGCCAGCCGTCCTGGCCTGACTCTCCTCCGCCTTCCGCGCCGCCCTGCCCTGCTATTTTGCCGGGGCGTGTAAGCCGTTTACTCTGACAGTAACGCATTGTGAGGTTTCATCAAGTGTGGCGACCTGCGGTCGAAAAACACAGCTTGAATCCACTCCCAAGGTTGCAATGATGAAGCGCAGAAGTCTCTTGTTGGCAGGTCCGGCGCTGATGGCTGGCGGTTTCACCGGTTTGTCGGTGACTGGCGCAGCGGCCGCGCAGACCCACGTCATCAAGTTCGGTCAGTCGGCTTCCCTGTCGGGAAATCAAGCCAACTACGGCAAGGACATCCGCGCAGGCATGCTGGCGGCCTTCGCCGCCGCCTCCAAGGCTGACGCTGCCAAGGGCCTTCGCTATGAACTCGTGACCCTGGACGACGGCGGCGTGAAGAGTCGCTGTGCCAGCAATGTGTCCGCCCTGATCAATGATGGCGTGTCGGCGATCGTCGGTCTCACCAGCGGCGCAGGTGCTGAAGCCTGCCTCACGGCAATCCAAGACAGCCAGATCGCATTGCTCGGAACCGCGTCCGGCAACATGGGCATTCGCAAATCGGCAGCAGGCTCGGTGTATCACGTGCGCGCAGGCTATGACCTCGAGTACCAGCGCATGGCCAACTACGTGCGCGATTTCGGAATGCGCCGCGTCGGCGTGGTGACCCTGCAGGACACTTCGCAGGCCAACCAGGTGGCCCTGTCTGAAGCGCTGGGTGCCATGAACATCAAGCCCAAAGAGGTCTTTTCGGTCGACCGCAACGCTCAATCATTCACCGATGTCGGCAACGCCCTGCTTGCCGCCAATGTGGACTGCGTGCTGTTCGCCACCAACGCCACGCCCGTGTCTGCCATCATCGACCAGATGGTGTCGGCGAAGTACGCAGGCATGTTCTACGCCTCATCGTTTGCCGGTCAAGAACTCATCGAAGTGCTGGTAGCGCGCAAACAGAGCACAGTGATGAGCACGGTGGTACCTCGCACCAGCGCGATGGGGTTGACCGTCGTGAACCGCGCTCAGCAAGACCTGCTGGCGTCCGGTCTTAACGCCCGTCTCGGTCTCACGACGCTCGAGGGCTACATCGCTGGACGCATCGCCGTGGAAGCGGCCCGTCAGGCCATTCGCGCCGGTGGCGACCGCCCGAGCCGGGCTCGTATCCGTGAGTCGGTCGCCGGCCTGCGTGCAGATCTGGGCGGCTACAAGGTGGACTTCGCAGCTGGCAGCTCGCACGGTTCGAACTTCGTGGAGCTCGTGTCGGTCGACCGCTACGGCAAGCTGGTAGGCTGAAACGGTTTGCGCCGGGGCGGTGCGCTGCCCGAGTTCTCAAGAAAGGCTTGGCTCCGCGTCAGGCCTTTTCTGTAGAGGGCGTCGATGTTCTCTGCGGTTGTCACGCGGTCACCGTGTCACCGCAGCGCCTGGCCGCCGGTCACAGTTGCTTTGCGCGTGCCACCTTTAACTTTCGCCACAGCGTTGTTCGACCAATCCCGAGACGTTTGCAAGCCAGCTCCCGGTCTCCCCCGCAGGACGCCAATGTGGATACCACGTTGATCAACTCTTGCTCAAGGGCCGAAACCGGCGCCCCTGCCCCTGCCCCAGCCCCAGAGGCGGGGCTGAGCACTTCGGGCAACAGCTGCGCAAGTGCATCCACCGACTCGCTCAACTCGACACTGCCAGCGCAGGCCGCGATTCGCTCGATCAAATTCTCAAGTTCGCGCACATTGCCTGGCCACGCATACGACTGTGTTCGATCGATCAATTGATCGACCCACGACGCCGCTGGCTGCGCCGGCAGCCGACGCCGTTGCAGCGTCTTCCACAGCAGCTGATGCGCCAAGACAGGCAGGTCTTCTCTTCGGTCTCGCAGCGCGGGCAGGTCGATGCGAAGAATGTTGAGCCGGTAGTACAGATCAGAACGGAATTCGCCGGCCTCGATGCGTTGAGCGAGATTGCAGTGCGTCGCGGCGATCACGCGAACGTCCACCGGGGTGGGCTCCGTCGCCCCGATGCGCAGCACCTCGCGTTCTTGCAGAACGCGGAGCAAGCGCGTCTGGAGGTGAAGCGGCATGTCGCCGATTTCGTCCAGAAAAAGGGTGCCGGTGTGAGCGGCCTCGAAAAGTCCGACCTTGCCGCCACGGCGCGCGCCGGTGAACGCACCCTCCTCGTAGCCAAACAGCTCGCTCTCAAGCAGAGTTTCGGAAAACGCAGCGCAGTTCACGGCGACGAAGGGCTGCCGTCTGCGGGCGCTGGCTTCATGGATGCCCTGGGCCAGCAACTCCTTGCCCGTGCCAGTGTCCCCGGTCACGAGCACCGTGACGTCGTTGTCGGCGCACGCACGCCCCAGCAACCTCACACGCTTCATGGCTGCACTGTCGCCGATCAGCTCGCTCAGCTGATGCCGCACCACTGAATCGCGCATGCGGTGGCGGGATCGCAGATGGCGATCCACCCGCTGAATCGTCGCCGGGTCCTGGCATGTCAGTACCGCACCGGTCTGAACACCCTGCTCGACGATCGGCATTCGGCTCGTGACCAGGGTCCGGGTTCCGAACCGTTGGATCTCATCGATCACCGCGCGCGATGAGTGCAGCACAGGCTGCAGACTGAGCTCTGGCGCGACGTGGCTCAGGGTCTGCCCCAGAAGCTGACGCGCGGGGGAACCCAGCAGCAGTTCCATGGCCGGATTCAGGGTTTCAATGCGCTCATTCAGATCGACCGCCACGACGCCATCCTTGAGCTGGTCGAGGATGGTGTTGAGTCGCTCCCGCTTCGCCAGTTCGATGCCCGACAAACGCGCCAGCTCAATGGCGTCACGAAAGGCGTCGCGAACAGCGCGAGGCGAGTACAGAAACACGGCTTGCATGCCCGCTTCCAGAGCCAGGTCGCACACCAGACCCGGCGCTGCCACGACACCGATGCCCTCGCTTTTGAGCGCCAGCACACAGCGGCGCGCCTCGGCTTCATGGTGGTAGCTTCGGCACGCGACGCCCAGGGCAAAGGTAGCAACAAAGGACGACAGCTCAGCGGGCATTTCACCGTGAAGAACCAGCGCCACACCGGTCGATACTTGTCTGGCACGGACCAGTGCGTCCATGATGTCCAACCCACCCACCTTGATGGTAACCACAGGGACATCCAGGTGCGCCCTCAAATGTGCGCCGTTCGAGCCCGCTGCCACCACGACGTCGACACCGTGATCCTGCTGCCGCCGGCGGATGTCTGCCACGGCCTCGTCAAACCCTTTCTCGAGGACCTCGACCACCGCTGTTTCGGCGAATTCCGGTGCGAGCGCCTGCAGCACATCACGCAGTTGCAGCAGACCCACCGCCACGATTCTCGGCAGGCGACGAGGAAGGTCTGGCTCGCGGGGACCGGTGTTCAAAGGGGAATGAGGGTGGGATCGTTCCATTTTTACGCTTCGCTGAAACAATGTTCGTTCCACATTGAAACACAGCGATCGGCGACGCTTTCGGTCCTGTGCCGTGCCGACCAACATCACCGAATTAGGCAAGGCATCCATGTGCTCGGCGCCCGAATTGGGCGCTGCCGGCATGCACATGGTGCTGTACCCCGTGAGTGCGTTTCGGGCGATGAACAAAGCGGCAGAGGCCGTCTTCACTGATGTCGACGCGACGGCGCTTGTCTGCCGAAGCCAGTGACCCGAAGATGCTCAACATCGCCAAGCGCCTCGAAGGCTGTTGTGTGGAGTCAAGAAGGTGTTCCCCAACCTCGATCGTTTCAGCGCGGTCGGCTATCACATGATGGGCTGCCAGTTCGAAACTGCTCTGCAGAATGCCCCCAGACAATTCCTGTTTCCCCGGGTACGACGCTTGCTTTTTTGATTCTTGTGTTCCACTGAAATGTCGTTTCTCCCGGCACGTGAGTGAAGGACTTCCACGTGTTTTCGCCGATCCGTCAGTTGCTGACGTCTGGCGCTGATTGATTTGTCCACCATTTCATGACCCAACCGACTCGCACCGTCAAACATCTGTCGATGATCCGAGGTTTTCACCTCGCGGACTTTTTCACTCTCGGCAATGCCGCCTGCGGAGTGCTTTCGGTATTTTTTGCCATGAGGTTCGTAGGGGCCCGCGATCTTCACGACTTTTTCACTGCAGCCGCGTTGGCGCCAGCCGCGTTTCTCTTTGACGTGCTCGACGGTCACATCGCACGCTGGCGCCATCAACAGTCGCCGTTCGGGCGAGAACTCGACTCTCTCGCAGACGTCATCTCCTTCGGGGTCGGTCCTGCTGCCTTGGGCTTTGCTGCCGGCCTCACGGGTGCGCTCGATCTGCTGGCCCTCACTTATTTCGTCTGTTGCGGGGTGAGCCGCCTGGCACGGTTCAATGTCACGGCCGAGAGCCTTTCGGCGGGGAGCAACAAGGTGGCCTATTTTGAAGGCACACCTATCCCGACCAGCGTGATACTCGTCGGCCTGTTGGCTTTGGCGGCATGGCAAGAGCGAATCGGCGATGCGCTCTTCGGCGGGACGTTGATTGGCGGTGCCTGGTCGCTTCATGCCTTCAGCCTGTTGTTTCTTCTGTCGGGCTCACTCATGATCAGCAAAACCTTTCGCATTCCCAAGCCCTGAACCAAACCCCAGGCCCTTGCAATGACTGCGCTCGCGCCCCCCTCCGAATTCAGCATCCTGATCGCGGACGACCACGTCGATTCGGTAGAGGCCCTGGCTGCACTTCTCAAGCTCGACCTGGGATGCCATGTATTGACGGCTCCCGACGGCCGTCAGGCGGTGCAGCAAGCCATCATTCACCGCCCGGATGTCGTCATCCTCGATCTGGAGATGCCTTTCCTCAGCGGGCTCGAGGCCGCACGTCAGATCCGCACGATTTCATCGGCAGATCCGCCTTTGCTGTTGGCAGTCACGGGCAAAGGGCTCAGCAAAACCGAGCTGGCGACCATTGACCGCCACTTCGATCGGGCCTTTGCCAAGCCTCCCGACCTCGACCGGCTCATGACCGTGCTCAAGGACCACATGGCCCACGCGCCTGTGCGCAACCGCCATGGCAGTTTCGAGCTGTCAGAAGTCATCACCTTGGCCGTGCGAGAGATTGCGCCACTGGTCACGTCCAAGGGCTTGACCTTTTCATTCGACTTTCAAGGCCCCTGCCTCATGGTCGACGGCGATGCTGCCGCCCTTCAGCGCTCATTGCGCCGATTGTTCTGCGGCGCAGTGGCGTGTCTGGATGAAGGCGCACTGATCTTCAGCGGGGAAGCAGTCGTGCAAGGCGAAGGGGAACTCAAACTTGTCGTGAATGCGGCGGGCACCGGCTTGCTTGGCCAGCCCACCGAGTTGAGTCAGTTGGTGGAACTGATGGCCCTGAAGGAGCACGCTGGAGTTCATTCATCCGGTGCCCGAACAGCCATCGGCGAATGCCCCGACACCGGGGCGCGCATTGACTACGCGAGCCTGGCCACTGAAGGCGTGCTGTTCCGATCGGAAATGACGTGCCACTGCCCGGGCGCTCAGGTCGACACTGCGCCAACCAACCTTCCCGAAGCAGCCAGGGTATGGGTCGTCGGCGTGGACGACATGCCAACCGCAGCGCTGCAGCGGCGCTTGCAGCGTCTCGGCTGGCGCACAAGCCGTTTCGACACGGCCCCTGAAGCGCACGCCGCACTCGCGGCCACCCCAACACGCCCTCCGGAATTGCTGATCGTCATCGAAAGCGCTCACGAAGATCATGAGTCGCCCTCACCGGCACTCGAAGACCTGCTTGCTTTTTCGGGGCATGCCTTCCAGCGCATTTTCGCAGTGGCCAGTGACTCCCCCGTTCTCAAGGCCGAACAGCCCGTCACGGGCTTCGAGGTGCGAGTCGCCCCCCTCAGTCCGCTGGAACTGCGCGATTTTTCGCGCCGCTTGCTCCGTGCTGAAGAGTCCACCGGATTTGACAGCCCTACCGTGTCTGCCGGGCTGGCAGACCGGCCTCTGGTGCTCATCGTTGACGACAACGAAGTGAATCGCATCGTGGCGAGCGGCCTGCTGCAAGCGCTCGGGTACGAAGTTGCCACGGCCCATGACGGGCTCGACGCCATCTCGCAATGTCGAACGGTGCCGCCGCATCTGGTCTTGATGGACATCGACATGCCGGTCGTCAACGGTCTGGACGCCACCACGCGCATCAGGGAGTTGCAGCGTTTGGGCCGCATTGCGCCATTCAGCATCGTGGCAGCCACGGCCAACGCTGAAAGTTCGTCGCGCGCAGATTGCATTGCCGTCGGCATGGACGGCTATGTGTCGAAACCTCTGTTGCTCACCGCATTGCGCGAAGAACTTACCCGCGTGATGCTGCATCAAGCCTGACAAGAACACAGCGAGCAAGCTTCACTTGCCGCGAAAGCCTTCAAAGTGCACATTGGGCGCTGCGTTCAGATACCCCTGCGGACCGCGCGCATGCACCTCCGCATCGAGCGGGTCGGCCAGATGACCATTCGCCAAGTCGTGCAGCACCGAGTCGAACCATTGCGACTCCACGGCAGCTTGGTAAACGCGAGACTCGCCGGTTGACCGGCGTTTGACCACCAAGACCCCGCCGGCGATGCCGAACAGGCTGCCCAACTCCGAAGTGGTGTCGCTTTCGACAACGAAGTCGGTGTCGTCGTATCCCCACGAGCGCAAGATCTTGGCGAAGGCGCGGGTCTTTTCCTGAAGTCGAGCCAAAGTATTGACGGGCATGGGGTTCTCCTGGTGCCGGGTGATGCAACGATGGTCAAGGCGGGTGGCCTCTGCATCCTCAGGCAGCATGGTGCCCCGCACCATCGTTCGATCCTGTAGGAGAACGCCGACCTTCAAGGTAGGTGCGTGCGGTTTAGCGAAGGCTGAGCCACGCATCGCCCTTGCGAACGAAGGTCTGAGAAGGTCCCTAGGAGCGTGTCGGACTTGGAAAGCGTCGGCTGCAAATCGACCGCAGCGGTCCATTTTTCACCGTCTTTTTGTCCCATAGCGGGGCTATGGGCCTGCAAATCCGGCAAAAACTGTCCTCGCTGGGGCCGATTTTCTCTTTCGACGTTCCAAGTCCGACAGGCTCCTAGAATCGCGCAGCATGCCTGCCCCGATCGGGGCCCGGCTGCCCCCGTTCAACGCCGGCCGGGCCGCTCAAGACCCTCCGGATTGAACGCAGCGTTGACCTCTTGCAGGGGCGGTGTCCATCCCCATATAGCTTGCATCGGGGCAAGAAGTCGCCCCAAGAGAGGCCACATGAACGCAACCCGTACATCGTCCGCACATCCCAGCGTGATGCTCACGCTGGCCAACCTGCTGGAACGACTGGAACACAGCGTCGAGCCTGTCGGCGCCGAACAGTACCGCTCGGTGATCCGCCACTTGGTTCAGGCGTTTCAAAGTGCGGAACGTGACCCCGAGTGGGCTCACATTCTGGATTCCTACCCGGCAACCTCCGAGTTGTATGAAAATCTGCACTACGCGCACGCCGGATTGTGCCGTTCCGCGCTAGAGTCCTCCCTCCATGCAGAATTGCAGGCCAAGGCGGCGCTGAACAAGGCGCGCCTCTCCGCTTCCACGCAATCGAACCAAGGCACACCACGTGGCGAAGACTGAAGTTAAAACGGCCGTTCTTGCCGACGGCCTCCGATATCGCAGCAAAACGGCGGGTTCGCCGTTCACTGCCGCTGGCTCCTTCGGCGCGGCAACGATGTCATGTTTCCTGTGCGGAAAGCACCGTGCTCGCTCATTGCTCAAGTCGCGCAAGCTGCTGGGCAAATCGCAGGCCGTGTGCTCACCGTCTTGCAAAGAGCTGGACGCTGCCACGAGCTGAATTGGCTCCCAGGCGGGTTCAAGGCCCCTGATTTAGATCCGTCAGTGGCTGCTCTCGCGCAGGCCCTTGGTCCACAAGGGCAGCGCAACCTCGAACACGTTGGATGCAGACGACATCTGGTCTGAAAACACCCGGGCGTCTGCTGCCAGGCGGACCCACGCGCGGGTGTCGTGGTGCGCGCCTTCCACAGGCTGATCCGCGCGCACGTTCGTGAGCCAGCGGTGAACGTCCTGGTACAGCGCAGGATGGCGAGCGTGTGTCCAGGCCAGTGCCACCAGGTCCGAGAATCCCTCTTCTCGGCGCGTTTCACGCATCTGGCGCAGCCTGACCGCCCATTCGGGGTCGTCTTCGTCACTGTCGCCTGCCTCAACTGCCGTTCCAGCCGTGAATCCGGCTGGCAGCGTGTTCCACGCCCCTCGCACGTAGCGCCAGCAATGGCCGAGTTCGTGGGCCATCATGGCCTCCACGACAGGTGAAAACAGTGTGTCGGGGACCGAGGCGGCTGCGGCATCCACGCCGGGGTTGCCTCGCATCGACAGCACCAGCTTGCAGCGACCATCGGTGAACCCCATTGCCAGCGGAGGAAGATGGGGCGCGTCCTGAGGCTGGACAACGACGTCCAGCGGCAGGTTCTGGCGCCGGGCATACGCCAGTACCGGCGCGCCAGCGGCCAGCCAGCGCGATTCGGTGGCGGTCAAGCGAGAGTCAGGAGCCTCTGCCGCATGGCCTGATGCACCCGAGAACCCCAGCAAAAAAGCGATGAAGCAGCGATTCCACATGTCCCTATTGGACGTGCAATTCCGCCAGAGCTTCGTGTGAAGAGCGTTGCGAATTCCCGGCTTTCCCGCAAATGTCCGACGTTGCCACGGGGTGCCCGCCTACAAAACTCGAGACCGGTCGCCCGGAAAATATTACCGGGGTGCTTTTCCAAGGACATGCAAATGCAGACACGTGAACGAACCGGGGGGACGGTGGTGATGGCGGCGGCCATCGCCATGCTGCTGGGTGCGTGCAGCGAATCTGCCAATCTGCCAGTGTCGGCGGGCATGGGCGCCAAACCGCAACTGCCGGCACCCACGAAAACCATGCTGCCCACGGTGAACATCGCGCCGGCGGTGGGATGGACCCAAGGTGACATGCCGGTCGCCGCTGCAGGCACCCGCGTCATGGCCTTTGCCAAGAATCTGGATCATCCCCGATGGGTCTATGTTCTCCCCAATGGCGACGTGCTGGTGGCCAAGAGCAACGCGCCTCCGAAGGAACGGTCCGGCCTGCGAGGCTGGGTGATGGGGCTCGTGATGAAGCGGGCCGGCGCCGGGGTGCCCAGCGCCAACCGCATCACCTTGCTGCGCGATGCCGATGGGGATGGTGTCGCAGAAATCCGCTCCAGCTTTCTCGAACACCTGACCTCCCCCTTCGGCATGGTGCTGGTGGGCTCAGAGCTCTTCGTGGCCAACGCCGATGCACTCGTCAAGTTCCCCTACGTGTCGGGAGCTTTGGAAATCAAGACCGCCCCGACCAAGGTGGTGGACCTGCCCGCCCAACTCAACCACCATTGGACGAAAAACGTGGTGGCCGACAGCACGGCAAGCATGTTGTACGTCTCTGTCGGTTCCAACAGCAACGTGGCCGAAAATGGCATCGAGATGGAGAGCGCCCGGGCCGCCATCTGGCAGGTGAACCCGTCCGATGGCAGCCACCGCATCTTTGCTTCAGGTCTTCGCAATCCGGTCGGCATGGCCTGGGAACCCGGCAGCAAGACCTTGTGGACGGTGGTCAACGAGCGCGACGAACTTGGCAGCGACCTGGTCCCCGACTACCTCACCTCCGTGACCTCCGGCGGTTTCTACGGCTGGCCCTACAGCTACTTCGGCGACCACGTCGACGAGCGCGTGAAGCCTCCGCGGCCGGACCTGGTGGCCAAGGCCATCGTGCCGGACTATGCGCTAGGCCCGCACACCGCCTCGCTGGGGCTGGCCTATCACGACGGCAGCGCCCTGCCCTTCGGGCGAGGCATGTTCATCGGTCAGCACGGCTCGTGGAACCGCAAGCCCCACAGCGGCTACAAAGTGATCTTCGTCCCTTTCACCGGGGCCAAGCCGAGCGGGGAGGCGCAAGACGTGCTGACTGGTTTTCTGAACGAAGACGGCAAGGCGAAAGGCCGGCCTGTCGGTGTGGCGCTCGATCGCAAGGGCGGCCTGCTGGTGGCCGATGACGTGGGTAACATCATCTGGCGCGTCAGCAAGGCCCCCGGCACACCATGAGCCCCTTCCTCGCGCCACAAGCTGCAAGCGTGCGTGGCCGCAATCCCGTTCCCGACACACCCACCTGGATCGCCAGCCCCCGACATGATTGACATCTCCAAACGCAGCGTGCGCAGCCTCGCGATGGATTTCGCCACGCTGTCACTGCTGGGTGGCATCTTCGCCATCGACCTGGAAACACCACGGGGCTATGCCGAATGGGCCCTGTACATGGTGCCCATCGGCATCACCCTCTTCCAACGGAAGCTGTGGGCGCCGTGGGCCACCGTGGTGGCGGCGAGTGGGCTCAGCTTGATGGGCTTTCTCGATTCCCCGACAGGCATGGACTATGAGATCGCACTCATCAACCGACTCGTCGGCGGCGCAAGCATGTGGTTCCTGGCCCTGGTGGTCTGGAATGTCCTGAGGGCGCGGAGCAAGCTGGAGGCCCTGACGTGGCTCAAACAAAGCGAATCAAAAGTCGCTCAACAGCTGCTTGGTGAACAAACGCCCAAAGAAATTGCCACCGAAGCCGCTCGCGTGCTTTGCAGCCTGACTGGCGCCCACACAGCCGTGGTGTACCGCCTCGATGGCAAAACGCTGCTGCGCAAAGGCGGCCATTCATTTGACCCCGAAGCCACACCGGAACGCATTCTGGTGCCGCAGGGCGTGGCCGGCCAAGTGGCCAGTGACGGGGTGACCCAGGTTATGAGCGACGTCGAGCCGGGGCACCTGTCCATCAGCACAGCGCTAGGCCGCAGCACACCCCGACACGTGGTGGTGGCACCGATCACCGCCGACGGGCATCCTGTGGGCATCGTGGAACTGGGGCTCATGGGTTCGGCGCCTGACTTCGAAAAAATTCTGGCCTTGCTGGCCGAGGTGGCCGACCCGGTCGGCGTGGCCATGCGCTCGGCCCTCTATCGCCAGCGGCTGGAAGTTCTGCTTGAAGAAACCCAGCAGCAAAGCGAAGAATTGCAGACTCAGCAAGAAGAGCTTCGGGTGTCCAACGAAGAGCTCGAGGAACAGAGCCGTGCCTTGCGCGAATCTCAGACCCGCCTTGAGGTGCAGCAGACCGACCTTGAACAAAGCAACGTCATGCTGGAGGAGCAGACTCAGGTGCTCGAGCGGCAGAAGCTCGACCTGCTGGCCACGCAGCAAACCCTCAACGCCAATGCTGAGCGGCTCGAGGCCACGAGCAAATACAAATCCGAATTTCTGGCCAACATGTCGCACGAGCTGCGCACACCTCTGAACAGCTCGCTGATCTTGTCCAAGCTGCTGGCCGACAACAAGCCCAACACGCTCACACCTGAACAAGTCAAATACGCAGAGGCCATCAACGCCTCCAACAACGACCTGCTGCTGTTGATTAACGACATCCTTGATCTCGCCAAGATCGAGTCGGGGCACGTCGACCTCCAACCCGGGCCGGTGCTGATGACCGACACGGTCGCTCGGCTGCGATCCACGTTCGAGCCTCTGGCGCGGCAGAAGAAGCTGGGGTTCCACATCGATGTTCAGCCCGACATGCCCGCGTCGATCGTCAGTGACGAACAGCGTTTACAGCAGATCCTGAAAAACCTGCTGGCCAATGCCGTCAAATTCACCGAACACGGCGAGGTGCGGCTCACCATTCGCGCCATGCCGGGTCACAGGGTCCAGTTCGAGGTCAAAGACAGCGGCGTCGGCATCGCGGAACATCAACACGACATCATCTTCGAGGCCTTCCGCCAAGCCGACGGCAGCACGAGCCGCCGCTTCGGTGGCACCGGGTTGGGGCTGTCGATCTCGCGCGAGTTGGCACAGCGCCTGGGTGGCAACATCAGTGTGGACAGCGAGCCGGGCCGCGGCAGCCGCTTCACGGTGGACTTGCCGGTCGAGCTTGTTGAAAGGCCATTGGACGCGCCACCCCCTCCCGCCTCTGCCACGTCGGCCCTGCCTGCCGTGCCTGCCCCAGTCAGCCCGGCACCCCCGCCGCACAGAGCGCCGGCAGCAGATGCTGCCGACGACCGGCAATCGCTGACCCGCCCCGGCCGCCTCATCCTGGCCGTCGAAGACGACGCCCGCTTTTCGCGGGTGCTGTACGACCTCGCCCACGAACTCGACTTCGATTGCGTGATCGCCCCCAACGGGGCCGAAGCCCTGCGCCTCGCGCACGAGCTCAAGCCGAGCGGCATCCTGCTCGACATCGGCCTGCCAGACCAATCCGGCCTCACCGTGCTCGAACGCCTGAAGCGAGACTCCGCGACGAGGCACATGCCTGTGCACATGATGTCGGCCCACGAGCGAACCCACACCGCCATGGAACTCGGCGCGGTGGGCTACGTGCTCAAGCCCGCTGCCCGAGATGCGCTGGCCGATGCGATTCGCGGCCTGCAAGATCGCCTGCAACGGCAGGTCCGGCGCGTGCTCGTGGTCGAAGACGATGCGGCGCTGCGCCAGAACCTCGTGCTGCTGCTGCAAGCCGATCAAGTGGAAATCGATGCCGTGGGCACGGTCGCCGAGGCCTTGTCGCGCTTGGCCAGCAGCACCTACGACTGCATGGTGATGGACTTGTCACTGACGGACGGCTCAGGTTATGACTTGCTCGACAAGATGGCCGAGGGTGAGCAGTATGGTTTCCCCCCGGTCATCGTGTACACAGGCCGGGCGCTCGGACGCGAGGAGGAACTGCGCCTGCGCCGCTACTCCAAGTCCATCATCCTGAAAGGCGCTCGGTCGCCCGAACGCCTGCTCGACGAGGTCACGCTCTTCCTGCACAGCGTGGAGTCCAACCTACCTCCCGAGCAGCAACGCCTGCTGTCGCAATCGCGGCAGCGTGACGCCGTGCTCGACGGCCGGCGAATCCTGTTGGTCGAAGATGACGTTCGCAACATCTTCGCCTTGTCGAGCGTGTTCGAACCTCTGGGCGTGAAACTCGACATCGCGCGCAACGGCAAGGAGGCACTCGCCCGGCTGGAAGCATCGTCCGACGTCGACCTGGTCCTGATGGATATCATGATGCCGGAGATGGACGGCATCACGGCACTCACCTTGATGCGCGAGCGTGCCGAGTGGGCCAAGCTCCCCGTGATCGCGCTGACGGCCAAGGCCATGCCTGACGACCGCGACCGCTGCCTGCAGGCGGGGGCCAACGACTACATCGCCAAACCGATCGACATCGACAAACTGGTGTCACTGTGCAGGGTATGGATGCCAAAGTGATTCCCATGGACGAAGACACCGCACTGTTCGACATCGAGGTCAAACTCATGCTCGAAGCGGTGTTCCTGCGATACCAGCACGACTTCCGCAACTACGCGGTCACCTCGTTGCGCCGCCGTATGCGCCAGGCCATGTCGCGTTTCGGGTGCAAGCGCCTGGCCGAGCTGCAAGACAGGGTGCTGCACGAACCTGAGGTGTTCGCCGAGATGCTGCAGTACTTCACCGTCCAGCTCAGCGAGTTGTTCCGCGACCCGACCTACTTCAAGGCGATCCGAGACGAGGTGGTGCCATTGCTCGCCACCTATCCCTCCATCAAGCTGTGGGTTGCAGGCTGCAGCAGTGGCGAAGAGGTCTGGTCGATGGCCATCCTGCTCGCCGAAGAGGGCCTGCTTGAGCGCAGCCTCATCTACGCCACCGACATCAACCCCGAAGCCTTGCGCCGCGCAGAAGCCGGTGTCTACCCACTTGATCGGATGTCGGCATTCAGCAAGAATTACCTCGCTGCCGGGGGCAAGAAGTCGTTGTCCGATTACTACGTCAGTGGCTACAACGGGGCGCTGTTCGACCGCCGCCTCAAAAAGCAGGTGGTCTTCGCAGACCACAGCCTGGCCACCGACAGTGTGTTCTCAGAGGTCCACCTGGTGTCATGTCGCAATGTGCTGATCTATTTCAACCCCGAGTTGCAGGATCGTGCCATCGGCCTGTTCCGCGATGCACTCGTGCACCGCGGCTTTCTGGGCCTCGGCAGCAAGGAGAGCCTGCAGTTCGGCGCGCACGCCAATGCCTTCGAAGCGCTGGTGCTCCCACAGCGCCTGTACCGCCGGCTATGAACCCGTCATTTCCCCATGCCGATCTGGCCAGCGCCGACGCCGTGGTCATTGGAACCTCCGCAGGCGGGGTCGATGCACTGCTCGGCCTGTTATCGGCGCTGCCCGATAATTTCCACGCGGCCGTGCTGGTGGTGATCCACTTGCCGCCCGATTCACCCAGCGGTCTGGCTGCCTTGTTCGGCTCTCGCTGCGCCCTGCCCGTCTTCGAGGCGATCGACAAGCAGCCCATCACCCCTGGCACCGTAGTGCTGGCCCCGCCCAACTATCACCTGCTGGTCGAGCCCACACGCACGCTGGCACTGTCGATGGACGAGCCGGTGTTCTTCTCGCGGCCCGCAGTCGACCTGCTGTTCGATTCAGCGTCCATTGCCTACGGCCGCCGCCTTCTTGCGCTGCTGCTGACCGGCGGCAGTGAAGACGGCAGCAAAGGCCTGGCCGCAGTGCGCTGCCGCGGTGGCAAGGCCTGGGTGCAAGATCCGCTGACGGCAGTGGCTTCCGCGATGCCGGCCGCTGGCTTGGCCCTTGCTGGCGCTGACGATGTTCTTACCCTTTCAGAAATGGGGCAGCGATTCGCCTCATCCGGATTTCTCCCTGAGCCTCGTCGAGTACAGACATGAATGACCTTTCCCCTGAAGTGAACCTGCTGATCGTCGACGACGTCTCGCAAAATCTGCTGGCCCTCGAGGCCTTGCTGTTGCGTCCCGGTGTGCGGCTCTTGAAGGCCGGGTCCGGAGCAGAGGCCCTCGAGCTGCTGCTGAACCACGAGGTCGCGCTGGCACTGCTCGATGTGCAGATGCCCGAAATCGATGGCTTCGCATTGGCCGAGCTGATGCGCGGGGCCGAACGCACCCGCCACATCCCGATCATCTTCTTGTCGGCGGCGGCACAAGACCAGCAGCGGACGTTCCGCGGCTATGAGGCTGGTGCCGTAGACTTCCTCTACAAGCCCCTGGAAGTCCAGGTGCTGCGCAGCAAGGTGGCTGTGTTTGTCGACCTGCACGTGCAGCGCGCTCGCTTGAAACAACAGATCAACGAAGTGCAACGCCTGCGCAAGCTCAACGAGATGATGACGGCCGTGCTCACGCACGATCTGCGCACGCCGCTCATGGCCATCGCACTCAGTGCCGAGATCGTTCACCGCCGCGGCCACGAAGAGTCCATCCAGAAGGCCGGGCTGCGCATCAAGTCGAGCAGCTCGCGCATGGCCCGCACCATCGATCACCTGCTCAACTTTTCCCGCGTGCGCCCAGGCATCGCCAGCATCGTGCCCAAGCCTGCCGACCTCGGCACGGTGTGCGGCGCTGTGGTGACCGAGATCGGCGACGTGCAAACCGACATCCGCATCGAGATGCAATGCGAGGGCGACCTCACCGGGGTGTTCGACGCCGACCGCATGGCCCAGGTGTTCTCCAACCTGCTCGGCACCGCGGTGCAACATGCCGAGCCAGGGCAGCCCATCAAGGTTCGTTTGGAGGGTACCCACAAGGACCGTCTGAATGCGCATGTGAGCTTCCCTGCGGTGCTGAGCGACGAACTTCAGGCCGAGCTGTTCGAGCCCATCCTCGGAGGAGCGCAGAACCGGGAACCCTCACGGCCGGCCCGCGGCGCTGCGCTGATGTTGGTCGATCAGGGCATCAGTGCGCATGGCGGCTCTGTCGTGGCCCGCTCCAACCAGGCCGAAGGCACGGTGCTCGAATTCCTGATTCCCCGCAGCGACCGCACCGAGCGCTGAGCCTGCATGGGCGGCGATCTGCTGAACCTGGTTCAATGGCCGGCCATGGCCGTGGCCGTGGCCGCGTCGTGGTTACCTCAGAACGGCGGGCCAAACGGAGTGTCGGCTTCTGGCTGTTTCTGGCCAGCAACGTGCTGTGGGTGGCGTGGGGTTGGCACACCCAGGCCCATGCCTTGATCTCGTTGCAGTTCTGTCTCGCTGCACTCAACATCCGCGGGGCCACCAAGAACACCGGATCGTGAGCGAAGCTTTGCAAAGCAAGCTCGCAGCGGAACGCGAAGACGACAGCGCGAAATGAACGAACCCTGACAGCCGCCGGGAACTGCCAGGGTTGTGCCCCTATCCGTTCAGATCGCAAAGGCTTGATTCAGCGCGATGGAACGTCGCCGAATCCGGCGGCGGCCCAGCCCCACTGGGCCCATTCAGCCTTCGGCTCGAACCGAGTCGCGCAGGCGCTTGATCTGGTCGTGGTTGGCCTGCACGCCCAATTGCTGACGTGCAATCAAGGCACGAAGCGTCTCGGGCAAAGCCTCTTCCTTCATGGCCGCACGATAGCGCCCGAGCGCGGCGTCTTCGCCACGTTCGCATTCCTCCAGCATGGCCTTGTCGGTGTAGCCGGCCAGCGAGCCTCGCACCGCCACCCAGCCGCGATGGAGCGCGCCTGCAGTGGATCCATCATTTTCGGGCTCCCCCCCGTACTGGATCACAAAGGGCCGCAACTCATCCGCGGCCTGCCTGCATTCGGCTGCGCGCTGTGTGAACACTCGGCGCAGCTCGCTCGACGTGACCCGTTCAGCGCAGGCGGTGAAACCAAGTTCGCCGTCCTTGCAGGTTTCGATGAGGTCATTCAAGGTGTCGACGATGTCGTCGTTGGGGTTGCTCATAGGATGTCCTTTCGGTCGCGGCAGTTCGCCGTGGTGGGAAAACACGCTGTCCATCATCCAGACAGCGCTCTGACATCGTTGAGGCACTTGGCGTGCCTGGCAACGCCGATGAAGGTTCGAAACGCAGCCGCTGCGGCTGCAATCCAAGCCCCTGTCACATTGCTGCGCTACAGCGGCTTTCGCGGCAAAGCTTGCGGTAACCGTTACGTTTGAAACACCCTGAGAAGACCGGTTTCGACGATGTTATGCGGCAAAAACGCGGACAAACCCTTAGCCTGCGTGCCTGGCATGGCGGTTGCGTTTGACGAGGCATCGATCACCGATTTCTTTCTGAGGACACGTCTCCCATGAACTCACCGGCGATCCGTCTCGATGCGCGCCAGCATCACAGTCTCACCCCGCGCTTGCAGCATGCGGTGCGCCTGCTGCAGTTGTCGTCGCTCGACTTCGCACTCGAGGTTCACACCGCGATGGGCAAGAACCCGTTCCTCGAGATCGACGAGGACATGTCGGCGTCAGAGGCCGATGCCGTCGCACCCGATGGCAATGCGGATGAATCCCCTGTCGCTGCGACAACGGACATGCCCCTCGACCTGCCGCTTGAGCAAGAAGGCTGGCAAGCCGCTGCCACGAGCGTTCGCAGCCAAGGCAGTGAGACGGGCCTGTCGGCACTCGATCTCGTCGCCGCAGACGTCGGCCTGCGAGAACATTTGCACGAGCAAGTGAACGTGTTACCGCTGTCTGCCCGAGATCTGCAATTGAGCGCCGCATTGATCGAGTCCTTGGACGATGACGGCTACCTGCGCGTGCCGCTGCAAGAACTCTCGCGCCTCACAGACTTCGAACCCGAAGAATGCGAGCTTCAGACTGCCCTCAAGCGGGTGCAGTCGCTCGATCCCGCCGGTGTCGGCGCACGCACTGTGCGGGAATGCCTTCTCCTGCAGTTGCCTGCGATCGAAGACCTCAACTTGCGCGCGCTGGCGCAGCAGATCATCACCGACCATCTGGAGCGGCTGGCCAACCACGACGTCAACGGCCTCGCTCGCCTTCTGTCCTGCGATGCCAACGATGTGGCAGCGGCGTGCGATCGCATTCGCCGGCTCGATCCCCGGCCGGGTTGGCGCTTCGGTGCGAACGACGTGGAGTTCGTGACCCCGGACGTGATCGTCAAGAAGGTCCGCGGCACGTGGCTGGCAGCACTGAATCCCGTGGTCATTCCGCGGGTGCGTCTGAACCAGACCTATGCGCGGCTCTTCCAGCAGCACCGCGAAGCAGGCCACAACGAAATGGCAGCCAGTCTTCAGGAAGCACGTTGGACGGTTCGCAACGTGCGCCAGCGGTTTTCCACGATCCTCAGCGTGGCCGAAGCCATCCTCAAGCGCCAGCACAACTTTCTGGAGTTCGGCCCACTGGCCATGAAGCCATTGCGACTCAAGGAGATTGCAGACGAGGTCGGCTTGCACGAATCGACGGTGTCCCGCGTCACCAACAACAAGTACATGGCCACGCCGGCTGGCGTGTTCGAGCTCAAGTACTTCTTCTCACGTGCCATGGCCACGGCCGGTGGCGCCAGTTGCTCGGCCACCGCCATCCGTGGCGTCATCAAGGACATGATCGATTCGGAGAACCCCGCCGAGCCCTTGTCCGATCCCGAGATTGCGCGCCGACTCGTGCGGCAAGGGCTCACGGTTGCGCGGCGCACTGTCACCAAATACCGCCAGCTTCTCAAGCTGGCACCCGTTGAAAGGCGGCGCCGGCATGCATGACCGCAGGCCAAGCCGCATCGAACACACTGACCTCGGCTGCGCTCTGGGCATGCCGATTGCCGAATGCCCATCAACCGCCGGCAGGCTGTTTTGCCGAGCGACCCCTTGGGGAGACCTTCCGTGACCCATCTGCCTTCAAATCCCCTGCAGCCTGCCACCGTGCCTGTTCTTTCGCAGCGCATCTATCACGAGTTATTCGAGCGCCACCCTCACGCCGTTCTGGTGGCCGATGGCCGAGGCCGCATGCTCACTTCCAATCCCGCAGCCCAATGGATCGTGCCCGCTGGCTCGGTGGCTGACTTGGCAGGCCTGCCCGGCACGCCGTCGTCTCCCACAGCGCTTGCGTTCCGGCAGGCCGTGCTTCAAGGCACCGACTGGACCGGCCCGCTCAGCTTGCGCGCCACCGACGGTTCTCTCAAGCCGGTGACTGCACAAGTCGTCCACACCCCCAGTCGCGATGGCGAAGCGGCGACGGTGCTCTGCATCTTCGAGCTCACCCTGGCCCCCCCGCTGGTCGGCGCCGAGCTGAACTTCCGCAACACGGTCGACAGCGCACCGGTCATGATCTGGACGAGCGGGCCCAGCGGCGACTGCGAGTGGTTCAACCGCACATGGCTGGCCTTCACAGGCCGCAGCATCGTGGAGTTGCAAGGTCAGCGGTGGCTCGATGCCGTTCATGCAGAGGATCAAGAGCGCTGCGCGGCCATTTACCAGTCGAGCTTTGCAGAGCGCCAGGCGTTCTCCATGGACTATCGGCTTCGCCGCCATGACGGCCACTACCGCTGGGTACTCGACAACGCCATTCCGCGACACAACGACGACGGCGAGTTCATCGGCTTCATTGGCAGCAGCGTGGACATCCATGAGCGCAAGGAACTCGAAGAACGGCTCGCCGGACACGCCCAGACCTTGCGTCTGGCCGATCGTCGGCAAAACGAGTTTCTGGCCATGCTGTCGCATGAGCTGCGCTCGCCGCTGGCCCCCATTGCCAACGCCGCCAGCGTCCTTCGGACGCTGGAAGACGCCAACCCCACCCTCATGCGCCTGCGCGAAATCATCGAGCGCCAAGTGGGTCGTCTGCGCCAGCTGGTCGACGACATGATCGACGTCACGCGAGTGATGCAAGGCCAGATCAGCCTGGTCAAGGAGCGCTTGTCCGTTCAGGACGTCGCGCGGGCAGCTGTCGAAGGCGTACAAGCAAAGGCCGATGCCGCGGGCCACACCTTGCGCCTCGAAATGCCGAAACAAAGTCTGTGGATTCAGGGTGACGCAGTTCGGCTGGCACAGTCGCTCGGAAATCTGTTGGGCAACGCCATCAAGTTCATGCCCCACCCCGGGACGGTGCTGTTGTCAGCCAAGTCGGTGGGTGGCGTCGTGAGGATCACGGTTCGCGACGAAGGCCAAGGCATCTCCGAGGCATTTCTGCCTCACGTGTTCGATCTGTTCTCGCAGCAGAACCTGCCGCACTCCCGCGCGGTGGGCGGCCTCGGCCTGGGGCTTCCTCTGGCACGCCGTGTGGCCCAGCTGCACGGGGGCGACGTGAAGGCCTTCAGCGAGGGCACTGACAGAGGCGCTGAATTCGTGATGTCCCTGCCACTGGCCAGCGCCAGTGAAGCCCAGGTCGCCAACCTCGGGCTTCAGCCCACGGCGTCTCGCCCATCCACGGCTTATCGGGTGCTGATCATCGAGGACAACCCCGATACAGCCTATCTTTTAAAGCTGCAGATCGAGTTGTGGGGCAACCAGGTGGCCACTGCCAACGACGCAGCCGAAGCCGCGAAGCTCATCGACGTGTTCAAGCCGCAGATCGTGCTGTGCGACATCGCCCAGCCCAAGCGCGACGGGGCGCAGCTCATGCAACAGCTGCGCGAACGGCTGCCCGCCAGCTCAACGCTGTTCGCAGCGCTCACGGGCCATGGCCGGCAAGAAGACGAGGTTCGAGCGAGAGCAGCCGGGTTCGATGCTTTCCTGGTCAAGCCATTGCGCCCAGACAGCCTGGGCAAGCTGTTCGATCTGTACGCCAGCCGCGCGCACTGATCTGCTCGTCCGCTTGCCATTCGTCGGTGGCAAAGCGGACAGAGCAGGGATCAGCTCTTCTCGTCCAGCGGAGCGGGCTCGCTCAGCGCCTCGCCATCGGCCAGCGACGCATATTCCTTCAGGCGGTTGTAAAGCGTCTTGAGGCTGATGCCCAGTGTGGCTGCGGTGCGCTCTTTGTGGCGGCCGAGGTGCTCGAGCGTGGCCAGCGTGACCAGCCGATCGACTTCAGCGAGCGGCGTGCCGATGCGCACTGTCACCGACAAACCGTTGACCGGAGACGCCGACACCACAGGTGCATCAGCGTCGAAGCCTGGCAAGCAAGCGTCGGTGATGATCGTGTCGGTCGCCATGACGTAGGCGCGGTAGACCATGTTGCGCAACTCGCGCACATTGCCGGTCCAACGGTAGCTGGCAAGATCGTTCAGCGCCTCAGGGGCAAACCGTTTGACCTCCCCCTCCCGCTCCGAAATATTGTCCAGAAAGTGTTCTGCAATCAGGGGGACGTCATCGGCCCGCTCCCGCAATGCAGGCAGGTGAATCGGGAAAACATTCAGCCGATACAGCAAGTCTTCGCGCAGCTTGCCAGCATTGACCGCCTGCATGGGGTTGCGGTTCGTCGCGGCAATCAGGCGGACGTCGGTCTCCTGCAATTGCGTAGACCCCACCCGCATGAACGTACCGCTCTCCAGCACGCGAAGCAGCTTGACCTGAAGGTCGAGCGGCATCTCGGTGATCTCGTCGAGAAACAGCGTTCCACCGCTCGCACGCTCGAAGAAACCTTGATGCTGGCGATCAGCGCCGGTGAAACTGCCTTTCTCATGACCGAAGATTTCACTCTCGATCAGGTGAGGCGAGATGGCACCGCAGTTCACAGCCAGGAAAGGCTTGGTTCGCCGACGGCTGAGGTCGTGCACCGTGCGCGCGACCACTTCCTTGCCTGAACCACTTTCGCCCGTGATGAACACCGTCACGCTGGTGCCGGACACACGTTCGATCTGCTGATACACGCGGCGCATGACCTGCGACCTGCCCCATAGTGCGCCGAAATGGCCGGACTTTTCGAGCCCCTCATGAAGATCCTGGGCTTCGGCCTTGAGCGCTGCAGGCCGGGTGACCCGAGACAGCACACCCTTGAGCTGCTTGAGGCTCATGGGTTTGACCAGGTAATCCGCCGCGCCCAGGCGCAATGCCTGAATGGACGTTTCCAGACTGGCATGCCCGGTCACCAGCACGATTTCCGTGTTGGGCATGGCCTTTGCATCCTGGAAGAGTTCCATGCCGTTGCCATCCGGCAGGTTCAGGTCCAGCAGCACGATGTCGGGCTCTTGCAAGGCGAGCTGGCGGCGCGCATCGCGCAGCGAGCCGGCCGTGGCCACGGTGAAGCCTTCCGTGGCAATGAGCATGGCGGTTGTTTCAGCCGAATCGGGTTCGTCGTCGACGACCAAGGCGTGTGGCATTACTTCTTCTCCTCTTGCGCGTTCGCGCCGCGTGGTGCGGGGACGGCAGCTGCCAACTCTCCGGGGGCAAGCATCATCGCCTCACACCCATGACAGCGGCATGTATTCACGCAAAAAGCGCGGGGGCATTGAGCGGCGTAAACAGTGTTCCTCGCGCGTTTTCGCCAAGGCCGCGAGGGAATTGCGCCACAACACGGTCGGCGCGCAGTGCACGCGGTTTTCGGCAGCGCAAGCGCAGCGCGATCTCTCGTTGCAAGGCGGCTCTCAGCCGAATGCAGCGCTGGTGACTCGTGAGTGAACTCATGGGATGGATGCTCCGGACTATGTGAAGAACTGCGTCATGGCAGCCCAAACTGAACAAACCAGAAGCCGGCCGCATGCGCCATCAAATGCGCGGAGCGAGCGGAGTAACCTGCTTGGAAAGCCAGCGAAGTGCTCATTGCTGAACAGATATCGGGGGAAAGCACTCAGCGCGAGCCGACGAAGAACACCGCGCCTGATCGCTCTGCCGATGGCAACCGCGTGACGTTCTGCACAGGCAACGGTGCAGGAATAAGGGGAAACGAGAGCTTGCGTGTCATGCCGGAATGTTAGGGAGGGCCTGCTGCAAGGACCACCGGCTGGGAACCACATCGCTTGTCGGAATACGCCTACATCGGAAATTTTTCCTTGTATCCGTGACCGATCGTTACCTCGGCAACCGACTTAGGGGTCGACAGCAACGGCAAATGCTGCATCTTCGCTGGGCTCGCGAATTGCCGGGGAACGGCATGGTCCGCACCAAGCGGCCGATTCCCCATCAAAAGGAGCTGACATGACCTCAAGCGTTGGACAAGAGACCCTCCGTGAGCGCATCGACGAAGACAAAGACGGCATCGCCGACCAGGCCGAACGCGACTTCGAAGAAGACTCGACAGTTCAACCGTCGCCATCTGATGCGACCGCCCAGGCCGACACGGCACGCCATGAAGCACGCTCGATGCGCAGTTCAGACGACGACACCGACCTGCGCCTCGTGCTGCCCGACGGCGAAACCGGCAAGCAGATCGAGTCGCCGATCAGCGCCAACTGATTCGCGGCTGACATCTCGGCGGTTCGGGGGGCCTTGCTGGGAAACGCACGATCCGCCGCCAAAGGCGATCCTGCAGACATGCGGCAGCCCCTCTCCGCCACCTGATGCAACGGAGCGTTCATGACTCAGACCATCCACAGGGACCTTGCCGGCGAGCCAGCCCATGAGGCGACCCACGCAAACGACGGCGGCGTGGCCGCCACCGTCAACCGCCAACGAGCGATCCAGAGCCGCCTGGACGACCAAGACGAACTCGCAGCCGATTCATCTGAATCGGCTGCGGCCGTCCAGGCCGGCGCGCGCAAGCAGCCCGTTGCATTGCCCAGCCCGCCCAGCACCTGAGCAAACCCGGGCTCGAAAAGGAACGGGCCTTGAAGGCGCGCTTCATGTCCCCCGACTACAAAGGCAGCGGCAAGCTGCAAGGCTTGTCCACCCTCATCACCGCTGGCGACTCCGGTATCGGACGAGCCGTGGCCGTGCTGTTTGCCCGTGAAGGCGCCGATGTGGCGGTGGCTTACCTGAACGAACACGAAGATGCAGAAGCGAACCGAGCCCTGGTGGAGGCCGAAGGCACCCGCAGCGTGCTGTTGCCTGGCGACGTGAAAGACTCGACCTTCTGTGACCATGCCGTGCAGGCCACCGTGAATGCATTCGGCAAGCTCGATGTCTTGGTCAACAACGCCGCATTCCAGTAGCATGCAGCCAATCTCGCCGACCTCACCGACGAGCGCATCGAGGAAGCCCTTCAGACCAACATCTTCCGCTACATCCGCATGGCGAGAGTCGCCCTGCCCCACCTCAGCCAAGGCAGCAGCATCATCAACACCGGCTCTTTCACCGGGCTGGAGGGCAGCGCGCAGCTGCTCGACTACTCTGCGACCAAGGGCGCCATCCATGCCTTTGCCAAGTCGCTGGCGGCCAACCTCATGTCCAAGGGGATTCGTGTGAATGCCGCGGCCCCTGGCCCGGTGTGGACACCGTTGAACCCGGCCGACAAACCCGCTGAAGAGGTGAAGAAGTTCGGGCAAAAGACCGACATGAAGCGGGCCGCCCAGCCCGAGGAACTGTCTCTGGCCTACGTGTTTCTCGCATCGCCGGTTTGCTCAGGCTACATCAGCGGCATCGTTTTACCGATCACCGGCAGCGTGGGCGCCATCTGAGGCTGGGCGCGGCGCACCGCGTCCATCGTCGTGAAGAACACCATGGTTCCAAACTGGCGAGCTCTCAGGCGCGCAAAAACTCAGCGCGGCGTGGGTGCAGAAACTGCGCGCCAAGAAGCGCTGACGGCGTTGCGCACCAGCCTGCGGCCAGCGCGCACTGCAGCGATCGGGTCAGAGGTTTCACGGCCCAGCTGATCGAACCAGGCGGCCAGCACCGGGTGCCGGTTGCGCAGGGGCTCCCAGCTCGAACGCCAGCAACGTGGCAAGTCGCTGTACGGGGCCAGGTCGTCGCCTTCAGCGCGGGGAAGATCGGGGCCGATGCGGGTCTCGAGGACCTTGCCGATGTCGAACAAGAAGGCGGCGGCAGCGCACACCTGCTGCAGCTCGTCCACGCGGAACGGCAGCGGCTGGAAGGAACGGGGATCGTGGTCGGCGTTCATGGCGAGCTCAGCAGCGGTGATCGCAGCTTCGAGCAATCCGTGGCGGCCAGCATGGTGGTCGGTGGCGGCAGGTTGCGTGAGGAAGTGGTCCAGGTGTCCGGAGCCTTCAATCACCTGGGCAATGAACACCTGCAGATCGGGTGCCCAGCGCTTGCACAGGCAAGCCAGCCGGTAGACGAGGGCCGTGGGAACCTGAAGGTGTGCCAGGTTGCCGGAGTTCATTCGCGCGACAACATCGGACAACAGATCGCGCCGCAGGTATTTGCGGCGCCCCATGAAGCCGGACGTTGGAAGCTGGTCCGCTGGCACCACGCTTCGGGAGCTGTTGGTTGAATCAAATGTCAATTCAGTCTCCTTCACATTGGAGACTTCATTTTGCGGTGCCTTGGGCCTGTCGATTGGTGGAATTACTGTGGAATCTGCCGCCATTTCCCGAAGTTTCGCGCGGCCACGCCGCTCAGAGTTGCGAACCCAACATCGAGGCGAGGTGCTCGGCACACTTCTCCAGCCAGGGCCGATGCTTCCAGTCGTCCAGCGTGATCCGCTTGGCGCGCGCCAAGTCTTGTTCGAACACGGCATCGGCCTGCGCGGCAAACGCATCGTCGTAGATGTTCAGATTGGCTTCATCGTTCAAGCGGAACGAGCGGTTATCGAAGTTCGTCGAGCCCACCGACACGAAATGCCGGTCGATGACGAGCATTTTCATGTGGTACATGGTGGGCTGATATTCGTAGATCTCGATGCCGGCTTCCAGCAGAGGACCCCAACGAGACCGCGAGGCCGCTCGAACGACTTTCGTGTCGATGTCTTTCCCAGGGGTGATGATGCGCACCTTGACACCCCGCTTGGCAGCGGCCACAAGGGCATCCACTGCCGCATCGTCCGGAACGAAATAGGCGCTGGCCAAGTTCAAGGTTTCGGCTGCGGCAGCAATGGACAGCAAGTACATCAGGTGAACCGTCTCGCTGCCGCCGCTGGGCGAGCTGGAGATCATCTGAGCGGCCACTTTTCCGGAATTCGGGATCTCGGGAAAATAGACAGGTCCGTGCAGGGTTCGGCCGGTCGCCTTGACCCAATTGTCCAAGAACACGGTCTGGAAGTGCGCAGCGACCGGACCGTCGGCCCGAAAATGCGCGTCACGCCAGTGATCGGGATCTTGAGCTCGCCCCTGCCATTGGTCGGCGATGCCAACTCCGCCCGTGAACGCAGTGCGACCGTCGATCACCAACAGCTTGCGGTGGGTGCGGTTGTTCATTCGCCCCATGTTGTACCAATGGGGCTGGTGGTATCGCTCGACTTCCACGCCGGCCTGTTTCAGTTGATCGAGAAACCGCTGTTCCATCTTGACGCTGCCAAGCCAGTCAAGGAGCACATGAACCTTGACGCCCGCCTTCGCCCGCTCTGCCAGCGCCTCCGCAAACGACCTGCCGATCTCACCGGACCAATAGATGTAGGTTTCAAACGTGATGCTGTGTTGCGCGCCACGAATGGCCTTCAGCATGGGCGGAAAGATCTCTTCGCCGTTCTGAAAATCGGCCACGTCGTTGCCGTCGACGATCGGGGTGCCGAGAACGCTGCCCATCGTGCGGCGGAACTGGGCATCGCGCACCTTGTACAGGCTCTCGATGGGGTGTTCAATCTTCTTTTCACCTGCGAACAAGTTGAGCGCCAGCACCACGGCGGCGCCAGTGAGAATGGCCACCAGCACACTCGATTTCCAGCCACGTAGGTTCATGGAGTTCTGCTTCAAAATTCAATTGCGGTGATTGTTGCCTTCGCGCGTGACATCCGGGGCTTCCTGCGTAGGTCGCTTGAACGCTGCACAGTCAGCCTGAGCCGGCGTCGGATGTAGGCGTTGTCCTCTTTTGAAATTCGGTGCGCTGGGGCGGGTTGGGCGCTCCTACCATCCGGTCATTCCGTTTGCCGCAGCACCCCATGAACGACCATCCCACTCAGCCCCCTTCCCGCTTTGCAGCCTGGCGCACACCGCTCAAGCGCATCGGTTGGGTCACGCTGGGCGTGGCAGGCGCGGTCGCGGCATCTCTGGCGGTGTACATCGGCGTGCTGGTGAAACAAGCCCCGAGCGTGGGTGAACTCAAGGACGCACGGGTGGCCCAACCGAGCAAACTCGTGACGGCCGACGGCCAGACGCTGGGCTTCTTTCAGCGCGACAAACAAGAGCGCGTCACGCTCGACAAGGTCTCGCCTTTCGTGATTCAAGCCCTCATCGCGACAGAGGATCGCCGGTTTCGTGATCACCGCGGCGTGGACATCCGGCGCACGCTGAGCGCCGTGCTGCACACCGCCACGGGCGACATGCAAGGCGGCTCCACCATCACGCAGCAGCTCGCTCGCAACATGTTCCCGGAAGAGATCGGCCGCGCACGCTCGCTGCACCGCAAGGCCAAGGAGATGATCACCGCGTTGCGCATCGAACGCGTCTACACGAAGGACCAGATCCTCGAGAGCTATCTCAACAACGTGCCGTTCTTCTACAACGTCGTCGGCATCGAGATGGCGGCGCGCACCTACTACGGCGTGCCTGCCATCGAACTCAACGAACTGCAGAGCGCCACCCTCGTCGGCATGCTCAAGGGCACGCAGTACTACAACCCCGTGCGCCACCCCGAACGCGCCTTGCAGCGCCGCAACGTGGTGCTGTCGCAGATGCACAAGCGAGGCGTCCTCACACCGGTGAAGCTGCGCGAACTCAGCGCCCAGCCGCTCAAGGTTCGCCTCAACGAACAACCCGTGGTGGATGCCGCGGCGCCGCATTTCGCCTCACGCGCCCGCAAGTGGGCGGCCGACTGGGCCGACACGCACGACTATGACCTCTACGCCGACGGCCTCGTCATCGAGACCACCCTCGACTCCCGTCTGCAAACCGCAGCCACCCGCGCCGTGCAGGCGCAAGGCCAGCTGCTGCAGAAGGTGGCCGACACCGAGTGGGGCCAGGCCGCGTTGCGTGTACCTGGCGGTGGTGCGGCCAGCTACACCCTGGTCGACCGCAAAGCCGAGCCCTTCGGTCACTTCTGGCGCCAGAACGCCTCGCTGCTGCAAACCTTCGCCCGCGACACGCCCGAGTTCAAGAAAGCACGCGACTCCGGCCAAAGCGATGCGGATGCCCTCGAAGCCGTGCTGACCGACACCGACGTGGTGTCGCGCCTGAAGCGCGCACGAAGCCGCCTCGAGGTGGGCTTCGTCGCCATCGAACCGTTGTCGGGCGAAGTCAAGGCCTGGGTGGGCAGCCGCGACTTCGAGGCCGATCAGTACGACCATGTGGGTCAGGCGGAACGCCAACCCGGTTCCACCTTCAAGCCCTTCGTCTATGGTGCTGCGCTGGAGAGCGGCATCGGTCCGGAGCGCACCTACATGGACACCCCCGTCGAGATCTCTCTCGGCGCAGGCGGCCAGACCTGGAAGCCCACCGACATGACCGGCACAAGCGGACTTCCCATCACGCTGCGCGACGGGCTCATCTATTCCAAGAACACCATCACCGCTCAGGTGATGCAGGAGGTGGGCGTGAACCGTACCATCTCGCTGGCTCGGGCATTGGGAGTGACGGAGAGCAAGCTCGACCCGGTGCCCTCGCTCGCGCTCGGCACGAGCCCGGTGACGCTGCTGGAGATGGTCAGCGCCTATGCGTCGATCGCCCAGCTCGGAACACGCCACACGCCTGTCTACGTGAAACGGATTCTCGACCGCGAGGGCCGCGTCATTGCCTCCTTCGGTGCGGAGAGCAGCCGGGCGATGTCGGCAGACTCGGCCGTGGAGCTCATCGACATGCTGCGCGGTGTCGTGCAACGCGGCACGGGTACCCAGGTCAAGAGCCGCTTCGGTGTGTCGGCCGACGTGGCCGGCAAGACCGGCACCACGCAAAACAACACCGACGGCTGGTTCATCCTGATGCACCCCAACCTCGTGGCCGGGGCCTGGGTCGGTTTCAACGACACCCGCGTCACGATGCGCAGCAACTACTGGGGCCAGGGCGGGCACAACGCGATCCTGATCGTCGGTGACTTCTTCCGCGCGGCCCTGAAGGAGAAGCTCGTTGACGCCAAGGCCACGTTTCCCCCGTCGCGCCGCCCTCCTCCATTGCCCGCGTCGGCGCCCCTGTCTGATGACGTGTGGTCGACCGACCGACCCGAAGACTCGGCCTGGCGCGAACAGCGAGAGCCCATCAACGCCGTGCCCGTCGACGAGTCGGCATCGGCCGAAGACCGGGCGAATGCCCCCAAGACGTCGGCCGAGCTGGATGCACTGCTGAACCTCGAGGCCGCAGGCGGCCGTCGTTAGTCGCGTTGTTGAACGTGCCGTTGATCGCGGCGTTCAGGTGTCCAGTCTCCGACGATCACTTTCGCCGGCGTGTCAGGGTCGTCCGCATCGGTGACGAGGGTCAGCGCAAAGCCGTCCCCCCGTGCTTCGGCGGCCAGCCCTTCAACCTTCCACGGATGGGCCAACCGTTCGATGGCACACAAGCACCCCGCGGCGTCCACCCAACCCACGGCAGCCGCCACACAAGCACCGTCGAGGTAGTTGTCGGACGTGTCTTCGGCGACGGCACTGAACAACCAGCCGCCATCAGGCAGCGAGCAGCCGTCCGTGAAGGACAGCGGCACGCCATCGACCAAACCCAGTTCGATCAGATCGATGTCGGCCATCGCTGGAGGAGTGGCCGGTCTTCCACGCACAGCCTCTGCCAACCAGACCAACACCTCGGCCAGCGGCCAACGGATGCAGGCGTTCGTCGGATCGCCCTTGTTGGCCCGCTGGAGCAGGCACAACTGATCCCGGTCCACGAATGCACCTTCGATGTTGAGCAGGCTGAAGCGGTCATGGAGCGGCGCGTAGAAGGCCGTCAGATCGATCTCGCTCACAGGCGCCAAGGCCCCCAAGGGCAGCAGCACGCCGCGATGACGCCGTGGCTTGGAGCCTGAACCGAAGGCCATCAACGCGCCATCAGGGAAACCGGGGAACGCGGGCAACTGGGTGAGCGCCTCGAGGTCCGGCTTCAGCGCCTTGCGCTCCTTGGCATCGAGCGGCAGATCACCCTCAAAAAGGCGAATGCGTTGTGGCGGCACGCGGGCCTGTCGATCGAACACCACGAGGTGATGGTCGTCATCGGCCACCACGACCCAGTGCTCGCGCGTTTGAACGAGCCCGCTCGCAGCGCTCAGGAACGACGCGCCTCCAGGTTCATGCACAGGGCCCAGCAGCAGCTCGGCGTGAACGCGCAAGTTCAGCATGTCAGTTGCGTTCCAGCGCCGGCAGCACGGTGCTGCTCACGCGGCCGAACCCGATGCGCGCCGCGCCGGCGCGGCTGCAGCTGGCCGAGAACTCCACACGGTCGCCGTCTTGCAGAAAGCCGCGCTTCTCTCCACCGGGGAGATCGATGAAGTCTTTGCCGCCCCGGGTGAGTTCCACCAAGGAGCCGGCCTCGTCCAGCGATGCCCCCGATTGCGTGCCGGTACCGAGCAGGTCGCCAGGCCGCAGGTTGCAGCCGTTGATGGTGTGGTGCGTGACCATCTGGCTGATGCTCCAGTAGGCATCGCGAAAATTCGAGCGCGACAGCCGGTAGGCCGACAGCCCCTTCTCGCGCATCGACGAGCTGCTCAGGAACACATCGAGCTGGATGTCGAAAGCGCCTCTTGTGCGCAGCGCCGGGCTGTCGAGGTAGGCCAGTGGTTGAGGGTCGGACTCGGCCCGTGTCCATGAGGTTCTGAACGGCTCCAAAGCCTCGAGGGTCACCACCCAGGGCGATACCGTGGTCGCGAAGTTCTTGGCCAGGAAGGGCCCCAGCGGCTGGTACTCCCAGGCCTGCAGGTCACGTGCCGACCAGTCGTTCAGCAGGCACACGCCGAACACATGGCTCTCGGCCTGGTCGA
>JBEGTX010000216.1:0-6062 GCA_041179165.1 Pseudomonadota bacterium | reverse complement strand
GTGGGCGCATGGGGGTGGGCGACCAGCCGGCGAAGCATGTCGCGCCCGGCGCTGCCCAGCACTGGGAAACGGGCGGGCGAAAACAGCTCGGCCTCGTGGGCTGCAGACAAGCGCTCAGGGGCGATGGGGGCGTTCATTCGCGCGTGTACTTGTCGGCACCCTCGTTGGCCTCGGGGCTGTCGAGGCGCGCCTGCAGCGCCGTGTCGTCCACGGGCATCGGAGCGGGTGCTTCGTCGGGCGCGGGCAGGCTGCCGCGGGTGAGGCGGCGCACGAGTCGGGCCAGCACCAGCATCAAGAGCCCGGCGCTCAGCAGGCCGCCCACCACCAGCGGCAAGGGCATGAACCAGCCGGCGATGCCCGCCATCAGCGCGGTGAGGGACAGCAGTGTCATGAACGCCGCCATGCCGGAGAGCGCCGGGACCCGCATCAGCCACGGGAACACCAGAACGCCGATGAGGGGATGCCAGCGCTCGAGCCGCAGGGGCTCGTCGAGCATGGTCTGGCCGAGCATCATCATCAGGCCCGCCAGCAAGAGCAGGGCGGCCCAGCCGGCGGTGCATTCGGTGGCCCGTGTCGATGGCTTGTGAGACCACATGAACAGCGCGTGGAACAAGGCCAGCAGGCCGAGCGGCCACAGCACGAACCCCGACAGGCTGTCGATCCAGCGAAGGCCGCTGTCCAGGTGATTCAGCAGGGGCGACATGGGGAGCGTCAGGGGGATGCAGCAGCTGAGGGCGAAGGTGGTGTCCGGGCGCGCGGCGCAAGGGATGTGAGCATGGGCCAACACGGGCGAACACACAGGTTTGGGCGAACTATAGATCCAACGTGGGAGCGACCGAACAAGGCCATCACCCGCGGAGGGCGCCGCACCGCGATAATCCAGGGTTTCGACGGCGCGCATCCGCAGGCGCCGTGTGCCAGGCCCTTGCTCACCGCCCATGTCCAACGATCTCACGCCTCAGGTCCGCCGTCGGCGCACCTTTGCCATCATTTCCCACCCGGATGCGGGCAAGACCACGCTCACCGAGAAGCTGCTGCTGTTCTCGGGTGCCATCCAGATCGCCGGCTCGGTCAAGGCGCGCAAGGCCTCGCGCCACGCCACGTCCGACTGGATGGAGATCGAAAAGCAGCGCGGCATCTCGGTCGCCTCGTCGGTCATGCAGATGGAATACCGCGACTGCGTCATCAACCTGCTAGACACCCCGGGCCACCAGGACTTCTCCGAGGACACCTACCGCGTGCTCACGGCGGTGGACGCCGCGTTGATGGTGATCGATGCCGCCAACGGCGTGGAACCGCAGACGCGGCGCCTGCTGCAGGTTTGCCGGGCCCGCAACACGCCCATCCTCACCTTCGTCAACAAGATGGACCGCGAGGTGCAAGACCCGCTGGTGCTGATGGACGAGATCGAGCGCGAGCTCGGCATGAGCGTGGTGCCCTTCACCTGGCCAGTCGGCATGGGCAAGGCCTTCCACGGCGTGATGGACCTGCGCGAAGAACAGATGCGCGTGTTCAGCCCCGGTGAAGACCGCAAGAAGGACGGCGATGAAATCCTCTCCGGCTTCGACAACCCGCAGTACGCCGAGCGCTTCGGCATGCAGTGGGACCAGGCCAAGGACGAGATCGATCTCGTGCGCGAGGCGGCACCGGCCTTCGACAAGGCCGACTTCCTCGTCGGCAAGCAGACGCCCATGTTCTTCGGCTCGGCCATCAACAACTTCGGCGTGCAGGAGGTGCTCGACGCCCTGGTCGACCTGGCGCCCTCACCCGGCGTGCGCACGGCCATCCAGCGCGAGATCCAGCCTGACGAGCCCAAGTTCACCGGCGTGGTGTTCAAGATCCAGGCCAACATGGACCCGGCCCACCGCGATCGCATTGCGTTCTTGCGCGTGGCCTCGGGCCACTTCGAGCGCGGCATGCGGCTCAAGGTCGTTCGCTCAGGCAAGGAGCTGCGCCCCAACACGGTGGTGAGTTTCTTGAGCCAGCGCCGGGAGCTGCTCGACGAAGCCTATGCGGGCGACATCATCGGCATCCCCAACCACGGCGTGCTGCAGCTCGGCGACACGCTCACCGAGGGCGAGGCCTTGCAGTTCACCGGCCTGCCGTTTTTCGCGCCGGAAATGTTCCGCACCGTGGAGGTTGCCGACCCGCTGCGATCCAAGCAACTGCGCGCCGGCCTCACCCAGCTGGGTGAAGAAGGTGCCATCCAGGTGTTCCGTCCCGTGGCCAGCAGCATGCTGCTGCTCGGGGCTGTGGGGCAACTGCAGTTCGAAGTCGTGGCCCACCGGTTGGAGCATGAGTACGGCGTGAAAGCGCGCATCATGCCGAGCCGTTTTCAAGTGGCGCGTTGGGTGACGTGTGACGAGGCCGACGGCGGCGACCGTGAACTCAAGCGCTTCATCGATGCGAACTCGCACCGGGTGGCGCACGATGCGGTGGATGCACCGACTGTGTTGGTGGAGTACGCGCCTGAGCTTCGGGCGATCGAGGCCAATTGGCCGAAGATCAAGTTTCATGCGCTGCGGGAGCATGCTGGTCTCGTGTTCCAGAGGAAGCTGGAAGGCTGATGTTCGGATCTTGCTTCGCGCCGTAGCGGGTTCCCACCGCTCGGTCATCCCGGCGCAGGCCGGGATCCACTCTTCCAGTGTGAACCGGCGTGCTCGCTGCGCCGTTCTGCAGCATTCTTCGGCTGAACGCAAATCGGGGCCTCGCTTCGCATCGTGCTGGAGTCCCGCGCGCTTCGCGCATGCGGCCCAACTGGTTCAGAATGGCGACATGACCGCCCTTGTCCCGTCGTTCGTGCCTGCGTCAGTGCGGCCCTATCTTGACCTCATCCGCTGGGACCGCCCCGCCGGCACCTACCTGCTGTTGTGGCCGACGCTGAGTGCGTTGTGGCTGGCGGCGGGGGGCTTTCCGGGGTGGCATGTGTTGACCGTGTTCGTGCTGGGCACGTTCCTGATGCGCAGTGCAGGCTGCGCGGTGAACGATGTGGCCGACCGGGACTTCGACAAGCATGTGAAGCGCACGGCGCAACGCCCTGTCACGAGCGGCGTGATCAGTGTGAAGCAGGCGCTGTGGCTGGGAGCCGGGTTCGCGCTCATTGCCTTTGCACTGGTGCTCACCACCAACCTCGTCACCATCGTCTGGAGCTTTGCGGCGCTGGCGGTGACCATCTTCTATCCGTTCACCAAGCGCTTTCTGGCCATGCCGCAGGCGGTGCTGGGGGTGGCCTTCAGCTTCGGCATTCCGATGGCCTATGCGGCTGTGCAGGGCACGGTGCCGCCGGTTGTGGGGCTCTTGCTGCTCGGCAATCTGTTCTGGGTGCTGGCCTATGACACCGAGTACGCGATGGTCGACCGCGATGACGACTTGAAGATCGGCATCCGCACCTCGGCCATCACGCTGGGCCGGTACGACGTGGCGGGGGTGATGGCCTTCTACCTGCTGGCACTGGTGCTGTGGGCGGTGGCAGGCTGGTCGCAAGGCCTGCGCAGCTGGTTTTTCATGGGCGTGGCCGCGGCGGCGCTGCAAGCCGCTTGGCATTTCACGATGATCAAAGGCCGCAGTCGCGAGGGCTGCTTTCGTGCCTTCCGCCTCAACCACTGGTTCGGTCTTGCGCTGTGGGCTGGCATCGTGCTGGAACTCGGCTTGCGCTAACTTTCCAGGCTGCGAGAAACCCGATGACCGCTGCACCCCCTGCCAACGCCGACCCCCTGAATTGCCCCAAATGCCGCTACGCGCGGCGGCTCGGCGACAAGGCGCCCGCCGGCACTTGCGCCAGCTGCGGCTTGATCTTCGCCAAATATGCGCCGCGCGTGAAGGCCCCGGCCTCGTCGCGGCGCTCCGTGGTCACCGACTCCGATGACGAGCCCAACGGACTCTGGACCCTCTTGCGCCGCCTGCTGGCGATCGGCTTCCTGATCTGGGGCATCACGATGGGCGTGGAGGGCTACAAGCTCTTCCCGGTCGGCGGCGGCACGCCGGGGTATGGCGTGTATGGAGGCTTCTTGATGTGGGGCTGGGCGCTGTGCTGTTTTGTCGTCGCAGGCCTGCTGTTCATGCGCCGCTCGCGCAGGCGCTTCGAAGCGTCGCTGGATCTCGACTCAGTGCCAAGCATTTCCATTCTCTGACCCCGAACATGAAGCTCCTGCCCCGATCGGTTGATTTGCTTGGCACGACGTTTGGTGGCGGCATCGTGTGCCATGGTGGGCTTTGGCAGAGGGGGACTGGCCGTCGCCCATGAGCTCTCTGGTCTCTTCCCCCACCGATCCGGTGAATTGTCCGAAGTGCCACCACAGGCGGCGTCCCGCTGACCCTGCGCCTGCGGGCACCTGTCCCGCCTGCGGCCTGATTTTCGCAAAGTACGTGCCCCGAGTGAAACAACATGTGCCGTCCCGGCCGGCCCACCATCCCGCCCACGAAAGTGGCGCACGGGGCACGGTGCGCCGTGCGTTCGCCGTGCTGTTCTTGCTGGCCGGCATCGTCCTTGGTGTGGGCGTTCTGGGGTCCTACCGCAGCGGAGGCGTCGGTGGCTACGAAGGGTTGGTCGTGCTGTTCCTCGGTGGAGGGGCAGTCCTCTGCCTGTTGGTGAGCGTTGGATTGGCTTTCGGCCGTTACCGCCGCTATGCAGATGACGACAACAAAGACCCGAACTCCCTCAGCGCACGGGTCGATTTCGTGATCGGACGCGTGTGCGTCGCGCTTGTGGGTGCCGCTTTCGCCGCTGTGGCGGTGAAAGGCAGCTTCGCAGGCCGCATCGCTTTCGGCGGGGGCTATTTTCGGTGGGCCTCCGAGCCCCTGGCGTTCCTGGCCGCAACGGCGCTGTGGCTGGTCGGCGGGCTGGTCATCATGTGGTTCGCCTGGGTCATGAAACCACGGCGTGCCGTCGGGTGATGCCGGGGCCACGAATGTCGCGTTGAGGCAGGGAGCGCCTGCTGCTGCGATAGAGTGCCACCCATGCCTTCTCATCTGACCCCCGACGCGTCATCGCTGTCGCTGACTTGCCCCGCGTGTGGCCAGGCCCATGGTGTGCTGGGCCATCTGACGGCCGAGGAGTCCGAATACCGCGTGACGCCCAGCTTCTATCCAGAGAAACTTCGCTTTGCGTTGTTTCGCCGCTCGGTGCCATTGGCCAAGGGGATGTCGTTTGCCGCTTGTCCGACATGCGGCTGTGTCTGGGCCCATGTGGACCCGGCCGCCTTGCAGACCTTGCTGCTGCAACGTGCCACGCCACCGCACCCCTGGGTGAGGCGGACGGTGGCTGCCGGGAAGCTGCTGGTCCTGGCGGCCGTGCTGGCGCTGGCAGGCTTTGTGTTGGCCCACAAGCTCGGATGGCTGGGCTGATCTCTTGAACCCATCGAACGTCGAACCATGACCCTCATTTCAACCTACGCAGACGACACTCACCGGTCACAGGTGGCCGACCTGTGGGCGCGTGTGTTCGCCTATGGCGATGCACACAACGCGCCAGCCGTCACCATCGACAAGAAACTCGCGCTGAACGACGGCCTCTTTTTCGTGGCGGTGGCCGACAACCGCGTGGTCGGCACTGCCATGGCTGGCTATGACGGGCACCGGGGCTGGCTGTACGCCGTGGCGGTGGACCCGTTGCTGCGCCATCAGAAGCTGGGCAGCGCGCTGGTGCGCCATGCAGAGCAGGCCTTGATCGAGCGGGGCTGCATGAAGATCAACCTGCAGATCGTGGAAGGCAACGACGCGGTAGCGGCCTTCTACGAGACGCTCGGGTATGCGACCGAACAGCGCATCAGCATGGGCAAGAAGATCGCGGCCAACGTGCCGGGTGACCGCCCGAAGACTTGAACGCGGCCACCTTGGCCGCCCGGGTTCAACCGAACTCGTCGCCCAGCTCACCCGCCCGCCGCTGTGCGGCCTTCAAGGCCTTCACGAACGAGGCCTGCATGCCGCTGGCGTCCATCGACGTGAGGGCCGCGTAGGTCGTGCCGCCCTTGGAGGTCACGCGCTCGCGCAACACCGAAGGTGAATCGGGCGAGGCCTGCGCCAGTGCAGCCGCACCCGAGAACGTGGCCAGCGCGAGCTGCTTG
>JBEGTX010000215.1:0-4727 GCA_041179165.1 Pseudomonadota bacterium | reverse complement strand
CAGCGTCCCTGACCCAGCGGCGCAGAAGATTCGCATTGACGCCATGGGACATCGCCACCGCTGCCATCGACACGTTCGGCGCCATGCATGCTGCAACGGCGCTCGCCTTGAATTCGTCGCTATGGGTGCGACGGCGCCGACGGCCACCGACGACTTGTTTGGAAATAGTGTCCACGTGTCCACCAAGAGTTGAAGTGGACACGAGGCTCCTATGCTCCTACCTCCGATTCAAGAGGGGGCGGCTGGACGCTCACTCAAAGAATTCCATCAGGTGGTTGCTCCGCATCTGCACGAGGGTGAACAGGTCCGGGCGGAGCATGACACTGAGCACCGAATTGTCGATCCACTTCACTCTGGTGAGCATGATGATGAACGGAGGTTGATGGTGGGCAGCCACGGCCGTCGCGCTACTGAACCGTTGCGACGGGGCCGGGGCTGCCACAGTATGCCTGTGGCCTTGTGCCCGCCTTCTGCGCTGGAAGCGCGCGGGAGGCATGATCCGCGCCGTAGTTTCACCCTGGGTCGGTTGCTGGCCCATCGGCCAAGAGGTGATCTTGCCCGTGCTGGCGATCAGGCTTTGCGCCTGACGGTTCGTGACACGAAGCGTGCTGGGTCCACGGCATCGAGCAGGCTCGCCTCCATGGGCATTGGCGCGCCGCTGATGCTGGCTGCCAGTGTTTGAGCTCCTAGCGCCGACCATGTGATGCCGCGAGAGCCAAGTCCACTGAACACGAACAAGCCGGGCAGCCGCGGCACACGGCGCGGGCGGTCTGGGATGCTTTCGCTCGCTGCAACAGCAGCCAGGTCTGGCACGGCGCCGATGAGGGGCAGGCGGTCGTCGGTCACACAGCGCCAGCCGGTCCGGCCGGTCACCATACGGCCGTCTGCATCAATGGCCTGGCCGGTCAGGCGTGCGAGCTGGGCGAGGTTGTGCTGGTGGTCGGCGTCGCGCACCGCAGCGTCGCTGTCGCCTGGCTGACTGGTGGCACCGAACACGGCTTGGCCGTCAACGCGTGGCAGCACGTAGCCCGCACCGGCCAGAGGCCGCAGCGGCAAGCGCATGCCTTCGGCCGGCATCATGCTGATTTGTCCGCGCACCGATAGCTGGGACCAGCTCCGTTCGTCGACGAGCGACAGGGCGTGGAGTGCGTTGGCAAGTACCAGCACCTCGGCTTCTTCGATCACGGTCCCTTGAACGTCCAGCACCTGCCATTGGCGGTCCACACGCCGGATCGAGTGAACGTCGCACGCCATGTGTTGGACCGCAGCGTTCGATGCCCGCGCAAGATACGACGCAGCGAGGCCGGCCGGGCTCACCCATCCGCCTCCGGGATAGAACCACGCGGGCACGGCCACTGGCAGGCCCGCAAGCTCAGTGGCTTCGTCGGGGGGCACAGCCCGCACATAACTGGATGGCAGCTGCAGCCGCTGCAGCATGGCGTTCATCTCGGCGACGTTCGCGTCACCACTGGCCAGGCGAAGCAGCCCATCGCGCTGGCCGATGGTGTGGTGCTTGTGCAGGGCGATGTCCACGGCGCGCTGGGTTTCCAGCGCGGCGGCTCGGTTGAAGCGTGCATGCACGCCGTCCTGCGGGTTGACGATGCCGTGGAAAAGGCCGGCGGCATTGCCGGAGGTCTCGCGGGCAGGTGCATCCTGGCGGTCGATCAGCGTGGTGGTCCAGCCGTGCTCCGACAGGGCCCAGGCGCTGGCGCAACCGGCCAGCCCTGCGCCCAAGACCAGCGCGTGTTTGCCGTCGGTGTGTGAGCCGTGGGGCGCAGACGGCGAGCGCTTGGGCACGAACACGGGTGCGTACCGTGCCAGCGTGCCCGTGCTGGCTTCGGTTTCGCAAACGAACCCGGCGGCGCGCAGCCCGTGCTCCCACACCGTGTTGGCGGACCGCGCACGCAGCAGCGCGGAACGGGCTGCCAAGCGGGCCAGCGCCTTGGGCAGACGGGAGGGGCCGCTTGGCAGCGGATGGGCGTCGAGCTCGAATGCATCGACCCGCGCCACCAGCGCGGACAGCACCTCTTCAATCGCACCGGGGACGAGCAGCCACTGCACACAGCCACCTTCAAAGGCCAGCCGGTGCAGGTCGGGCGTGATGGGTGGATAGAGCGCAAGCAGCTGCGCCGCGAGCTCGGGCTGTGGCGAATCCTTCAACAACGCAGCGAGCTCAGCCTGCGCGGGAAACGAGGCGTCAACACAGATCAGGTGAAGGTGGGCGCAGCGGTGCGGGTCTTGCCGCCACGCATGCCAGTCGGCCAGCAGGTTGTGGCCGCCCGCGAAACCCGCACGCAGGATGACGAAGCGGTCCTGATGCTGCCAGTGGTGAGGTGTGGGGCTTGATGCGGTCATGGCTGACGGCAGTGTCGCTCTTCGTGGCCTTTGGACAGCGAGGCCCTGTGGTCATCGCGAGCGCCATGCAAGAAGGGCACTTGCGTGCCACCATGCAAGAAGGGCACTTGTGTGCCCCCATGCAAAAAGGGCACTTGCGTGCCCTTTGGGTCGACCGTGTTGCGCTTGAGAAAACTCAGACGCGCTTGCGGTATTCGTGCGTGCGGGTGTCGATTTCGACCTTGTCGCCGGTTTGCACGAACAGGGGCACGGAGATCTCGAAACCCGTGGCCAGCTTGGCGTTCTTCAGGACCTTGCCCGAGGTATCGCCCTTGACGGCGGGTTCGGTTTCGGTGATTTCGCGCACGAGGCTGGTGGGCAGCTCGACCGAGATGGCCTTGCCGTCGTAGAACACGACTTCAACCGGCATCGCGTCTTCGAGGTACTGCAGCGCGTCGCCCATGTTCTCGGACTCGACTTCGAACTGGTTGTATTCGGCGTCCATGAAGGCGTACATCGGATCGGCGAAGTAGGAGTAGGTGCACTCCTTCTTGTCCAGAATGATCTGGTCCATCTTGTCGTCGGCCTTGAAGACGACTTCGGTGCCCGAGCTGCTCAGCAGGCTCTTGAGCTTCATGCGGACGGTGGCCGCATTGCGGCCGCCGCGGCTGTATTCGGTCTTGAGCACAACCATGGGGTCCTTGTTGTGCATGATGACGTTGCCGGCGCGAATTTCCTGTGCGATCTTCATGGCGATTTCCGTTGCGTTGCGTGCTGAGACGCGAAGTGGGAGCAAAACTGTGGGGCGCGGCCGGGGGCACCCGTTCGCGCAAAGCTTTGAATTTTAGCGTGAATCCGAGACGAATTGGCGCAACCCCGTCACGAGGTCGGGCGCGGCGGCCAGGCTTTCGCCCCACGCCCGGGCGTGTGCGGCCCAGAGTGGCAGCTGGGCTGGACGTGCGGGCAGGGGGCCGAGGCCGTTCCAACCGAGCGTCCAGGCTCGAATCTCAGTGGCCACTTCAGCGTGCGCGTGCGTCAGATGGCGGTCCAGAAAGGCCTGCAGCTTGACGGCGTGCACGCCGTCATCTTGCGGATAGATCTGCCACACGAAAGGCTTGCCCGCCCATTGGGCTCGCACGAACGAGTCTTCTCCCCGCACGAAGTTGAAGTCGCTGGCCCAGAGCAGGTGGTCGAATTCGATTTGTGTCAGGCGTGGCAGGCGATGGGTCCTGACGGTGGTGGGGAGGTCGCGTGGCAGAGGGGCATCGGCCGTGAGCAGCAGCAACACGGGCGCCTCGGCGAAGGAGCGCAGCATGGCGTCCAGCCGAGGGTTGTCGTAGCAGAAGAGGCTCAGCACCTGCTCGCCGGCCCTTCGCGTGAGGCCATGGCTCAGCAGCCAAGCATCGCCGTCGAAACAGGCTTGGGCGGCGGCCAGACCGGTCTCACGCAGCAGCCCGCCGGTGGCAGCCGTGAAGCCCGGGTAGTAGAACCACTTCACCAGCCCTTGGCCCGGCCCGCTCGACTGGGGTGACTGCAGGCGGTGGGAGCGCTCCACATAGCGCTCGGCGCTGAGGTACTCGAGGTTGATCCAGATGGGCGGCAGCGCACCGTCGGCCATGGCTTGCACCACGGGCGTGGGCAATTCGCAGCCGAACGCTTCGATCACCACGTCGCCGGCCACGAACGGCTGGTTTTCGGCGCAAGCCCAGCCCAGCACCTGCACATTCGCCGCGCCGTCGGGTGCCATCCAGGTCAGCGCCCGTGCGTCATCGATCCAAAGACGCACGATGTGGCCGCGTGCACCCAGGTCGGCACACAGCCGCCAGCACACGCCCACGTCGCCGAAGTTGTCGATGACCCGGCAGAACACATCCCAGCGCATGACGGAATTCTTGGCAGGATTCATGGCGGCATTATCGGAGGGCGGCAGAATGGCGGCTTCATGACCGATCCTGCCGACCACCTCTCACCCGATCCCGAGCCGCCATCGCCCCCGGCGATCGACGCCGTGCGTCAGCAGCTGCTGAGTGACGTGGCTGCCTTGCCGGGCCTGCCTGGTGTCTACCGCTACTTCGACGCGAACGACGCCGTGCTCTACGTGGGCAAAGCGCGCGACCTGAAGAAGCGCGTGTCGAGCTACTTCCAGAAGACCCACGGCGGCACGCGCATCGGCCACATGATCACGAAGATCGTGCGCATGGAGACGACCGTCGTTCGCTCCGAGTCCGAAGCGCTGCTGCTCGAAAACAACCTCATCAAGACGCTCAACCCGCGCTACAACATCCTGTTCCGCGATGACAAGAGCTACCCGTACCTGAAGCTGGTGTCGCACGAGTTCCCTCGCATGGCTTACTACCGCGGCGCGGTGGACAAGCGCCACCACTACTTCGGGC
>JBEGTX010000214.1:0-11730 GCA_041179165.1 Pseudomonadota bacterium | reverse complement strand
TTGCGGCGGCTGCCCTGCACCTGCTCGTCTTTCAGCAGGATCTGTGCATAGCCGAGGATGCTGTTGAGCGGCGTGCGCAGCTCGTGCGTGATGCCGGCCACGTAGCGGGTCTTGGCCTGGTTGGCGGCCTCGGCCACATCCTTGGCGGCCTGCAGTGCGGCGTCGGTGCGCTTGTGGGCGTCGATCTCGCGAGCGAGCAGCTGGTTCTGCCGGTTCGATTCTTCCTGCGCCATGTGGCGGCTCTCGCTGCCCAGCACCACCCACCACGCCGACACCGCTGCAATGAGCGACAGCAACGCGAAGACCTTGATGAAGGGCGCTTTGAGCGGCAGGGCAGCGGCCGCATGCAGCACCGACTGCTGGTCATACACCACGGCCAGAATCACGGCCAGCAGACCGAGCAGCGAGGTGACAACCACCACATAGTGCGCCACGCGGAAGTTGACGCGCGACGACAGCGCCTGCGGCAGCACCTTGGTCAGTGCTGCGCCCACCTGCTCGGCCGCGCGCGAGCCGGTCTTGCAGCGGTCATGACAGCGGGACTCGAGCGTGCAGCACAGCGAACAGATGGGCGCGTCGTAGGCAGTGCAGTGCGCCATGTCCTCGGACTCGAAGCCGTTTTCGCACACCGAGCACTTCACGATCTCGCCGGGTTTCCATTGCGAGGTGCTGCGCCGGGCGATGTAGTACTTGCCACCACTCCACCATGCCAGCAGGGGCGACATCACCAGCGCGGTCACCAGGGCGATGAACGGCGCAAAGGCCTGCAGCTCTTCTCCCATCACGCCAGCGTAGGCGATCACCGCCAGCACCGCCGCGCTCAGCATGGCGCCCAGGCCCACGGGGTTGATGTCGAACAAATGGGCGCGCTTGAACTCGATGTGCTTCGGGCTCAACCCCAGCGGCTTGTTGATGACGAGGTCGGCGACGAGCGCACCCACCCAGGCGATCGCCACGTTGCTGTAAAGGCCCAGCACGCGCTCCAGCGCCTCGAACACGCCCATGGTCATCAGCAGCACGGCGATGAGCACGTTGAACACCAGCCACACGACCCGCCCAGGGTGGCTGTGCGTGAGCCGCGCGAAGAAGTTCGACCATGCGAGCGAGCCCGCATAGGCATTGGTGACGTTGATCTTCACCTGCGACACGATGACAAAGAGCGTGGTGGCGGCCAGCACCCAGGCCGGGTTGTCGAACACGTAGGCATAGCCCGCGAGGTACATCTGCGTGGGCTCGATGGCCTTTTCGAACGGAATCTGGTGCTGCAGCGCGAGGAAGGCGAGAAAGGCTCCGCCTACCATCTTCACCATGCCGGGCACGATCCAGCCCGGCCCGGCCACGAGCACGGCGGCCCACCAGCGGCGGCGATTCTGCGCCGTTTTTTCGGGCAGGAAACGGAGATAGTCAACCTGCTCGCCGATCTGAACCACCAACGAGAACGCGATGGTGGCGGCCGCGCCGAACATCACCCATTGAAAACCGTTGCCGCCGGACACGCGCCCGGTGAGGCCGGTGAAGTCGCTGAAGGCTTGCGGATTCTTCGCCAGCACAGCGATGTAAGGGCAGACGAGGAGGGCGATCCACAGCGGCTGCGTCCACAGCTGCAGGCGCGAAATGAGCGTGATGCCGTACATCACGATGGGCACCACGCCGAGCGAGGACAGCAGGTAGCACATGGCCAGGGGCCAGCCGAAGTACAGCTGCAGGGCGAGCGCCAGGATGGCGGCTTCGAGCGCGAGAAAGATGAAGGTGAAGCTCGCGTAGATCAGCGAGGTGAGGGTGGAGCCGAGGTAGCCGAAGCCGGCTCCGCGTGTGAGCAGGTCCATGTCCACGCCGTATTTCGCGGCGTAGTAGCTGATGGGCAGGCCGGTGAGGAAGGTGATCAACCCCACGACCAGGATGGCCCACATGGCATTGGTGAAGCCATAGCTGAGCGCCATGGTCGCGCCGATGGCCTCGAGTGCGAGAAACGAGGTGGCACCGAAGGCCGTGTTGGCCACGCGGAACTCGCTCCACTTGCGAAAGCTCCGCGGCGTGTAGCGCAGCGCGTAGTCCTCCAGCGTTTCGTTGGCGACCCAGGTGTTGTAGTCGCGCCGGATGCGGAATATTTTCTGAGGCGCGCGGCTGCGCGATTCCTCGGCGGCTGGCGGCGAAACCGCAGCGGGGTGCCCATCACCTGCACCCATTCGTGCTTCTGCATCCACTCGCACTGCCGCTCTCCGTACTGCTTGAGACGGAGTGACTTCGCAAGAAGCGCGCCCACCGCCGCACTCAGACGACACGCGCAGCGGGACGCACAGTGTGCGCCGGGCGTGGACGGGATGGGCTACGTCACATGACGTATTCGGCGAACCGCTGTGCTCGCCTACCTTTGAGCCCAGAGATGAACGCCGAACCACCCGGATCAGGCCGCTTCACCAGGCCGCACGAGATTGGTGCGAGGTGTTCATCCCAGAGCCCTCAACCCGTTGGAGAGTTTCCATGTCCCGTGATCAAGACCCGTCTTCCGCTGCTTTGAACGCCGACGCGCTGAACCGCCGCCGCCTGATCCAGGGCGCCGCCGCGTTGCCGCTGATGGGCATGTCCGGCTTTGCCCTCGCCCAGCAGTACCCCACGGCCAAGGTGAACACCACCAAGCTCGCTGTGACCGACACCGAAGTCACCGTCGGCCAGCTGCACTCCGCCACCGGCACGATGGCCATCTCGGAGACAGGCTCCATCCAGGCCGAGCAGCTCGCCATCGACCAGATCAACGCGATGGGTGGCGTGCTCGGCCGCAAGATCAAGGTGATCAAGGAAGACGGTGCCTCCGACTGGCCGACCTTCGCCGAGAAGTCGAAGAAGCTCCTGGTCAACGACCGCGTCGCCGCCGTCTTCGGCTGCTGGACCAGCGCTTCGCGTAAGGCCGTGCTGCCGATCTTCGAGAAAGAGAACGGCATGCTCTATTACCCGACCTTCTACGAAGGCCTGGAGCAGAGCAAGAACGTGATCTACACCGGGCAGGAGGCCACGCAGCAGATCCTCTACGGGCTGGACTGGGCCTCGAAGGAAAAGAAGGCCAAGACGTACTTCCTGGTCGGCTCCGACTACATCTGGCCCCGCACCTCGATGAAGATCGGTCGCAAGCACATCGAAGGGCACCTGCCTGCCGGCAGCAAGGTCGTGGGCGAGGAGTACTACCCGCTCGGCCACACCAACTTCAACTCGCTGATCAACAAGATCAAGGTCGCCAAACCCGACTGCATCTTCATCGCCGTGGTCGGTGGCTCGAACGTCGCCTTCTACAAGCAGCTCAAGGCCGCTGGCGTCACCGCCAAGACGCAGTTCCTGCTGACCATCTCGGTGACCGAGGACGAGGTCCTGGGCATCGGCGGTGAAAACATGAACGGCTTCTACGCGTCGATGAAGTACTTCCAGTCGCTGGACAACGCCAACAACAAGGCCTTCGTCACCGCCTTCAAGGCCAAGTACGGCAAGGACGCGGTGATCGGCGACGTGACGCAGGCCGGCTACCTCGGGCCCTGGTTGTGGAAGGCAACGGTCGAGAAGGCCGGCAGCTTCGACGTCGACAAGATCGCCGCGGCCTCCACCGGCATCGAGCTCAAGACGGCCCCGGAAGGCTACGTGAAGCTGCACGAGAACCATCACCTGTGGAGCAAGGCGCGCATCGGCCAGGCCCAGGGTGACGGCCAGTTCAAGGTGGTGGCCGAATCGGCAGCGCTGATCGAGCCGAACCCATTCCCGAAGGGTTACCAGTAAGCCGCTGACGGCGGGGCGCCCGGTGCGTCCCGCCCATGTACTCAAGCACCTGCTCCACTTTTCACCGCACGGGCCACTCCATGACCTTCACCGACATGCTCAACATCGGACTGATGCAAGGCTTCGCCGGCCTCAGTTTGTTTTCCGTGCTGCTGCTGATGGGCCTGGGCCTGGCCATCATCTTCGGGCAGATGGGCGTGATCAACATGGCGCATGGCGAGTTCATGACGATCGGCGCCTACACGATCTACTTCTTCTCGCACATGGTCGAGACCCATGCGCCCCAGCTGATGCAGGTGTACTTCGTGTTCGCCATCGTGGCCGCCTTCTTCGTGGCCTTCATCGTGGGCTATGGGGTGGAATGGGCCTTCATCCGCCACCTCTACAAACGTCCGCTCGACACGCTGCTGGCCACCTGGGGCCTGTCGCTCGGCATGCAGCAGATCTTCCGCTCCACCTTCGGCGCCAAGGAAGTGAGCCCCACGTCGCCCGATTGGCTGATGGGCTCATGGGCGCCGGCTGAAGGCCTCGACATCCCGCTCAACGGCCTCTTCGTGATGGCACTCACGCTGCTCGTCACCTGCGGCGTGCTGATCGCGCTCTACAAGTCACGCTGGGGCCTGAGGGTGCGTGCGACGGTTGCCAACCGTGCCATGGCCAATGCCACGGGCATCAACACCAAGAAGACCGATCGCCTCACCTTTGCCATTGGCTGCGGCATCGCCGGTGTGGCCGGTGCGGCTTTCACCACCATCGGCTCGACGGGCCCGACCAGCGGCTCGCTCTACATCGTGGATGCGTTTCTGGTGGTCACGTTCGGTGGCGCGGCCAGCCTCTTCGGCACCGTGGTCTCGGCCTTCGGCATCGCCCAGATGCAATCGATCACGGAGTTCTTCATGAGCGGCTCCAACGCCAAGGTGCTCACGCTGTCGGCCATCGTGCTGATCCTGATGTTGCGTCCGCAGGGGCTCTTCGCCTCCAAGGTGCGCCGCTGACATGGGCACCTCCACGTCGTCTTCCCCTCACCTGGCACCCTCGACATGAACATCAAGCTTTGGCTGGACAAGCGTGGTCTCACCCATGTGCTGCTGCTGGCGCTGTTGCTGGCCGTGGTCTTTCCCCTGGTCTTCGATCTCTTTCGCATCAACCTGATCGGCAAGTACCTGAGTTACGCGTTCGTGGCGCTCGGCCTGGTGATGCTGTGGGGCTATGGTGGCGTGCTGAGTCTGGGGCAGGGCGTGTTCTTCGGATTGGGTGGCTATGCCATGGCCATGTTCCTGAAGCTCGAGGCGAGCGACCCGGTGACAACGGCCATCCAGTCGACCCCCGGCATCCCCGACTTCATGGACTGGAACCAGCTCACCGCCTTGCCGGGCTGGTGGGAGCCGTTCCGCAGCCTGCCGCTCACGCTGCTGATCATCCTCGTCGTGCCTGCAGGCCTGGCCTTCATCATCGGCTACGCGATGTTCAAGCGGCGCGTGGGCGGTGTGTACTTCGCCATCATCACGCAGGCCGTGGCACTGATTCTGACCGTGCTCATCATCGGCCAGCAGGGCTACACCGGCGGCGTCAACGGCATGACCGACCTGAAGACCATGCTCGGCTGGGACACCCGCACCAACAGCGCCAAATACATCCTGTACTACGTGAACGTGTTCCTGCTGCTGGCCGCCATCGTCGGCTGTGCGTGGATTCAGCGCAGCAAGCTCGGCACGTTGCTGCTGGCCATGCGCGACAAGGAAGACCGCGTGCGTTTCTCGGGCTACGACGTGTCGATGTTCCGTGTGTTTGCTTTCTGCCTGGCCGCGATGCTGTCGGCAGTGGGTGGGGCGATGTTCACGCTGCAGGTGGGCTTCATGTCGCCTTCGCTGGTGGGCATCGTGCCGAGCATCGAGATGGTGATCTTTGCAGCGGTGGGTGGGCGCATGTCGCTGGTGGGGGCGGTCTACGGCACCTTGCTGGTCAACTTCGGCAAGACCTATTTCTCGGAAAGTTTTCCCGACCTCTGGCTGTTCCTGATGGCGGCGATGTTCATCGGCGTGGTGCTCGCCTTCCCTCAAGGCCTGGCCGGGCTGTATGCCGAGAAGCTCGTGCCCTGGTGGGAGCGGCGGCGTGCACGGGGTGCGTCGGGTGGAACGCCGGGCAAGCCCACTTTGCCGGTGCTGGTGCCAGCGCCGGGCGCGCCGGCGGCTTCTGGCGGCCATGCGCCGATACAGCGCGCCGAGAGCGCTGCCCCTTCTGCGCCGCTGCCTCCGGGCCTGACCGGCCAGCAGACCTGAACGATTCGAACACCGGAGCAACCCCATGAGCAATACCGACTTCGTTCTCGCGGTGGAAGACCTCACCGTCTCGTTCGACGGCTTCAAGGCCATCGACAAGCTGACCCTCTACGTCGACAAGAGCGAGCTGCGCGTGATCATCGGCCCGAACGGTGCAGGCAAGACCACGCTGCTCGACCTCATCTGCGGCAAGACCCGCGCCAGCGAAGGCAGCATCAAGTTCAAGAACCAGGAGATGAGCAAGCTGCCGGAATACCAGATCGTGCGCCGCGGCATCGGGCGCAAGTTCCAGACACCGTCCATCTACGAGAACCTGAGCGTCTTCCAGAACCTGGAGGTGTCGTTCCCGCGGGGCCGCGGTGTGTTCGGGGCCCTGGCCTTCAAGTGCGACGCCGCGGTGCGCGAGGCGGTGGAGTCGGTGGCCGTGGAGATCGGCCTCGTCGACATGCTCAAGACCGAGGCGGGCCTGCTGTCGCATGGCCAGAAGCAGTGGCTCGAGATCGGCATGCTGCTGATGCAGGACCCGGAACTGCTGATGCTCGACGAGCCCATCGCCGGCATGAGCGTGCGCGAACGCGAGCTCACCGCCGAGCTGCTCAAGCGCATCTGCAAGGGCCGCTCAATGATCGTTATCGAACACGACATGGCCTTCGTGAAGCAGATCGCGCACAAGGTGACGGTGATGCACCAGGGAAAGATCCTGGCCGAAGGGACCATGGACCAGGTGCAGAACGATCCCAAGGTGATCGACGTGTACCTCGGGCACTGAACCCCGCTCACCGTCCTCACTGATTGACCTTCGTTCCATTCAACCGCATCGGACTGCCACCATGCTCAACGTCGACAACCTGCACGTCAGCTACGGCCAGAGCGAGGCCTTGCACGGCCTGAGCTTTTCGGCCAAGAAGAACGAGACCATCGCCATCATGGGCCGCAACGGCATGGGCAAGACCACGCTGTTCAAGTCGCTCATCGGCATCCTGCCCATCAAGTCGGGCCGCATCGAGGTCGATGGCCAGGACGTGTCCAAGGACGAGAGCCACCGCCGCGTCGCCAAGGGCATCGCCTATGTGCCTCAGGGCCGCATGATCTTCCCGACGCTCACCGTGCTCGAGAACATCCAGACGGGCCTCGAGAACTCGAAGACACGCCAGGTGCCCGCTGAAATCTACGCGCTCTTCCCCGTGCTGTTCGACATGCGCAACCGCAAGGGCGGCAACCTCTCGGGCGGGCAGCAGCAGCAGTTGGCCATCGCACGTGCGTTGGTGACCGACCCCAAGGTGCTTCTGCTCGACGAGCCCACCGAAGGCATCCAGCCTTCCATCATCAAAGACATCGCCCGTGCGCTGAACGAGATCCGCAAGTCGCGCGAGATCACGATCATCGTGTCGGAGCAGGTGCTCAGTTTTGCGATGGACGTGGCCGACCGGCTGTTCGTCATCGAAGGCGGCCGCTTCGTGCATGAGAGCCCTCGCGCCAGCACGGACGTCGAGCGCATCCGGCAGTTCCTGTCGGTCTGAGTTTGCCTGTCTGACCCTCCCTTCATTTTTTCAGCCCCCTCACCGCCACAGGAGCAAGCGATGCCCGAAACCCTCATCAAGGTCGACCTGAACCAGTCTCCCTACGAGAACGAGAACATCCACAACCGCTGGCACCCGGACATCCCCATGACCACGTGGGTCAAGCCGGGCGATGACTTCGTGCTTGAGACCTACGACTGGACAGGCGGCTTCATCCAGAACAACGACAGCGCCGACGACGTGCGAGACATCGACCTCAGCATCGTCCACTTCCTGTCGGGCCCCGTCGGCGTGCACGGCGCGGAGCCGGGCGACCTGCTGGTGGTGGACCTGCTCGACATCGGTGCCAAGCAAGACAGCCTCTGGGGCTTCAACGGCTTCTTCTCGAAGAAGAATGGCGGCGGTTTCCTGACCGATCATTTCCCGCTGGCGCAGAAGTCGATCTGGGACATCAAGGGCATGTTCACCGAGTCGCGTCACGTGCCAGGTGTGAAATACGCCGGGCTCATCCACCCCGGGCTGATCGGGTGCCTGCCCGACCCCAAGCTGCTGTCGAACTGGAACGAGCGCGAAGGCGCGCTGATTGCGACCGATCCGGACCGCGTGCCGGCGCTGGCCAACCCGCCGTTCGCCGCCACCGCTCACATGGGCAAGCTCACCGGCGCGGCCAAGGACAAGGCTGCTGCCGAAGGCGCACGCACCGTGCCGCCGCGAGAGCACGGCGGCAACTGCGACATCAAGGACCTCTCGCGCGGCTCGAAGATTTTCTTCCCCGTGTACGTGAAGGGCGCGGGCCTGTCGGTGGGTGACCTGCACTTCAGTCAGGGCGATGGCGAGATCACCTTCTGCGGTGCCATCGAGATGGCGGGCTGGGTCCACATGCGCGTGTCGCTCATCAAGGGCGGCATGGCCACCTACGGCATCAAGAACCCGATCTTCAAGCCCAGCCCCATCACGCCGCAGTACAACGACTACATCATCTTCGAGGGCATCTCGGTCGATGAGGCCGGCAAGCAGCACTACCTCGATGTGAACGTGGCCTACCGCCAGGCCTGCCTGAACGCTATCGAGTACCTGACCAAGTTCGGCTACAGCCGCGCGCAGGCGTATTCGATCCTCGGCACGGCCCCGGTGCAGGGCCACATCAGCGGGGTGGTGGACGTGCCCAACTCCTGCGCGACGCTCTGGCTGCCCACGCAGATCTTCGAGTTCGACATCAATCCGAGCGCAACAGGCCCGGTGGTGCAGGACTTCAAGGGCGTGGACATGCCCCTGTCGCAAGACGTGGTCTGAGGAGCAACAGATGCCGACCTATGACTATGCCTGCACCGCGTGCGGGCCTTTCGATGCGGTGCGGCGCATGGCCGACCGGGATGTGCCCGCGGCCTGTCCGCGCTGCAGTTCGGCCTCGGCCCGCGCCTGGCTGGTGGCGCCGCGTCTGGCCGACATGCCGGCGGACCGGCGCCTCGCCATGGCGACCAACGAGCGCGCGAGCCATGCGCCCGCGCATTCGTCGGACTACAAACGATTGCGGCACCCGTCGGGTTGCGGGTGCTGCAAGACGTCCTCGAAGGCCTCGGACCAGCCCAAGGCACCCAAGTCGTTTGCCAACAAGCGGCCCTGGATGATCAGCCATTGAACTGGCTTCCACCTTGAGCAAAGGCAAGGTTGAACCAGTTCCAAAGGAATGGTGGCGCGGCCGCGGCTCACTCGCTGGTGATAGCGCGATAGCGAACTCGCCTTCTCGCGTGTCTGGCGCAGCATATTCCATTTCCCTCGGTCATACCGACGAGAGTCGGTATCCACGCTGGGCACGGCAGAGCGGTGAACGCAGGGGAGTGCGTTGCATGAAGTGGGTGCCGGCCTGCGCCGGCATGACCGATGGGTTGTGTGGCCGCAGCTCACGCGATCGTGATGGTGGGGCAGAAGGCGCACTCCCGCACTCGCGTGCTGCCGGGGCATCGGGTCCACCCCTCGCGGCGAAGAGGCGGCAGGAGGCTGCCCCACAAGAAAATGCGGGCACTTGAATTTTTTTTCAGATAACTGCATCCACTGGAAGGTCCAAAGAGTAAGTACGACGGCAGGCGAGATTTTTGCCCGTACAGCATTCAACTCTTCAAGGATTCCCCATGAACAAGCCATCCCTCCTCCGCGCGGCCCCTTGGTGTCTGGCCGGCCTCACGGCCTTGCTCGGAGCCTGCAGCACGATGTCGCCCATGGCGCCGGCCTACTCGCAAGCCAGCCTGCCTGAAGCGGTGCGTGTGCCGACAGGCAACAAAGTGGCCTCGGAAACCGTGGGTGTGGGCACCATCGTGTACGAATGCCGTGCCAAAGCCGACATGCCAGGGCAGTTCGCGTGGGCCTTCGTGGGCCCGACCGCCACGTTGAACGACCGCAGCGGAAAGCCTGTGGGCCGCTATGCCGGACCACCGGCCACTTGGACCGCCAATGATGGTTCCGCCCTCACCGCGACACAAGTTGCGGTGGCCCCTAATGGCGCTGCCAACCTTTCGCACCAATTGGTCAAGGCCAACCCGGCCACCGGCACCGGCTCGTCGCTCTACGGCGTGACCTACATCCAACGTGTGGCGAGCCAAGGTGGCGTGGCGCCGATGGCGCTGTGCGATGCGTCGACGCTGAACGCGCGCCAGACGGTCAACTACCAGGCCGACTACATCTTCTACAAAGCGTCGATGTGATCGACGGCTGAGGTCCGATGCCCTGCCGAGATGGGGGGCTGGATGATCAGAGCCAATTCCACAGCATGTGGGCCCAGCGCGGAAGACGCAGAGCAGGACCGGGGCGGTAGGTCTGGCGGTAGTCGTTGAGCATGAGAACACCTCGCGTACTGTTGATTCATCCAGTGTACGCGGGTATTTCACTGGATGCAAGCACAGTGTTTCTTGTGCCGCATCCGGGGCCGGGGGCACGCCAGTCGTGCCTTGGAGATCAGGGCACGCCAGTGCGCGCCCTGGGGGCTCAGACCACCGAGACAGGAATCTTCCCGATCTTGGCCTGCCATTCCTTCGGGCCGGTGTTGTGCACCGAGATGCCGTTGGAGTCCACGGCCACGGTCACCGGCATGTCGGTGATCTCGAACTCGTAGATGGCTTCCATGCCCAGGTCGGCGAAGCCCACGACCTCGGCCTTGTTGATGGCCTTGGACACGAGGTAAGCCGCGCCGCCGACCGCCATCAGGTAGGCACTCTTGTGCTTCTTGATGGCCTCGATGCCGGTGGGGCCGCGCTCGGCCTTGCCGATCATGCCGATGAGGCCGGTTTCGGCCAGCATCATCTCGGTGAACTTGTCCATGCGGGTGGCGGTGGTGGGGCCGGCAGGGCCCACGACCTCGTCACGCACCGGATCGACCGGGCCCACGTAGTAGATGACGCGGTTGGTGAAATCGACCGGCAGCTTCTCGCCCTTGGCCAGCATGTCCTGGATGCGCTTGTGTGCGGCGTCGCGGCCGGTGAGCATCTTGCCGCTGAGCAGCAGCGTGTCGCCCGGCTTCCAGCTGGCCACTTCGGCGCGCGTGAGCGTGTCGAGGTTGACCTTCTTGCTCTTGTTGTAGTCGGGGGCCCACTTCACATCGGGCCACAGGTCGAGGCTCGGTGGCGTGAGGAAGGCGGGGCCCGAGCCGTCGAGCACGAAGTGCGCATGCCGGGTGGCAGCGCAGTTGGGGATCATGGCCACGGGCTTGCTGGCTGCATGGGTCGGGTACATGGCGATCTTGACGTCGAGCACGGTGGTCAGGCCGCCCAGGCCCTGGGCACCGATGCCCAATGCGTTGATCTTGTCGCACAGTTCGATGCGCAGTTCTTCGATCTTGTTCTGCGGGCCGCGGGCCTTGAGCTCGTACATGTCGATGTCCTGCATCAACGATTCCTTCGCCAGCAGCATCGCCTTTTCGGCCGTGCCGCCGATGCCGATGCCCAGCATGCCGGGCGGGCACCAGCCGGCGCCCATGGTCGGCACGGTCTTGAGGATCCACTCGACCAGGTCGTCGGAGGGATTCAGCATGGCGAACTTGGCCTTGGCCTCCGAGCCGCCGCCCTTGGCGGCCACGGTCACGTCCAGCTTGTTGCCGGGCACGATCTGCACGTTGATCACCGCGGGCGTGTTGTCCTGGGTGTTCTTGCGCTCGAACTGCGGATCGCTCACCACAGAGGCGC
>JBEGTX010000213.1:0-4408 GCA_041179165.1 Pseudomonadota bacterium | reverse complement strand
ACACTCTTGGAAATCTTGAGGGCGCGGCCGACCTCGTTGTAGCTCAGCTTGGCCTGCAAGTGCAGGCGCAAAGACTCTCTGATTCGTCGCATCGTGATTCTGTTCGTGGGCATCGGCTCGGACTGCAAAAAGCAGTGAGCTTGAGGCTGGGTTGCAAATCACTTGCACACCCCCTCGTCGTCCACGATCACGCTGAAACGCCGTCCACGATGGGCTGAAATACGCAGCCGGTGATGGTTCCGTGAGGACTTGGCAGAGGCGCCGCCTGAGACTGCATTGCGCGTTGCAGCGGCAGCGCGCCCCCTGCCCTCAACCGTTAAATGGAGCATCACGATGCAACACTCCCGACGCAACACATTCAAGATCCTTGGCCTTGCCCTGACGCTCAGTGGCGTGGGCATGCCAGTCGCGGCCCATGGCGACGACGACAACGACGGCTACCGGTCCGCCCACGTCTTCACCAGCACCAATGCGGTCGCCGGCAATGAGTTGCTGGTCTATGCGGCGCCGCGCAGCGGTGCGCTCACGCTGCAAGCGCGGCTGGCCACACAAGGCCAGGGCACCGGCACCGGCCTCGGCAATCAGGGCGCGGTGACGCTCAGCGGCAACGGTCGCTTCGTGTTCGTTGTGAACGCGTTGAGCAACAGCGTTTCCACCTTCGCGGTTCGCCGCAACGGCCTGGAACTGCGCTCCACCATGGACTCCGGTGGCCAGCGGCCGATCAGCGTGACCGAGCATGATGGCGTGGTCTATGTGCTCAACGCCGAAGGCGCGGGCAACGTCACGGGCTTCCGCAACGTCGCCGGCACGCTGCAACCCCTGTCGGGCAGCACACAGCCGCTGTCCGCGGCCAGTGGCACCGGGTCGGCACAGGTCGGCTTCAGCCCGGACGGTGACGTGCTGCTCGTCACCGAGAAGGCCACCAACAAGCTCACCAGCTATCGGGTTCGGCGCGATGGCCGCATCGACGCGCCGGTCGTGACGGCATCGGCGGGCGTCACGCCGTTCGGCTTCGCCTTCGATCGCCGCGGCCATGCCCTGGTGTCCGAGGCTTTCGGCGGCGCAGCCAACGCCAGCGCCGTATCGTCGTATCGGTTCGCGGACTGGGGTGCTGCCAAGCCGATGGTGATCAGCGCCTCGGTTGCTACGACCCAGACCGCCGCTTGCTGGGTGGTGGTCACACCCAACGGCCGCTACGCGTACGTGACAAACACCGCCAGTGGCACCATCAGCAGCTACAAGGTGCAGAAGTCCGGCCAGTTGGCGCTGGCGCAGGGCATCGCGACAACCTCAGGCGCGGGGCCGATCGACGCGGCGATCGCCGCCGACGGGCGCGGCTTGTTCGTCTTGAACGCGGGCAGCAACAGCATCACGTCCTTTGCCATTGACCGAGACGGTTCGCTGACGGCCGCGAGCAGTGTGACAGGCCTGCCCGCAGGCTCGAACGGTCTCGCCGCGAACTGACCGGAGCGCTAAGAGACGGCCCGCTGCTCCTTTGCGCAACGGCATAGGCGTGCCGGGTCGCGAGACTCTTGGCGTCCGGAAACCCTCCGGGCTCCAGGCTTGTGAATTCAGGTCACCTGTGGCAGCAGAAATTCGAAGCGAGTGCCCCGCCTGAACTCCGAATGCACGCGCACCGCGCTGCCGTGCAGGTCGAGGATGCGTTTCACTATCGCCAGGCCGAGCCCCGAACTGGTCGATGCGTCGGACTCCGCAGCGTCGGTGGCTCGCCAGTAGCGCTCGAAAATGTGGGGCAGGTGCCTTGTCTCGATGCCGATGCCGGTGTCGCTCACGCTGATCTGCATGAATGCGCCGCGGTTCTCGATGGCCAGCACCACGGCACCGCCTGAGGCCGTGTAGCGCAGCGCGTTGTCGATCAGGTTCTGCAGCACGCGTTCGATCATGGCGATGTCGGCCACCACCTTGGCCTGCAGTTGGCTGCCAGCCGCTAGACTGAGCGCCACGCCGCGTCGCTCGGCGCCGAGCTTGTAGTTCTGCACCACGTCCTGCAGCAGCTCGGCCAGGCAGAACGCCTCTTGCCTGGGCTCGACACGGTCGGCGTCTAGCTTGGACAGCTCGAACAGATCGGCAATTCGTTTGCCCAGCAGATCGACATGACGCAGTGCGGTGCGGAGGTGGTTGGCCCGCATCGGCCCGTCGATCGCCTCGCCACGCAACAAGACTGTCTCGACATAGCCCTGGATGCTGGACAAGGGCGTGCGCAGGTCGTGGGAGATGTTGCTGACGAGTTCGCGGCGCTGCCGGTCGCTGTCTTCGAGCCGCTGAAACTGCTGTGCGATGCGTTGCCGCATGGCCTGCACGGCGGTGCGCAGCACGCCGATCTCGTCGCCGGATTCGGCCTGTACCGCGGCAGCGCCATCGTCACGGAACGACTTCAGGTCGTCGGTGAGCTGCCGCAGCGGGCGGGTGAGATGCCTCCAGGCGAGCCACAGCACGGCGACCGCCAACAGCGTGGACACACCGGCACCGATGGCCATGGCACGCAGCGCGCCGGAGTTGCCCAGGCTGGCCGCCACGCCCTGAGCCATGCTGCCATTGAGCACGATGTACAGGTAGCCCATGCCACCACCGGGCGGGGCGATGGCTGATACCGAGAAGGTATTCGCGCGGGCGGGGTTGCGCGGGTCAGTGCCAAGCACCGGCAGCAGCACGCTGCCATCGTTCTCGGCACTCAGCAAGCGGCGCATCGGCTCCATGTCGACCTGCACGCCCAAAGGATCGGGCCCCTGCAGGCCTTCGAGCGCGTGGGCCAGAACGCGGCCGTTGGTGTCCAGCAGATACAACTCGACCGAGGGGTTGATCGCCATCACATGCAGGGCCAGTTGCTTCATCAGGCCCTTGTCCGGCTGGCCTGCGGGGGTGATCAGACCGGGCGGCTGGTGCTCGACGACATAGCGCGCAAGCCCGAGGTTCATGCGCTGGCCGCCTTCGAGCGCCGTCTGCACGCTGTAGTGCTGCAGTAGCAGGTACATCACCGCACCCAGGGTCAGCAGCAGCGGAGCAGCCACGAGCGCCGCGCGCACGTGCAGCCGACGCCACAGCGCGGCCCCGTTCGGCCTTTGCACCGGCCTCACAGAACGACCTCGAAGCGATACCCCACGCCCCACACGGTGTGGATGAAGGCCGCCTCGGCGCGCTCGTCACCGAGTTTGCTGCGCAGCCGGTTGATGTGGCTGTTGACCGTGTGGTCGTAGCCGTCGTGGCCCTGACCCCAGACGTGGTCAAGAAGCTCGGTGCGGGTGAACACCCGGCCGGGGTGCTGGACGAAATGCCAGAGCAGATCGAACTCGCGCGGCGTGAGCACAATTTCTGCGCCGGCCAGCCAGGCGCGGCGCCGCGAGCGGTCCACGCGCAAGCGGCCCTGCTCGACCAGCGGGGCCCTCGGTGCTGTTGCCTCGGCTTGGCGAGCCGCAGTCACGGCCGAGCGACGCAGCAGCGCCTTTACCCTCGCCTGCAACTCCAGCACGCTGAAGGGTTTGGTGAGGTAATCGTCGGCTCCCAGCTCGAGGCCAAGCACGCGATCGAGCTCGCCGCCGCGCGCCGTCAGCATCAGGATCGGCACGTGGGAGGTCTGTGCCCGAACTTCGCGACACAAGTCTAGGCCATTCAACCCTGGCAGGCGGATGTCCAGCACGATGGCATCCCAGGGCTTGCGCAGCGCGAGCTGCAAACCGCCCGGGCCGTCGTTGGCCAGTGTGATCTGGGCTGGCAGGTCGGCCAGATGCAACGCGATCAATTCAGCGATGTCGCGCTCGTCTTCGATCACGAGGATGCAGCGCGGTGCACTCTCGTTCGCTACCGTGCATGAATGAGCGGCAGATCCAGGCTGTGTGGTGAGTGTCATGGGGCAGGTGCGAGACCGCGGTAGTTCAGTTCGTGATCGATGCGATTCAAGTCGGAAAGACAATCGAGGCGCGCCATGCTGATCGCCTCGATTCGTCGATCTTTCAGCGCCGCGGTCGGACACGGCTGCGCAGCGAGACGGCGGTCACGCGAGCGCAGTACCCGGGCGATGACGGGCTCGTAAAGACGAACGAAGGCGGTCAGCCAATCACATGAGTCGGCGTGGCCGGTGATTCCTTTCAGCTCGAAGCGCCGAATCATCCCGAGCGTGGTGTCGGCATCGAACCAGTGGCCGTCGGTGACCCAATGGTTCACGCTGAAGATGCCCACCGGCCGGCCACGGGCATCCAGGTCGATGGCGATCAAATGACTCGGCGCGCTGCGCTTCCAATCGTCGTGGCGCGGGGCTTCGGGCGGGCCGAGGTGGCGACGCCGGCCGCTGCGCGTGGCATGCCAGAACAGGTGCACGTGGCCGTGCTCGGCGTCGGTGGCATGGTGGCTGTGATAGAAGAATTTCGAGCCACGGCGGCGGGGGCCAGGGAAC
>JBEGTX010000212.1:0-13850 GCA_041179165.1 Pseudomonadota bacterium | reverse complement strand
GGCGGGGGCGTCGTCGGGCGGGGTCATGCGCACAAGGTGAGTTCGAAGCTGATGTCGGTGTTGCCGGGCTTGAGACGGCCTTCGGCGTCCTGGCGCATGAGCCGCACGAGCACCATCAGGCGGTGGCCGCTGATCTCGGGGATGAGTTCGAGCTTGGGGTCGATGCGCAGGCGCAGCAGGTGGTACACGCGGCCTGCGGGCAGGCTTTGCTGGTACTGGCCGCCCTGGCTCACGACCTTGTGGGCCACACCCGAGTCGCGCAGCAGGCCGAGCAGCAGCTTGAGCGCTTCGGCCAGCGGCATGAGGGTGTTGATCCAGGTGCCGAGGTCGGCGCGGCGGCGTGCGGGGGGGAGCTGCTGCCAGGCGTAGTAGGCGGGCAGGTCGAACTCGCAGGTGCCGCCCGGGATGCTGATGCGGCTGCGGATGCTCATCAGCCACTCGTTGCTGTTGAGCGAGTGGCCGGCCTTGCCAGGCAGGTTGTTCAGGCCGTTGAAGGCATGGTCGATGCGGGCGATGACTTCGTCGAGCGCTTCTTCGGAGATGGACGGGTTGCCGCGGTAGCCGTTGAACTGCGTGCGCTGGCGGTCGAGGTCTTTGAGGACGTCGGACTTGAGGTCGGCGCGCGAGGCGACGTCCATGATCTCGAACAGCGTGGCCAGCGCGTAGTGGTGGTCGACCGCATCGTCGCGCGGCAGCAGGCGGCCGAGGCGGTCGAACAGGTGTTCGAGCCGCAGCATGGTGCGGATGCTTTCGTTGAACGGGTATTCGTAGAGGACCAAGGTGGGCTTTCTGCTCGATCGGGGGCTCGAAGCGTCAGGCGGATTGTTCCACAGGCGACCAGTGATTCCACAGCATCGTCACCGCATCGGCCAACTGGGCCAAGCTGAGCTGGCTGTTGAAGATGACGGCATCGGCCGCGGCCCGGCGCGTGACCCGTGGTGCCTGCTGCGCGACGACAGCTGCGACGGTATCGCGGGCCCAGCCTGAACGCTGCATGACCCGTTCGACTTGAAGGTCTTCAGGGCAGTCGACCACGAGCACGCGGTCGACGCGGCCGCGCCAGCGCGGGGACTCGACCAGCAAGGGCACGTCGAACACGATGGGCGCGCGGCCGGCCGCGATCTCTTGGCGTGCAGACTCCTGCCCGATGAGCGGGTGGATGATGGCCTCGAGCTTGGCCTTGGCGCTGGGGTCGGCAAACACCAGTTCGCGCATGCGGGCGCGGTCGAGTGCGCCCGTCGCATCGATGGCCTCGGCTCCGAAGGCCTGCCGCAGCGGGCCGATGGCCTCGCCACCGGGTGCTGCAAGTGCGCGGGCGATGGCGTCGGTGTCGATGAGCACGGCGCCAAGTTGCACCAGCATGCCGGCGACGGTGCTCTTGCCGCTGCCGATGCCGCCGGTGAGGCCGATGCGGAGCCCACGAGCAGGAAGCCCTTGCGCAGGAAGCCTTGCAGGGGAGGGGGGCGTGGCGGCTGCCATGGTGGTCAGACCCAGCCGAGCCAGCCCATCACACGTTGCGGGCCGGCGAGCATCACGAGCACGGCGCCGCCAGCGAGGAAGGGGCCGAAGGGGACGTAGCGGCCTTCGCGCAGGCCGGGTCCGAACTTCATGGCAATGCCGACCACCGCACCCACCAGGGAGGCCGCGAGCACCAGAGGCACCAGCATCTGCACGCCCAGCCAGGCGCCGAGGGCGGCCAGCAGCTTGAAGTCGCCTGCACCCATGGCGGGTTCACCGCGGCGGGTGACCAGCTCGAAGGTCTTGGCGATGAGGAAGAGGGACAAGAACCCGGCCACAGCCCCCCACAGCGACTGCGTCAGGGGCAAGGTCCAGCCCATGGCCGCGGCCACGAGCCCGGCCCAGAGCAGCGGCAGCGTGACGTCGTCGAAGAGGAAGGTGGTGTCCCAGTCGATGGCCGACAAAGCCACCAGCGTGGCCACGAAGCCGCACCAGAGCAGCGTGGTCCACTGGGGACCGAAGCGCCAGCCCACGGCGGCGAACAGCACGGCCGTGGCCAACTCGATGAACGGGTAGCGCAGCGAGATGGGGCTCTTGCACGACGAGCACTTGCCGCGCAGCCACAGGTAGCTCAGCACCGGGATGTTCTCGTACCAGGTGATCTGGTGCTGGCACGAGGGGCAGCGGGAGCGGGGTGTGGACAGCGTGATCGGCCCCGGCACCTTGACCTGCACGGCCGCAGGCGCCGGAGTGACCCCGGCCTTGGCGATGCTCACGTCGAGCGTGGTGGGTTGAGGTAGCGCGAGCTTGACGCCAAGCACTTCGGCGCAGTCGAGCACCCATCGCCGCTCCATGCGCATGGGCAGGCGGTGGATGACGACGTTGAGGAAACTTCCGACCAGCAGGCCCAGGATGAACAGACACCAGGGGGCCAGCAGCAACTCCGCATCGGGCAAGATCATGGGCAGAGGGTCAGACCACGTTGCCGATCTTGAAGATGGGCAGGTACATCGAGACCACGATGCCGCCGATCATGACCCCGAGGATCACGATGATGAAGGGTTCCATCAGGCTGGAGAGGCCTTTGACGGCCTCATCGACCTCGTCTTCATAAAACTCGGCCGCTTTAGACAGCATGCCGTCGAGGGCTCCCGACTCTTCACCGATCGCGCACATCTGGATCACCATCGTTGGAAACACGCCGGTGGCCTCCATGGAGGCTGTGAGGCTGGCGCCAGTGGACACGTCCTTCTGGATCTGGTCGGTCGCTTCTTTGAACACGGCGTTGCCCGAGGCGCCGCCCACGGAGTCGAGCGCTTCGACCAGCGGCACGCCGGCCGCGAACATGGTGGCGAGCGTGCGGGTCCAGCGGGCCACGGCGGACTTGTTCACCAGAGCGCCGAACACGGGGGCCTTGAGCAGCAAGCGGTCCATGGTGGCCTGCATTTTTTCCGACCGCTTCCAGGACTCGAGGAAGAAGTAGATGCCACCGCCCAGGAAACCGAAGATCGCCCACCAGTAGGCAAGGAAGATGTTGGACAGCGCGATGACAAACAGCGTGGGGGCAGGCAGGTCGGCACCAAACGACTTGAAGACGTCGGCAAACACCGGGATCACGAACATCATGATCACCACCAGCACGATGAATGCGACGATCATCACGGCCACCGGATACAGCAGGGCCGACTTGATCTTGTTCTTGATCGCCATCGTCTTTTCCTGGTAGATGGCCAGGCGGTCGAGCAGCGTATCGAGAATACCGCCCGCTTCGCCGGCTTCCACCAGGTTGCAATACAGGGCGTCAAAGTACAGCGGATGCTTGCGGAAGGCCGATGACAGGCTGGTGCCGGTTTCGACATCGTTGCGGATGTCGAGCAGCAGCTTGGTCATGCGCGGGTTGGCGCTGCCACGGGCCACGATGTCGAAGGCCTGCAGCAGCGGCACGCCCGCGCGCATCATGGTGGACAGTTGCCGCGTGAAGATGGCAATGTCTTTTTGCTTGATCGCTTTACCGCCGCTGGTGCGGCGCTTCTTCACCTTGGTGACGAGGATGCCCTGCCGGCGCAGGTTGGCACTGACCATGGCCTCGCCACCGGCGCGCATTTCACCGCGGATGATCTTGCCATTCTTGTCTTTGCCTTGCCATTCGAAGACAAGCTCTTTCACGCCTTTGGCGCCTTTTGCGGCGGCTACTGCAGTTGCCATGGTGTCTTCGAGGAACTTGGATCCTCGTCCGGTTGTTTGTTGTCTCTTGCGTGTCTAGCCTGCGGTGCGGCAGTCTAGTGCGTGAATCCGAGGGGCCAACTTTACTCGTTGGTGCAGGCGATGACTTCTTCGAGTGTGGTGTAGCCGGCACGCACCTTGACCAGGCCCGATTGGCGCAGATCGCGAATGCCCTCGCGCAAGGCTTGTTCAGCGATGTCCATGGCCGTGCCTTCAGACAGGATGATGCGCTGGATGTCTTCGCTGATCGGCATCACTTGGTAAATGCCGACCCGTCCTTTGTAGCCATTGGTACACGCCGGGCAGCCCACGGCGCGGTAAGGGCGCCAGCTGCCATCGAGGTCGGCTTCTTTGTAGCCGGCCTTGAGCATGGCTTCGCGCGGGTAGTCGGCGAGCACTTTGCAGGTCTCGCACAGGCGACGCGCCAGCCGCTGGGCGGTGATGAGCAGCACGCTGGAGGCGATGTTGAACGGGGCCACGCCCATGTTCAGCAGCCGCGTGAGGGTGGTCGGGGCGTCGTTGGTGTGCAGCGTGGACATCACCATGTGGCCGGTTTGCGCGGCCTTGATGGCGATGTCGGCCGTTTCCAGGTCACGGATTTCGCCCACCATGATGACGTCGGGATCTTGACGCAGGAACGACTTGAGGGCGGCCGAGAACGTGAGGCCCGCCTTGTCGTTCACGTTCACCTGGTTGATGCCAGGCAAGTTGATTTCAGCCGGGTCTTCGACGGTGGAGATGTTGACGCCGGGCTGGTTGAGCAGATTCAGGCAGGTGTACAGCGACACGGTCTTGCCACTGCCGGTCGGGCCGGTGACGAGGATCATGCCGTAGGGGCGCTGGATGCACTTGAGCAGCCGTTCTTTTTCGATCTTCTCGTAGCCCAGGGCCTCGATGCCGAGCTTGGCGCTTGAGGAATCGAGAATCCGGATCACGATCTTTTCGCCGAACAGCGTGGGCAGCGTGCTGACCCGAAAGTCGATGGACTTGCTGCCGAACTTGAGCTTCATGCGGCCGTCTTGCGGGACCCGCTTTTCAGCGATGTCCATGCGCGAGATCACCTTGATGCGCGAGGCGAGCTTGTCCTTGATGGCGATGGGCGGCTGGGTGATTTCACGCAGCTCGCCGTCGACCCGAAAACGCACCCGGTAGTGGTACTCGTAGGGCTCGAAGTGGAGGTCGGACGCCCGGGCGTTGATGGCGTCGATGAGCATTTTCTGGAGGAAGCGCACCACCGGGGCGTCTTCGACGTCGACGGTGACTTCCTGCGTTTCTGCGGTCGGAGTTTCCTCGTCGTTGACATCGAATTCGAAGTCGCCGCCGACGATGTTTTCAAGCGTTTCGGTGGCCGAGGCACCGTTGCCTTCCAGGATCTTGGTGAGCTTGTCGTGCTCCACCACCACCCACTCGGGCGCGAGCTGGGTGGCGAACTTGATTCGTTCGATGGCCTCTTGGTTGGTCGGGTCAGAGCCGCCAATGAAGAGCCGGTTGCCGCGTTTGCCGAGCACCACCACCTGGTACTGGGCAGCGAGCTTCACATCGATGATGTTGCGCGGCAGGCGCTGTGCGTCAACGGCGTTCAGGTCCATGACCGGCAGCGCCAGGGTCACGGACAGCGTGTGGGCCAAGTCGGCCGACGTGATGGCCCCGCCGGCGATGACGGACGCCAGGAAGGTGGTTTTCTTTTCCTTGGCTGACTTGACGAGGTCTTCAGCCGTCTTGGCGTTCAGCTTGCCTGCATGGACCAAGACCCGCGCGACGCCGGACAAGGCAGATTGAGGGGCTTCGGCGAGAGTGTCCACAGGCAGGTGATTTTTGTCACGATATAGGAGATCAAACCATGATCGCCGATTCGACCTGTGCTGTAAACCGCACGCACCCTCACGTTGTGCAAGAAATCACCGCTGGGCAGGTGATTGTCTTGAAACAAAAAGAATCTGGAAGGCCCGGGGATGAGGTCGGGCGGCGGCTCAGGTGACCGGATGAAGAGTTCGACAGGGCGGCGGCTTGTGGCTGCTGCCCCGGCGTCCGGACCCGGTCACCCCTGCATCACTTGTAGTAGCCGACGGCGCAGACCTGGTCGCCGACCTTGGTCACGTAGCCAACCTTGGGCGATGGCTCCTTGGCGCCTGGCTTGGGCCACGAGTACTCGACTTCAGAGATCACGCCTTCCTTGGCCGAGTCGTACAGGCGGGTGCCCACGGGTTCGCCGTCAGCGCCCTTCAGGTCTTTCATGCTTTTGCCGGTGAGGACAGGGTGGGCGGTGAAGCTGCCGTCCGAGCCGCCGCAGAAGGGGTACAGGTCACGGTCCTTGAAACCGTTTTCGCCCTTGATGAACTGGGCCAGCGCCTTGGGCTTGTCGGCCTTCACGGCGGCCACGGCCTTCTCGAGCATCGATTTGGCTTCGGCGGAGCTGCCTTGGGGGCCCGCAGCGATGGCCGACGAGGCAGCCAGAGTGAAAGCCGCAGCCAAGGTGCAGGCGATGAGATTCTTTTGCATGGGATATTCCTAGTCTCGTGGTTTTGAAGTGAGTATCGGAAACCCGTTTTGTGGGTTTCCGACAATATCGGAACAACGGAACATGCTGCGATGATCTACCGCAATCCCTAGGTCAAAAGTCCTTGTGAAATCAAGGACTTCTGGCGAAGCGAGCAGTTCCTCCGAATCGGGATCGAATCCTAATTGCGAAACTCGCGCTGCGGTGCACCATTTTCGCGGAGACACAATTGAAACCCTGAGAAACCAAACTGTTGGAGTTAGGGGTTGTCATTCGCTTGGCGTGGAAATGCTGCGCTGCGCTGGCAGTTTTTGAGCGAGGGGAGAGAACTTGTTGGCGTTCGCGCGCTCAATGCTCAGCGCTCGGTCAGATCGCGTTCATGCGACAGTCCGAGCTCGCGGTGGCTGAGCGCCGTCACGCACGGGCCCATTTCGTCTGCGCGGGAGGCACGGCAGTCGCTGCATCATCTTTCACTCTTGAACCCCGGCAGAACCCCATGAACAGTTTGCAAGCCTTGTTTTCCGACCCCGCGGCCTGGGCGGCCCTTTTCGCTCTGGTGGTGATGGAGGTGGTGCTTGGCATCGACAACCTGATCTTCATTTCCATCCTGTCGAACAAGCTGCCTGAGCATCAGCGCAAACGCGCGCGCCGCATCGGCATCGGGCTGGCGCTGGGGCTGCGGCTGGTGCTGCTGTCCATGATCGCGTGGCTGGTCGGCCTGACCGCACCCGTCTTCGATCTCGGCTGGACCGGCCCTCTGAATCCGGGAGGCGCGCCCAGCTTCGAGACCGCGTTTTCATGGCGCGACCTGATCCTGATCGCCGGGGGGCTTTTCCTCATCTGGAAGGCCACCAAGGAAATTCACCACAACGTCGACCCCGTGCCCGCAGGCGACGTGTTCGACACCACGGCGGCTCGGGCCACGGTGGCCTTCTCGTCCGTGCTGGTCCAGATCGTGCTGCTCGACATGGTCTTCTCGGTCGACTCCATCCTCACTGCAGTGGGCATGACCGACAACCTGGCCGTGATGGTCATCGCGGTGGTGGTGGCCGTGACGGTCATGCTGCTGGCGGCGGAGCCGATGGCCAACTTCATCAACAAGAACCCCACGGTGGTCATGCTGGCGCTGGGGTTCCTGCTGATGATCGGCGCAGTGCTGATCGCCGATGGCTTCGGCGTGCATGTGCCGAAGGGCTATATCTACGCAGCCATGGCATTCTCGACCGTGGTTGAGATGCTGAACATGCTGTCGCGGCGCTCCAAGCAGCGCAAGAGTCTGGAAGAGAAGCGCTCGGCGGATTGAAACCGGGTCCGGCCGCGGCGTTCGTCTGAGCGTCAGCGGTGCGCGCCCCAGGCGGGCCGACTCAAGACGAGCGGTGAGGGTGGCAGCACGGAGAGGCTCAAGCGCGCTTTTCGGCCTGGGCTCGTGCGGCTTCGCGAGTGGTTTTAGTCCCTTGAAATCCAGGCCTTCCAGCGGACCGGGCAATTCCCCGAAGCGGCACGAATCCCACGTCGGAAACTCTCGTTGGGGCGCAGCATTTTCCGGGCGGCACAATGGAGACTCCGACAAACCAAACAGGTCGAATTGGAGGTTTTCATTTGCGGTCCGGAAAGTGGCGATGCATTTCGGCCCGCATGCAAAAACCGGTTGAGCGGCTTTCCGCGCAACTCGCCCATCACCTTCTCTTCCGTCCATTTGTGAACCATTGCAGGGGTTTCCGTTCGATACTCCTCACCGCATCTGCTGTGCTTGGCCTGTCGGGACGACCCAAGCAGACGCTTCTCTGCACGCGCGGTTGAGCCAGGAAATTTGCAGCGTTCGTGCCTCCGACGATGCTGGCAGTCTGGCCCGCATCAAAGGCTTGATCCGCCGTGGTGCCAAGGTCCAGCCAAGCGTCCGTCACACTCCGCCGATGGCCGACGCCATCGATTGCGGACGGGCTGATGTGGTCCAACTGCTCTTGCAGGAGAAAGTCGACATTGAGGCCCTCCCGTTTGGCTCGGGAAAGCGCCCGGCCTTGATGGAGGCGTTCGAGCGGACCTCTGTCATCCCTGAATACCAGCGCGCTCGAGCCCGGATTCTCGACTTGTTGCTTGCCGCTGGGGCGAATCCGAATGCCCCAGGAGTGAGCGGCGAGTCAGCCTTGTGGGTGGCCTCAGGTGGTGGCTCAGTGGCGCATGACCCAGAGATGGTCGTCAAACTGTTGAAGCTGGGCGCCGACCCCAAGGCGCGTTTTCTTCACGACGGCACCACGCTGTTGATGGGGCCTGCGGCGGGGCATCTGGGCGTGCTCAAGTTGCTCATCGCTGCCGGTGCCGACCCTTACGCGACGAGGGCGGACGGCGCAACCCCTCTCCATTTTGTTTGCGCCTTGGGTGGGGATGCTACACACAGGTACAAGACCTTGGAGCCTGACGACGACCCAGAGGCCGCCCAACGAATCATGCTGTTGCTGAAACGAGGCATCGACATCAATCAGGCCCCAACCCCTGGCTTTGTAGGCAATCCGCTACTGACCAATCTCCGAAATCGCAATCCCGACTGCGTGGCGGCGCTCATCAAGGCGGGCGCGTCGGTCGACGCCGTGGCTTATCGTCCAGACGCCAAGTTGCAACGAGGGTGGACCGTGCTACAAATTGCACGGGACAACGCCTTTGTCTCCCGCGAAGTCAAGAAAGTGCTCGAGGACAATGCGAAGTTGAAATGACGCCTTACACCCCGGGGTGGCAGAGAACGCAACAGGCGCTGATCGGGCGAGGGGCATCAAGCCTTTGGCGTCTGCTTGCCGAACGCCGCGTTCTATCACGCCAGGCCACACCCCGCCTTTGCGCTCCCGCCCTGCCTCAATCGGCAGGCCCTGGCAGCGTGGATCGCAGTCACCGCCGTTGCTGCCGGTGGAGGATGCTCAACTTCCGGTGCCGCCATCTGGGTTAGGCATGCTCAAGACGAGCGGTCGACGGCCCGGTCGCAGAACTCGATCAGCATGTCTTTGTGGCCCGACGGCGGCAGCACCGAGAGACTCAAGCGCGCCTTTTCGGCCTGCGCCCTGGCCGCTTCACGCGTGGCATCGAGCGCGCCGGTCTTGCGCACGATCTCGACAATCTCGGCCAAGCGAGTGACTTCGCCGTGCTCGATGGCGTGGCGGATGAGCTGGCGTTCGACTTCGCTCGCGCGTTCCATGGCCACCAGCAGCGGTAGCGTGGGCTTGCCCTCGCGCAGGTCGTCGCCCACGTTCTTGCCGAGCTGCGAGGTGGAGCCTTCGTAGTCGAGCAGGTCGTCAACCAGCTGGAACGCCGTGCCCAGGCTGCGGCCGAAGTTGGCACAGGCATCTTCGACCTCGGGAGACGCGCCGGCCAGCACCGCGCCCAGGCGGGCGCTGGCTTCGAACAGCTTGGCGGTCTTGTAGCGGATGACCTTCAGGTAGTCGTCCACGGCCAGGTCGGCGTCGTGCATGTTCATCAGCTGGAGCACCTCGCCTTCGGCGATCACGTTGGTGGCTTCGGCCAGCACCTCGAGCACCTTGAGGCGCTCGACCGAGACCATCATCTGGAAGGCGCGCGAGTAGAGGAAGTCGCCCACGAGCACACTGGCCGCGTTGCCGAACAAGGCGTTGGCGGTTTCGCGCCCGCGGCGCAGGTCGGACTCATCGACCACGTCATCGTGCAGCAGGGTGGCCGTGTGGATGAACTCGACGGTGGCGGCCAGCTCGTAGCGCTCGCGGCCCTCAAAGCCCAAGGCGTTGGCGAACAGCAGCACGAGCATCGGGCGGATGCGCTTGCCCCCGGCACTGATGATGTAGTGCGAAATCTGGTTGATGAGCGCCACGTCGGACGACAGCCGCTGCTGGATGACGGCATCGACTTCGCGCATTTCCGCGGCAAGAAACGCGGCGCTGCCGGGCTGGTGTTCTGAGGTGGAAGAGGAGGCAGTCTGCACGTTGGGCCCGGTTGAGTACGGCAAATTATAGGAACAGCGGGCGACACCCGCCGCAAACGGTGCACGGAACACGGCTTTCAGCTGCGCGAAACCGGGGGAGTAGCGCTGTTCAGCGAGGTCGTGGTAGACTCGAAGGCTCTGCGCGTCAAGCAGGGCTGTTGGGCGATCCTTTGCCCCGCAGTATTCATTGAAAGGGCTGATATGTACGCGGTCATAAAAACCGGTGGCAAACAATATAAAGTTGCTGCAGGCGAAAAGATCAAAATAGAACAGATTGCTGCGGACGTTGGCCAAGAGATCACGATCGACCAGGTGTTGGCCATTGGTGCCGGCGCCGATCTGAAGGTCGGGACTCCCTTGGTTACCGGGGCTACCGTTGTTGCAACGGTGCTGTCGCAGGGCAAGCATGACAAGGTTCGCATCTTCAAGATGCGTCGTCGCAAACACTATCAGAAACGGCAAGGTCATCGTCAGACCTACACCGAAATTCAGATCAGTGCTGTGAACGCCTGAGTCCTGCTGAACATCCGATAGTCTAGGAGTTAAACCATGGCACAGAAAAAGGGCGGCGGTTCCACACGGAACGGCCGCGACTCTCAACCCAAGATGCTGGGCGTCAAAGCCTACGGTGGTCAGGTCATTTCGGCCGGTTCGATCATCGTGCGTCAACGTGGCACCCAATTCCATCCCGGCCTCAACGTCGGTATTGGCAAGGACCACACCTTGTTTGCATTGACCGAAGGTGAAGTTTTCTTCTCGGTCAAGGGCCCGCAAAACCGCCGGACCGTCAGCATCAAGACAGCGTGATCCCTCGCTGCTTCGGCAGCTTGGTGTTTGCTCAGCCCCGGTTCGCCGGGGCTTTGTTGTTTTGAATCCGTCGTTTCTAATCCGTGGTTGAGAAGCGCCGCTTCCCCCTGTTCCGCAGGCGAGGCGGCACCTGCTTTTCAGCGATGGTGTACCTTTCGAGTGTCGGCCCGGTTTCGGGGCGGCACCTCTAGTTAGCCGGAGACCCGAACGGGCTCCGTGAGTTGGACACAAGCCATGAAATTCGTTGACGAAGCCACAATCGACGTGGTGGGCGGCGATGGCGGCAATGGTTGCATGAGCTTCCGCCGCGAAAAGTTCCTTCCCTTCGGTGGGCCGAACGGCGGCGACGGCGGCCGGGGTGGGAGCGTGTACGCCGTGGGCGACCGCAACCTGAACACCTTGATCGACTTCCGCTACGCGCGCCGGCATGAAGCCCGCCGTGGTGAAAACGGCCGCGGCTCCGACCAGTACGGTGCGGCGTCCGAAGACGTCGTGCTGCGCATGCCCATGGGCACCATCATCACCAACGTCGAGACCGGCCAGATCATGGCCGAGCTGCTCGTGCCCGACGAGCGTGTGCTCATCGCCAAGGGCGGTGACGGCGGCTTCGGCAACCTGCATTTCAAGACCAGCACCAACCGCGCGCCGCGTCAGAAAACGCCGGGCTGGCCCGGCGAGCAGTACAAGCTCAAGCTCGAGCTGCGTGTGCTGGCCGACGTGGGCCTGCTCGGCATGCCCAACGCCGGCAAGTCGACGCTCATCTCGGCGGTGTCCAACGCCCGTCCGAAGATCGCCGATTACCCGTTCACCACCTTGCATCCGAACCTGGGTGTGGTGCGTGTGGCGCCGGAGCAGAGCTTTGTCGTCGCCGACATTCCCGGCCTGATCGAAGGCGCGTCCGAAGGTGCTGGCCTCGGCCACTTGTTCTTGCGCCATCTGCAACGCACGCACTTGCTGCTGCACGTGATCGACATGGCCCCGTTCGACGAGGCGGTCGACCCCGTGGCGCAGGCCAAGGCCATCGTCGGCGAGCTGAAGAAGTACGACAAAGAGCTGTTCGACAAGCCGCGCTGGGTCGTGCTCAATAAGCTCGACATGGTGCCGCTCGAAGAGCGTGAGGCCAAGGTGAAGGACTTCGTCAAGCGCTTCAAGTGGAAGGGCCCGGTGTTCACCATCTCCGCGCTCACCCGCGAAGGTTGCGAAGCGCTGATCCACGCCATCTACGGCCATGTGTCCAAGCTGAAGAACGTGATTCCGGACGATCCGGACCCGCGCTTCCTCAAGCGCGATGAAGAGCCCGCCGCCGTGGCCGCCAGCTCCGAAGATGGCGGGGTCCGCACACGTCCCGCCCATGACTGACGCGCTCAAGAACGCACGGCGCATCGTCGTCAAGGTCGGCTCCAGCCTCGTCACCGACGAGGGCCGGGGCGTCGACGCCGTGGCCATCGGCACCTGGTGCCGGCAGATGGCCACGCTCGCGTCACAAGGGCGCGAAGTGGTCATGGTGTCGAGCGGAGCCATTGCCGAGGGCATGAAGCGCCTCGGCTGGACCGCACGCCCTAAAGAAATCCACGAGCTGCAAGCCGCGGCCGCCGTAGGTCAGATGGGCCTCGCGCAGATCTACGAGACGCAGCTGCGCGCCTATGGCATGGGCAGTGCGCAGGTGCTGCTCACCCACGCCGACCTGGCCGACCGTGAGCGCTACCTCAACGCACGCTCCACGCTGCTCACGCTGCTGCGCCTGAACGTGGTGCCGGTGATCAACGAAAACGACACGGTGGTCACCGACGAAATCAAGTTCGGCGACAACGACACGCTGGGTGCGCTGGTGGCCAACCTCATCGACGCCGATGCGCTGGTCATCCTCACCGACCAGACCGGCCTGTACTCGGCCGACCCGCGCCGCAACCCCGATGCCCGCTTCATCCACGAAGCCGTGGCCGGCACGCCGGAGCTTGAACTCATGGCCGGTGGTGCGGGCTCGAGCTTGGGTCGTGGCGGCATGATCACCAAGGTGCTGGCTGCCAAGCGTGCGGCGCGCAGTGGCGCGTCGACCGTGATCGCCTGGGGGCGTGAGCCTGACGTGCTGGTGCGCCTTGCTGCTGGCGAGGCCATCGGTACCGCGCTGACAGCGTCCACGGCCAAGCTTGCCGCACGCAAGCAGTGGATGGCCGACCACCTCCAGTTCCGTGGTGCCGTGGTCATTGACGACGGTGCTGTGGCCAAGCTCGTGCAAGAAGGCAAGAGCCTGCTGCCCATCGGCATGACCGAGGTGCAGGGCGAGTTTGCGCGTGGCGATGTGATCGCGGTGCGCAACTCTGCTGGCGTGGAGGTGGCGCGGGGGCTGGCGAACTATGCGAGTTCTGAGGCTCGGTTGATTGCGCGCAAGCCCTCCAGCGAGTTTGAACGGTTGCTCGGGTTCACTGGTGAACCGGAGATGATTCATCGGGATAATCTTGTGTTGGGATGAGGGGTGGGCGCTGGGCTGATGGCCTTGCCGGCCGGGTATCGCCTCGGCAGGCGAGTAGCTGCGCGCGGATCGCACACAACCCTCAGTCATACCGTCGAAGGACGGTATCCACAGGTCCGATGTGCAGCTGCTTTTGGTTCGGCGCAGCGTCGTCAGTTCTTTAGGGCTGAACGCACACAACCCTCGGTCGCCCCGTCGCAGGACGGGGCCCACAGGTCCGATCTGCAGCTGCTTCTGGTTCGGCGCAGTGTCGTCCCTTCTTTGGGGCTGAACGCACACAACCCTCAGTCATACCGTCGAAGGACGGTATCCACTCGTCCGATGTGCAGCTGCCTCTGCTTCGACGCACCTTCGTCGGTTCTTTTGGGCTGAACGCAAATCGGTTGGTTCGTGCCGTGGCCGCGCCGGGTATTCGCCCCGGCAGGCGAGCAGCTTGCGCGCTGAACGCACACAACCCT
>JBEGTX010000211.1:0-27472 GCA_041179165.1 Pseudomonadota bacterium | reverse complement strand
TTTGCGTCATACAAAGGAGTCCCGATGAACAAGCCCGACATCGAACAGCGCCCGTCGCCCGAACAAGTAGCCCGAGCCTTCCTGCGTCCACGCCCTCCGACCGAGCCCCGGAGCCCACTGCCCGAAGGCGGCGAGAGCCTGCACATCACCACCCCGGAGGGCGAGGTGGCACTGCAACGCACAGGCACCGGCCCTGTGGTGCTGTTGCTGCACGGTTGGGAAGGCCATGTCTCCGATCTGGCCGCATTCGTGCCCCCGTTGCTGGCCGCGGGCCTGTCGGTGGTGGCCATGCACCTGCCGGCCCACGGTGAGTCACCGGGCCGGCAAACGTCCATCCCTCAGTCGGCCCGCGCCCTGCTGGCCGTCGGAGAGTCCATCGGCCCCTTCGCGGGCGTGATCGCCCATTCCATCGGATCGGCCGTGCTGGTGGAAGCCTTGAACGCCGGCCTCGTGGCACAGCGCGTGGTGATGATTTCTGCCCCGGCCCGCTACGAGCGCTATGCGCGGGGGGCGGCAGCGGCAGCCGGGCTGGATGCAGAAGGCACCGAGGAGTTTCTGGCCGTCCTGTCGCACACGATGCAGGCGGACATCCGCGAGGTCTCACTGCCGCAGCGTGCGCCGCTGCGGCATGAACCGGCGCTCTTCGTGCACTCCAGTGACGACCGGGTGGTGTCCATCGAAGACAGCCTGGCCAGCGCTGCGGCATGGCCGGGGGCGCGCCACCAGCGCGTGGAAGGCCTCGGCCACCGTCGCATCCTCGGCGATGCCAGTGTGGTGGCACCGGTGGTGGCGTTCGTTGCGGCCGGCGTCTGACGCATGATCACGTCGTGCTGAGCGGTGCCACGCTCAACCCTCAAGGCCAGGGTGACGGCCGCGCCACAGGGCGATGGATCGCAGGACGGCGACGGGTTGCGCCGAGCGCGACACGCGGCGCCAGCCCGCGCCGCATGTGGGCGGTGTGCAGCTTGATGTAGGTCAGCAGCAAGACGGCCCCGAGAGAGCCTGCGAGCAGCAGGTGCTCCAGCGCGTGCGCCGCCGGCACCGCACCCACGCTGGCCCGGGTGGCGAGCAGCCCGGTCACCGTCCAGGGCTGACGCCCCGCCTCACACACCATCCACCCCGCCTCGATGGCGATCCACGGCAGGGGCAAGGCCCACACGCAAGCGCTCAGCAGCAGGTGGTCGCCACGCCGCGTCACGTCGGGCCTGCGCCACAGCACGAGCACCACGACCGCCAGCATCAGCACCCAGGCGAACAGCATCACGCGGAATGACCAGAACACCGTGGCCACGTTCGGGACGGCCTGGTTCGCCACGTCGACGATCTCGGCCTGGGTGGGTCGCGTGGCGCAGCAGTCGGGGCCGAGCAGGCTGGCGTAGCCCAGGCGACGGGGCCCTGCGCTGGGCGACTCCTCCAGCTCGAAGCGCATGGACGCTGCGTTCTGCGCCGCGAGCTGCCTGATGCCGCGCAACGGATGGCCCTCGGAGCCTGCGATCCACCCGAGTGCACCCGGGATGCCGAGCTCCCACCGGTTGGCCTGCAGCGCCTTGTCGGGCCAGGCGAACAGCAGCAGGTCGGCGTCGTGGCCGTCGCTGTCCCACAGGGCCTCGATGGCCGCGAACTTCATGGGCTGATGCTGCACCAGCCGTTCGCCACTCCAATGCCCGGCTGAGCCTGTGACCAGCAACGCGAACAAGGTGAAGCCGCTCGACACCATCAGGCCGGGACGGGCAATGTGCACCTCGCGCTGCCTCAGCAGAAACCACGCGCAGGCCGACATCGCGATGACCCCGCCCAGCACCCAGGCGCCGCCGATGGTGTGCACCAGCTTGGGCATCCACAGCGGGTTGTCCATGAGGTCGAACAGGCTGTCGATGTGCGCCTCCTGTCCGTCGAAGCTCGCGCCCACCGGCCGCTGCATCCAGGCGTTGATCATCAGGATGGCACTCGACTGCACGATGAGCACCAGCGCCAGCGCCGTGCTGACCAGCCAATGCCACACCGGTTTGAGCCTCCAGCCGAACGCGAAGAGCACCACCAGAAAGAACATCCAAGGTGCCAGCCTGGCTTCGAAGGCGAATACCGTGCCCACCACGTCGTGCACGACTTTGGCATAGCCGGCCCAATGCGACTCGATCTGGAAACGCAGCGGATAGCCGGTCGCCACGCCGCACACGAAATTGATCAGGAACGGCCACGACAGGAAGCGCGCCAACTGGCGAAAGGCGGGGCGACGCGTTGCAAGCGAACAGCCCTCGAGCAAGGCCATGAGCGCCATCAGGCCGATGGTCACCGGCACGAAGAGGAAGTGATACGCCGCCGTGGATCCGAAAAGAATCCGCGAGGCATCGACGTTCGAGAGTTCCATGGCGTCTCCTCAGAGCTGCCTGCGACAACGGTACGGCGCAAACCCGACCCGGTCAATCGATCAGCCTGAATGGAATAGGGTGTGCAGACCAGCGTCTTCAGCAACGGGGAAAAACCAGGCGGATCGGACAACCCGCCTGGTTTCACCATCGAGAGAAAAACGCCCCGGCCGAGCGCCGGGGCGACGGGCACGTCAGATCCCGTCAGGACCCGAAGGCCACCCGTGTGCCCGTCCCGGGCACGGCGCAGGTGTAGGTGATCTCCCGACCCGCGGCCAACGCGGCAACCCGCAGTGCAGCGTCGGACAGCGAGATGCCCAACGCATCCTTGAACTTGTCGGTCGCGGGTTGATAGACGTAGCTCGTGCGCAGGTTGCCCAGTGAAGAGCGTGCCACCAGATCACACTCACGCACCGCGCCGCCGAGGATCTTCGACGTGAACGGTGCAGCAGCGCGGGCCTTCAGCAGGTCGATCCGCGGCCCCGCCGCCACAGCATTGTTCAGGCTGAACGTCACCTGCTGACCCACGATCGGGGCGAGGTCGGTGTCGATGGCAAGCATGAACTGCTCCATGTCACGCTGCATTGAAGCGGCGAGCGCGTCGTCATAAGGGAAGCCCATCTTGCCGAAGCTGCTGGCCATGTAGGCCATGGCGGTCGGTTCCGTCGGCGTGCCCTTGTGCAGACGCTCGAACTGGATCTTCGGGTCGTTGAACTGGAACAGGTTCGTGAAGCGGAACAGCGTGTCGAAGGCGCCGTCATGGGTGAACCCGAAACCGCGGATCTGCTGGCCCTGATGCGGCGCCCCCGGGATCCGCACGTGAGACAGCTCCTTCGAACCGAACATGCCGACCTTGGTGTAAAGGTCACGCAGTTGAGGCACTTTCAGGATTTGCCGCTCGCCTTCGAAGTTCGACTCGCCTTGGGTGCCGAAGCGTCCGGTGGCCGCATTGATCTGGTGGCAGCCTTCGCAAGTGAACGAGGTCTTGCCGCCACCACTGGCATCGCTTTGCGCCTGAAGTCCCGGCAGGCCATCGAACGGACGCACGGTGCCATCCGGGTTCTTCGGTCCGAAGTAGGTGTCACGTCCACGCTGCTGTGCCGGTGTCAGCGAATTGTCGAGGGCACGAACCGGGTTCGGAGGCAGCTGCACCTGCAGCTGGAACGCCGTGAACTTGTCCATGATGGCCACGTCGGCTGCCGTGGGGCCGGTGGGCGGCGTCGGCTTGCCCAGCAGGCCGCCGAGCGCCACGACGAAGTTCTTGAAGTTGTGAACCTCGTTGTCTCCGTAGGCCGCGCGCTTGAGCGTGTTGTCGGGCGAGCCGATGTAGCCGTCGACACCGAAGAAGCCGTTCGAGCGGTCGCCGCGCCAGTGCATGGCACCCGAATTGGTCAGGCCGGCCAGCGTCTGAGTGACCATCGGTCCCTTCATCGGATGGAAGTCATCCACTGTGCCGGTGCCGTTGAGGTTCTTGATGCGAAAGGTGAAAGCGCCGACCACCGCGTTCAGGTTCGACGGAATCGGGCTCTTCTCGACTCGACCATTCGGGTCACCCAGGTCCCAGGCCAGCTCGTCCTTGCCGCCGAAGGTGTGGCAAGCCGAACAGGCCGACTCGCCATTGCCCGAAGTGAGGTCGGCGTCGTAAAGCATGGGACGCCCCTGCACCACTGCAGCGGTCTCCGGGGTGGGCATCGACAGGGCGGCGATCTGTTTGCCTTGGGCGAGGTCGATCACCTTCACTGCATTGTCGAAACGCGTGGTGACATAGAGCTTCTTTCCTGCGTCATCGAGCACCAGACCGCTGGGACCTCCACCGCTCACCGTGATGTAGCGCTGGCTTTGAACGCGCGGATTGAACGTGTCCGACTCGAGCGAGGCCGTGTCGAAGACCCCGATCTTGCTCGACCCGAAGGCCGCGACATACAAGGTCTTGCCGTCACGCGTGACCACCATGTCGAGCGGGGTCGACAGGCTGTGGTTCTTCGCGGTGGCATCGAACCCGGTCTGGCCCGCCAGCTTCGTGTAGTCGATGTGCTTGTTCAAGTGCCGCGGCGTGGCCGTGGTGCCCTGCACGACCGTGATGCGCGTCTTGGCGATCTGCCCTTGCACGGTGCTGCCACCGTATGTGCCAGAGCCTTCGAAGCGGATGTGGTTCATCGACTCGTTGTTCGACACGTAGAGCTTGCCGTTGACCGGGTTGGCGACCATGTTGAACAAGGTGGTGCCCACATGGGCCGTGGCTGTCTTCTGCGTCAGCTGGTTGGCATCGACCGCGAACACATCGAGGTCAGGCATGTCGAAACCAACGGCCATGCTCCAGTCGCGGCCCAGCACGTCGAGCCACTTCTTCGAGGCGTTGTCGTACTTGACGATGAGGCTGGTTTCCGGGGCCCGCTTGCCTTCGTAGTTGGTGGACGGACCGGGCAGGCCGCCCGGCACCGTCACGCCTTCGCGCACGCACGGGGCGGTGGCAAAGTCGGGGCAGATGTAGTCGGGCGGGACCACCGTCGTCTGGTTGCCCGACTTGAACGCCGCCACATACACGGTGGCCTTGTCAGGACTCACCGCCAGCGCACGCGGCGTGTCGGAGAAGAAGTTCATGATCTTCACCGGCGTGCCACCCACGGAGGAGCCCAGGGCGTTGGGATCGAACACCCACACGTCCGAGCGGCCGACACCGGCCGTCGTGAGCTGAGGGTCCCCTGCCCCGGGCACGTTGGCAAGCGATGGGTGGCTGCGGTGCTGACCACGGTGTGCCGTCGTGATGAAGGCGCGCTGGTTGCGTCCGGCAAACACGATGTCACGCGGCTCGTCGCCGACCAGCAGCGTGCGCGTCACGCGCGGCACGCCGCTCAGCGTCACCACGCTCACGCTGTCGGAGACGTGGTTCACGACCCAGACCTCGCCATCGTTGCGCACGGCCACGGCCACCGGATCGAGGCCCACCGGCACCCGGCTTGCGAGCGTCAAGCCGCCCGTCCAGCCGATGTCGAAAATCTCCAGCGTTCCATTGGGGGTATTGACGACAAACAGGCGTTTGCCGTCAGGGGACATGGCCACGGGCCGCACGGGGCCGCTGTCAAAGCCGACGTCGGCGTGTGCGGTGTGTGCCGATAGAAGCAAGGCCGGTGCGGCCATCAAGGCCAACACCCTCTTCAGTCGTTGAAAAAGCGATCTGCTACTGCCCATGGTGTCATCTCTCCTGCGGTTAAGGTGAACGGGTCCCGACACCTGTTTTTGCGCCATGCCGGACTGCGAATGGAGCGGCATCCTAGGTCGGGTCGGCAGGCGTTTTCAACGTCCAAAAGGGTGGGCGGCAAGCCCGTTTCATCTCGGGACAGATACCTACTTGGCGAAGCGTTCATCGACCCCTAGACTCCAGCGCGGCCGGCCCTTGCGCTGTCCATGCGGAGTTCGATGAAGCACGCGATGAAGAATGAGAAATCGCCCTTGCGCGCGGTGGGCCACGCCCTCATGGCGCCGCTTGTGGACACGGCGGCCCAGAGCGACCGCGCCCCGGCGGGCCGCTCACGCACCCCCGTGATCCGCAGCAGGCTGGTGCCACCGCCCATGCCCTCATCGCTGGCGACGCGCGAGCCCCTCATGGCGCGGCTCGACGCGGCATCGGCATGCAGGCTGGTGGCGCTCACTGCGCCGGCAGGCTCGGGCAAAACCACGCTGCTCAGCCAATGGCATGCAAAGGCAAGCCGAGACCGCTGCGTTGCATGGCTGTCCGTGAACGAGCACACCGGCAGCCTGCGGATGTTCTTCGCGCATCTGCACGCCGCACTCGCGCGCTGCCTGCCTGGCTTCGGCCCCATCGGCGATGACTCGCCTTGTGTGCCAGCCGATGCAGCCGCCATGCTGGCCGAGCAGCTCGCCCAAGCCGGCCACGCGATCACCATCGTGCTCGACGGTGTGGAGTGCCTGACCGACCCCTCACTCACGCAGGCCATCGACAGCCTGCTGCGAGACGCGCCGGAGAGCGTGCATTGGATTGTCTCGGGCCGCGGCGTTCACTGCGGCGCCATCAGCCAGTTGCAACTGCAAGACCAGTGCACGGTGATCGGCGCGCACGAGCTGGCCCTCTCACCCGCCGAGGTCGGTGCCTTGGGACTGGAGCTGATGGGCCGCCCCTTGGGCGATGCCGACATCGACTTCATCCTGCGGGTCACCGAGGGATGGTGCGCGGGGGTGAAGTTCGCGCTGCTCTCGGCCTACAGCGGGACGCTGGACGCCCATGCCCTGATGCAATTCAGCGGCTCGCATCGGCAGATCGCCACCTACTTCGAGGAAATCGTGCTGGCCCACCTGCCGGCCGACGTCCGCGACGTGCTGCTCACCACGGCCGTCGCCGACACGCTGTGTGGCGACCTGTGCAATGTGCTGGCCGGTGTCTCCGATGGCGGCGCGCGCCTGGAGCACATGGTGCAGTCGCAATGTTTCGTGCAGGCCCTCGACGACCACGGCCATTGGTACCGTTACCACCCGCTGCTCCTCGACCACCTGCGTGAGCAGCTGAAGCGAAAGGGCGCAGACCGCGTGGCGTCTCTGCACAGGGCCGCCAGCCGCTGGCTCGACGAACACGGCTTGCCTTACCGGGCCCTGCCCCACGCGTTCGAAGCCCACGATCGCGCGTGGTGCCTGGAGGTCATGGAACGCTGCGCGGTCGCGTGGATGAAAGATGGCGAGCCCCTCGAAGTCCTTCGCTGGGCTGCACTGCTGACCAAAGACGAGATCGTGAGCCGCAGCGACATCTGCTGTGCCTATGTGCTGAGCCTGGTGCTGTCGCACCGCTACATCGAGGCGAGCGCCATCCTGCGCATGGCCATGGCCCGTGCATCCGCCCTCGGCGATGGGGCGGAGTCGGAGTCACGTGACACCGACCTCTACCGCTTCAAGGTGCTGGGCCGGATGTTGAACGGCGAGTCGTTCGGCGTGCGCCAAGGCGAGCCCCGCAACCCACGGGGCGATGGCGCCTCCGAAGACTTCTTCGAAGGCATCCTGATTGCATCGCAATCTTCGACGCTGCTCACGCGCAACCAGTTCGAGGCCGCACGCCGCCTGGCCATGCGGGCGAGGGACCTCGGCCAGCGCAGCGTGAGCCCTTATCTGGTCAGCCATGCCGAAACGCTCATCTGCGCTGCGGAGTTCCAACAGGGTCACCTCCGCTCGGCCGCGCAGGCCAGTGAACGCAACTTTGCAGCCTTGAAAGGCAAGTCGCAGAGCCCGGCCTGGGTGAATGCCGCCGTGACCTTGGCGTGTGCCCGCTACGAACGCGGCCGGCTGGGCGAAGCGCGCACGCTGCTGCTGGAGGTGCTTCCGCATGTGACGGCATCGTCCACGCTGTGGGTGTTCTCGGCCGCGCACATCGTGCTCGCACGCCTGCACGCCATCGACCAGCAGCCCGGCAAGGCGCTCGAGTTGCTCGATGGCGCACACAGCGTGCTCGAAGACGCCGGGCACCCGCGCTACCTCGCCGAAATCTGCTTCGAGAAGGTCCGACTCAACCTGGAGCAGAACGACGTGGGCCGCGCCGAGGCCACGGCCAGCGAGTTCTCGCTGCGCGAGCGGGTACAGGACGGCGAGTGGCAGCAGCCGCGCCAGTACGACGAGTCATGGGGCCGCTACGGCTTTGCCAGCGCGCTGCTGTCCATGCACCAGGGCGACTGCGGTGCGGCACGCAGCATGCTGGAGGTGCTGCGCGACAGCGCCGACGAAGCCGGGCGTGTGGCCCGCCGCGCCACGCTCGACATGGCCCTGGCGATGTGCCATTGGCACATGGGGCACGACAAGGCGGCCTACGACGTGCTGAACAAGCACATGGTGCCCACCAAGGAGATTGGCTTTTCACGCGCCATCTTCGACGAGGTGCCGCGCTTCTCGACACTGCTGCGTGCCGCCATCGCGGCGGGCAAGCTCTCGTACATGCCCCCGACACGCTATTTTCGCGACCTCGCCGGCATGCGGCTGCAGCGCCCCGGCACCCCGCGCATGGCGCCGCCCTCGGCCGTGCCGCTGCGCGAGCCTCTCACGGAACGCGAGGTGGCCATCGTCGAATTGCTCTCCAAAGGGCTGTGCAACAAATCGATCAGTCAATGCTCGGGCATCACGCTGAACACCATCAAGTGGCACCTGCGCAACGTGTTTGCGAAGCTCGATGCCACCAGCCGGACCGGGGCGGTGGCGCGGGCGCGGGAGCTTCGGCTGATCGACTGAGCGCCGTCCGCAGGCATCCCGGACCGTCAGACACCCCCTGCCGATCCGCGCCGCACCCATTCCCGAGGCGACATGCCGGTGCGCGCTGCAAACACGCGAGACAGGGCCGACGGGTTGGCATACCCGAGCGCATCGGCCAGCGCCTTGATGGAGCGGCCTTCACGCAGGCGCACTTGCGCCAGCATGATGCGCCAGTCGGTCAGGTAGCCCACCGGGGTCTGCCCGACCACCTCCTTGAACGCCTTGGCGAAGCTCGTGCGCGACATGCCCGCGCACTCGGCCATGCGGTCGAGTGTCCAGCCCTCCCCCGGCGTGTCGTGAACAGCCACCAGCGCCCGCGCCAGACGGGGATCGGACAGGCCGGTGAGCAAGCCCGGTTGAACACCGGCGTGTTCGGGATGGTCGAGCAGCCAGCGCAGCAGCTGCAGCAGCACCACCTCGAAGAGCCGGTCGGCCATCAGGCGCTGCCCGCAGCGCAGGCGGTCGGCCTCCGAGAACAACAGGGTCAACGACGCCTCGAGACCCTCCACCGCAGACAGGGGCAACACGACCAGGGCCGGCAGCGCTCTCGCGATGGGGTTGTTCGCGCCCCCTTCGAACTGAAGCTGTGCGCAAGTGAAATCAGAGCCCTCTCTGGGCGGATTGTGGAAGTGGTGCGTGAGGGGCCGTGGATAGAAGAGCAGCGAGGGCTCATCGAGCACCAGCGCCTTGGGAACGCCGCGTGCCGACGGATGGGTCACTTTCAGCTCACCCCGCCGCAGCACATGCAGATAGCCATGCCCCTCAGCGGCATCGAAATGCGTCAGCCCGCACAGCGCGCCCGAATGAAACAGCTCGGCGCGAAGTCGGAACTTGTCCATCAGGCCAGACAGGCGATCGATCGGTGGCAAGGCAGTCATCGCACGGATTGGTATGTTTTGTGAACTTAATGTATCCGCACGGTCTCATCAGGCCAAGACACTGTGGACTCCTCAGCTTCTCCCGCCTCACCACCCACACCTGCGTCGCTCCGCTCCCTCCCATTTCACTTCAACCACTCCAAGGAATCCACCGTGACCCGCATCAACCTCGACACCCTCAAGACCCCCGCCGCCAGCCGCGCCTTGCTCGACCAGGTTCACACCGCCTTCGGTGCCACACCCAACATGTTCAAGGCTGTGGCCAACTCACCCGCAGCGCTGCAAAGCATGTGGGCTGCCTTTGGCGCGCTGGGCACGGGCACGCTCGGCGCCCAGCTCGGAGAGCAGATTGCCGTGGCCGTGGCCAACCGGAACCGCTGCGACTACTGCCTGGCTGCCCACACGGCGCTGGGCAAGAAGGCAGGGGTATCGGCCCTCGAGATGGCCGCGGCGCAGGCCGGGCAGTCGGACGACCCACGCACGGCCGCCGTGTTGCGCTTTGCACTCAAGGTGGTGTCGGAGCGCGCCCAGCTGCGTGAAGGCGACGTGGCTGAGCTGAGCGAGCTGGGCTTCAGCGACGAGCAGGTGGTCGAGATCATCGCGCACGTGGCGCTCAACCTCTTCACCAACTACATCAATGTGGCGCTCGACGTGCCGGTTGATTTTCCCAGGGTCGCGCTGAAGTGATGTGGTGCGGGGTGGCGCTCGCCGCCACCCCGCACCTTGCTCTGCGCAGGCCTTGCGTCTTGCAGAACATGGCCCGTCACCATGACAATGCCAAGCCCCACACATCCCGTTCGAGCCGCGCAGCAGGGCTCCTCACGCTTCACCACCATGACCCACCGCCCTCTTCAGCTCACCGTCATCCAGCACCTCGCCTTCGAAGACCTGGGTTCGTTCGAGCCTGTGCTTCGCGAACACGGCATGGCGATCACCAGCCTGCAGGCGGGCGTCGACGACATCGCGCCGGCCATTGACGCCGCCGATCTGGTGATCGTGCTCGGCGGCCCCATTGGCGTGTATGAGCACGAGGTCTATCCCTTCCTCACCACCGAGTTGCAAGCCCTGAAGCAGCGCATGCAGGCCCAGCGCCCCACGTTGGGCATCTGCCTCGGTGCGCAGCTGATGGCGCAGGCCGCGGGCGGCCGGGTGTATCCCGGCGGCACGAAGGAGATCGGCTGGGGAACGCTGGTGTTGAACGATGCGGCCGAGCGCTCTCCGCTGCGCCACCTGAAAGACACCGCCGTGCTGCACTGGCATGGCGACACCTTCGATCTGCCGCCTGGCGCGGAGCGGCTGGCGTCGTCCAGCGTGTACGTGAACCAGGCCTTCCGCATGGGCCCGAACCTGCTCGGCCTGCAGTTCCATCCCGAAGCCCAAGCCCGTGACTTCGAGCGCTGGCTGATCGGTCATGCGGGGGAGCTGTCCCACGCCAAGCTTGACGTGGCCGCGCTGCGCCGGGCCTCGGTCGTTCATGCGGGTCCACTCGAAACGGGCAGCCGTGCGCTCTTGCGCCAGTGGCTTGAAGAGCTGGTCTGGCCGTGAGGGCGGGTTGGAAGCGGTCCCCCGCCGCTCCGCTGCATGGCCTGTAGACATCCCGAGACCGCGCTGGCTACACTCATCGCCGCCCATCCACCTCAAAGGAACTGCGATGAAACACACCCTCTTGATTGCCGTGCTGGCTGCTGCGTCGGCGTTCCCTGCCCTCGCCCGAGACACCGTGCACAAGCTCCCGCTGGCCGACGTGCTGGCCATGCCCGAGGCCCAGGAGAAACTCGACGGGTCGGTCAAGTTCTACCTGGCCGGTTCGCCTACACCGAAGGTCCAGAGCAAGCTGGGAGAAGACGTGTCCAACAAGAAGACCAATGGCGCCAACAAGACCGACGAGGTCGCATGCCGCTGGGCCGCGCTGTCGGCATTGATCGCGTTCCAGGACAAGGCCAAGTCGCAAGGGGCCAATGCCGTGGTCGACCTCGTGAGCTTCTACAAACGCGACACCTTCAGCAGCCCCACCGACTACGAATGCCACGCAGGCGGCTTTGTGGTCGGGGTGACACTCAAAGGCACCTACGCCAAGGTCGGCCCCTGATTCAGAACGTCGGGCCGCACTGATCGCAAGGGCGCGCCGTCAGCGGGCGGCGCGCGCCTTGCCACAGGCCGAAGGCTGGACCACGATGCTGCGCAGCACGCGCCCTTCGTCCGATATGGCCTGCACCTCGACCTGCCGCACTTGGGGGGCGTCCGACATCAACGGACACAGACCACGCGCCAACGTCTGCCTCAGGCGAGGAGAGTCAGGCTGAAGCCGGGAAGGATCGGCCAGGAACACGAAGCGCATCCGCTCGGCGTCGACCACCACGAACTTCATCACCTTGCCGCGAGTTTGAAATTTCTCGTTCGCAATGGCTGCAATTTTCTGCATGCCGCGCACCGTGTGTCTTTCGGCCATTCGGGTGCCTCGCTCGTATTCGATCTCGGTGGTGAGAAACCCGAGAGCGTCGTACATGCGTGACACACCATGCAACTTGCCATCCGCGTAAAACGCCTCGTTTTCAACCGCGTCGTCGTCGACCAGGGTGTAGCGCCGCAGCCCTTGGCCGCGCCCCGCGCTGTCTACACAGCTGTCCGAACGCAGGGCCCGCCCGTCGCTGTCCTTGAAGTGCACGGCCCGGTGGGTGAGCCCGGGTGCACACTCGAACGGCGCAAAGCGAAACGGGCCGTCGGCATGTGCGTCCACGGGTTCAGCCGACACCGGCCAAGCCAGCGATGCGCCGAGCCACACTGTGCAGCCAGCGAGAGCCCAGCGCCTCATGTGACTGGCGATCTTTCGCGAGCACCTCATCGCGCGGGCACTGAACGGGGCAGCCCGATCCACCGAGGCACCTCCTGGAACTCCCCATCCTGGTCTGCCTTGATCTCGCGCAACTTCAGCCCCTCCATGTCGATGCGCATGATGCGGCCATAGTCTGCGCCCATGTAGTTGCCCTGGCTCACCCGGTACAGGCCGGCTTCGGCCGCTTCGACCAGCGCATGCGTTTTGCCCTGCACTTGCACGAGCGCACGAAGCGTGAGCTCGCTCATGCGGTACCGCTCCAGGTGTTCACAGCGTGGGGCAACCTCCTTGCCATCCTTCATGGACTTGCCCTTGTGAAGGCAAACGCGCGCCGCGCGCGCCACTGAATCGGGGAGCGGTGTGGGGCCCTCGCGCAAGCCGGCAAAACAGCTTCGGCGCTCGTCCGGCAGTCCGTAGCGCAAGATGCCGTCATCGCCCGCACGAGCGTCCATGGCAGTGGCCGTGGCGAGAAGCGCAGCCGCCTGCGCCACCTCGACCTTTTTCATTCGCACCCCTATGGGCATCAAGGGTTGCAAAGCGGGAACGACGGGAACCGAATTCGGCAGCGCAATCTCCTGCACCAAGCCCAGCACCGAGTTCACTTCCCCGTCTTGAAAGAGAAGGGTGATGCGCTCGTGACCGTAGCGCTTGGCGATGTCGATGTGCACGCGTGACATGCAGGGGCTGCCCAGCAGCGGTGTGCCACCAACCCAAAGCACGGTGGCACCGTTGCGCCGCTGAATCGCCTCGATGAACGCCTCGAACGAATCGAAACTTTCGTCCAGCGTCACCCGCGACTGCGAGAGTCCAGGGCCCAGAACGATGTCGCGGTCGACCACATCCGCCACCGCAATCGCCAGACGGCCCAGCGGGGCCTCCACAGCGCGAACCTGGAAGCGTCCGAGTGCGGGCGCAGAGGCTGCTGCGGGTGCCGATGCAGGCACAGCGGGTGCCGGCTCCGCCGCATGGGCCGGCAGATGAGCGGCCATGCATGCCGTCATCAACGCGGCAGCACAGCCCAGGCCCACGACGCCGCCAGAGAGCATCCTTCGGATCATGCTTCGCCCTGTTCAAAGGAGGATGTTGAAGAAGGCCAGAGTGTGCACCATGGGCCTGCAGGCCGCGTGTGGTGGGGCGGCGAGGGGAGGCGGCGAGAGGAGGCGCCGAGAGAGGGCGCCGAGATAGGCCGCAGTCGGCGGGGTGTGCCCAGGCTCAGAGCCGGAACACCGCCACGGCCTGCACCAGCTGCTCGGCCTGGCCCTTCAGGCTCTCGGCCGCCGCGGCGGATTCTTCCACCAGCGCCGCATTCTGCTGGGTCACCTGATCGAGTTGGGCCACCGCGTCACTGACCTGGCTCAGGCCCTTGGTCTGCTCCTGGGTGGCGTCACTGATCTCGCTGATCAGCTGGCTCACGCGGTGCACCTGGGTGACGATGCCGTCCATGGTGCGCCCAGCATCACCGGCCTGACGCGAACCGGCTTCGACCTTCTGCACGCTGGCCTGGATGAGGCCCTTGATTTCCTTGGCCGCACCCGCACTGCGTTGCGCCAGGGTGCGCACCTCTGCAGCCACGACGGCAAAGCCACGCCCCTGCTCGCCCGCGCGCGCCGCCTCGACGGCGGCGTTCAGCGCCAGGATGTTGGTCTGGAACGCAATGCCGTCGATCACGCCGATGATGTCGGCGATCTTCTGACTGGCCTGTGTGATCTCCCCCATGGTCTGCACGACCTGGCTCACCGCCGCGCCACCCTGGGTCGCGGTGCTGCTGGCCTCGGTGGCCAGTTGCGCGGCTTGGCGCGCGGTGTCGGCGTTGTTTCGCACGGTGGCGTTCATTTCTTCCATCGACGCCGCGGTCTGCTGCAGATTGCTCGCCTGCTGTTCCGTGCGCTGGCTCAGGTCGTGATTTCCCATCGAGATTTCGCTCGAGCCCGTGGCAATGCTGTCGCTGCTGTTGCGCACGGCACCGACAACGCGTGCCAGGTTGTCGTTCATGCGCTTGAGGGCGTTCAACAGCTGGCGGGTTTCATCACTGCCACCCACATCGATGTGCGAATTGAGGTTGCCATCCGCCACCGTCTCGGCAATCTGAACGGCCCTTTGAATGGGGCGCACGATGCTTCGGCTGGTGAGCCAGCCGATCACCAACAGCACGCCGACCGACATCGCGACCGCCGCCGCAATGGTGATGTGTGCCCACTGGGCCGTGCTGTCGCTTGCAGACTGGACTTGGCGGGTGCGCTCTTCGAGCGTGTCGCTCAGCGACTCCATCTCATCTTCCAGACTCTTGAACGCTGCCATGAACGCGGGCATGCGGGATTCGGCTGAGGAACGGTCGGTGAAGGCCAGGCCCACCACGGTGGTCGCACTGTCGACATAGGCGGCCAAGGCTGGACGCACTTTGTCCACGGCCTGGCGGCTGCCGCTGTCCAGCGCCTGTTTTTCGAGCTTCTGAAGCGAATCCCGAAACAGCTTGGCGTGCTCTTCGAGGTCGTCTTTCACCGCCTTTTGCGTGGCGGCGTCGTTCTTCTCGCTGGCCAGCAGGGCTGACAGCACGTCGGCGCGCAGGGCATCGTGTGCCATGTCGGCCTGCAACTGACTCTTGAGGGCAGATCCGCCATCGGCAATCATTTCAGCCGACGTGGCGAGTCGGCTGGCAGCGACGTAGCCCGTCGCCCCCACAGCCACCACAAATCCGAGTCCCAGAAAACTCAGTGCGAACAGTTTGCGCTGAATGGTGAGTTGGAGTTTCATGATGTGCACCAGGTCAAGGGGATCAGAAGCGGACCGACAGGCCCATGCCCCACTGGAAATCAGGGGAGTCGGCGGTGAGCCCTCGCGCGATGGCAAAGTCGAGTTGCACCGACTTCGTGACCAGGTACGCCACCCCGGTATCGAACGTGACCACCGAGCCGCCATTTTTTCGGGATGCCAGTTGCTGGCCCGCCAACTCCACAAAACTGCGCCACGCGGGGGTCCACTCCTTGCCCACGACCACGGCCATGATGCCCCCCACGAAGCGCTTGCCATCGGCATTCTTGTCCACCACGAAGCCCGGCATCACGCCCACGGAAAACCCTTGCGGCAGCTCCCATTCGGCCACAGCACGCAACGAAGGCCGCAGGCCCGGGCCGCGAAATGCAGCGGACCCCGAATCGACATCGAGGTGAAGCAACCACGCGACGCCGGGCTTGCCTGACGCATCGTCACCGTCCTGCATGTGCCATTTGACCCCCAGCGATGCATCGGCGAAGCCGCGCTCGCGCTGAGTGCCGGTGGCATCCTGCGATCTGCTTCGAACGATGCCATCGGTCTCCACACGGAGTTCCAACTTGTCGCTCACGCCCATGCGCAGCAACGTGGGCGTGCTCGTGGTGCGCGTCTTCACGCCATCGGCGTTGTGGCGTTCGGATGAAAAGCTGGTTTCGATCTGGAAGCGCCCTGTCCCGACCACATCGCTCGATTCAACAAAATCAGGCCGGTCGGTGGCGATGGTGTCGTCGGCCCACGCTGCGGGCAGGCCCGCGAGCGTCAGGCAGGCGGCCAGGGTGGCCGCCGGGAGGCTTGTGAGTGAGGAGATCGGATCATGAAGCGCCTTGTCGCAGAGGGTCATCTTGATGTCAGCCTGGCCCGCAGCCATGACACGGCTCAGCCAGCAGGAAGGCACGCATCGCTGCCTTGCCTTACTTCGAGTTTTCGGCTCCGGCGGGCCGACCTGAAGCGAAGAGTTGGCCGGGGGTTGGATGCCAGATGTTTCGCCCGCTGACGCGCCGGGTGCCGATGGCCCCCTTGGCATCGAGGTCGGCACAATGCATTGCGCGACCCTTGCTGCAGCGCACCGCTGGCATGGGCCCTTCCCTCCGGGTCGCTTTTGCGATGCGGCTCACCTCCGCCTTCCCCGGCACCACCGTCGACCGACCATGAACATCTTCCACCTGACACTGGGCGGACTGACGCTGGCAGCCGCAGCGGCGACCGCCGCACGCCCCCCCGCACCCGCCCAGCCTCTGTTGATTCCCGTGTGTGTCCGGGGTGATTGCGGGGTGGTGGACGGCACCGGACGCATCCTCGTGCCGTTCTCGGGCACGAACAGCCTGCACCCCGGGGACTACACATCGTTCTATGTGTATGGGAAGGCAGGCCGCTACGGCATCAAGACACGGGCAGGCCAGGTGCTCGTGAAGCCTCTCTATGACGACATCGCTCCACAGTTCGGCGGCTTCTGCGCAGTGCAGGCCGATGGTCGTTGGGGCTTCGTCAACGAACGGGGTGCCCTGATCATTCCCGCCGCCTACGACGACTACTTTCCGCACGAGCAAGCCGGTGTCTTCGTGATGCGCCAAGGCGAGCGCGAACTCGTGTTCGACCGCACCGGTCGCCGTATCACCGATCTGGAGCCGGCCGAGTCCGTTTCTACTTTCGAGAAGCCACAAGAAGTTGAAGCGGGACTGCACAAGTGGCTGAAGGTGGAGCCGCCAGGGCACATCGGCGCTTTCCTCTTCAACACCGAAACAGGCGCCAAGACGCCCCTCTACCCCAAGATCTACTACAGCCAGAACGGCCACATCCTGGTCGAGAACCACGAAGGTCTGCACACCCTGGTCAATGCCCAGGGGAAGGAGATCTTCCCGTTCCAGCGCCTTCAGTACTTGGGGCTTCCGAGCCACGGATGGATTCCCTTCGGCGAGCGCAACTTGATGGGCTACCTGGACATGAACGGGCAGGTGGCGATACCCGCCAGGTACAGCCATGTGGGCCATGTGGGGCGGGCAGGCGCCGTGGCATCACCCGAAGGATCGGACCTGCGCGGCGTGATCGATCGCCGTGGCGAGTGGGTGCTCGAGCCCGCGTTCACGGTGATGACCACGTCGTTCAGTGTGGAGGGAACTGTGGTGCCTTTGTACCGAAACGGCCGCACCGGTGTGTTCGATCTGGACACGCTGCAGTGGGTGATTCCGCTGCAGCACGAGTTCGCCACCACGGTGGGGCGCTTCGTTTCAGCGGGGTCGGCGCCACCGTGGCAAGTCCCCGACAGAACGGGCGATGGCCCCAAAGCCATGGGCTTGTTCGATCAACACGGCAAGCTGCTGCTCAAACCGAAGTACCGGATGTTCGATGTGATGTCACGGTTCGCCTTCGGCGCCGCGGGCTACCTCAAGGCCTCGAACACCGTCGGCGCCAACGCTGCACTGGTCAACCCTGAAGGGCGAGACATCATCGGACTCGACTGGCCGGACTACGCCTTTGAAGCCGCCGGCGTCTTCATCGGTGGCAAGAGGTCGCCCTCGAACGCGCTGGTTCCATCGGCGTACTACGACACCACCGGAAAACTGTTGCTGCGCATCCAGCGCGATGCCTGCGGCCGTCAGCAGCTTGTGACGGGTGAACAGCGCCCTGTGTGGCCGCGGCGTACCGCCGGGCGTTGTCCACGCTGAGCGAAGGCCGCGGCACTCAAGGCGCTGACAGGCCGAACATGGCCGCGCCGTTACCCCAGGCGATGCGCGACGCCACGTCCGCAGGCAAGCCTCCGAGCCAGTGGCGCGCTTGCTGCATCAGCGCTTCATAGTCTTCCCAGCGCGAGTTGGTCCAGGTGTCGGACCCGACAAGAAAGCGGTTCGGCATATCGAGCAGCAGCGCGCGCCACTCGCGCGTGAGCTCGCCGCTCCCCTGGGTCAGCCCGGGCCGATAAGACAACTCACCGTACAAGGTGGGATGTCTGTTGAGCAGCGCACGCACGCGTTCGACCGGTGCGCCGTCGATGCCGCTGTGGGCCCAGATGAGTCTGGCCTTCGGGGCATGGGCAAGGAGCTTTTCGATGGCGGTGTCGTCCACATGGGCGAGCACGACCAAGCCGCGCTCTTGCGCGAGCTGCATCAGCCGCCGTGCGGTGGGGCCGTCTGCGTTGGCACTGTCGTAGAGGTGGAATTCGCCCAATCCCCGGTACGGCCCGGCAGCCGTGCCGGCCTTGAGCTCCCGCAGGACCATCTCGACGATGCTCGGGTCGCTGTGCCAGCCGGTGTAATCCGCACGATTGCGGTAGAGACGCACGAACGGCACCACCACCACACCCGCGCGCTGCGTGTCCTCACGGGCTGCAGCCAACGCGCGTGTGCCCTCGTTCGGCCGGCTGTTGGCCACCACCGCACGCACGCCGCTGCGTTGCATGCGGCCCAGCACGTCGGCGATGGGAAAGCTTTTATCGTAGGCCTCGATGTTGTAGTGCAGGTGCGCATCGAACAGCGGGCCGGTGTAAGCCGTGGCGGCCGGGGCGGCCAGCGCGGGCCCGGCGAGCATCGCCAGCATCGCCCCACAAAAGGGAAGAACGCGAAGAACAGAGGTCTGCCAGTGCATAGGTGACGCCTCACGTTGAACCACACAGGATGCAGGGTAACGCGAGTCGCGTCGCCCGCGCAGGAACCTGGCATGCGTTCCGGTGCGCACGGCGAGCACTGTTGGCGAACCGGTGCTGCCGGCGCGCCAACGGGACATCGGATGCCATGACAGAAGACGGGGCCTGAATGCTGTGCATTCAGGCCCCGTCCGTTTCACCGATCGCCGTTCAGTCGAGGACCAGCTGGTACGTGCCCCCCGTGGAACCCGTGCCACCGCTGACGAAGTTGACGCGCACGTAGTAGGTGGTCGCCGCCGTGCCGTTGTTCTTCACGGCCAGGCTGTCGAGCACCCCCACACCATTGGTGCTGGTGGCCAGCTGCGTGCCGCCACTGCTGTAGATGGTGAGGTTGTAGTTCGACGTCGAGTTCGGCGTGAGTTTGGCGCCCAGCGTGCTGCCGGCGTTGATCTGCACCTTGAAGTAGTCGACATCGCTGCTGCTGGCCATCTGGCCGGAGATGGTGTCGCCTTCACGTGCGGTTTGAGCCGTGCTCATCGCGTTGTTCGGCTCCACGTCGTTGCCACCTGTGGGTGGATTGGTGGTGCCGCCACCTGCCGAGTCGACTGCAGCCGATGCGTCCACGATGCCGCTGCCGCACTGCGAGCAGGTGGCAGGGAAGGCGCGTGCCGTCGACTTCAGTTTCGAGGCCACCTGGTCGGGGGTCAGCGACGGGTTGCGCGACAGCATCAGCGCGACCACACCAGCCACGTGAGGCGACGCCATCGACGTGCCCTGGTAGTAGGCGTAGTTGTCGCTGCCCGGTCCGCGCGTGCCGCTGTTGAGCGTGGACAGGATCCCGTTTGCGGCGCCCGAGGCGGTATCGCCGCCGGGCGCTGCAACCGCCACGATGGCGCCGTAGTTCGAATACGAGGCACGGCCGCCATTGCGGTTGGTGGCCGCCACCGCGATCACCCCGGTGCAGCTGGCGGGCGAGAAGCCCGAGGCATTGGTGTTGCTGTTGCCTGCGGCCACGACCACCACGGTACCGCGTGAACGGGCCGAGTTCACGGCGTTCTGCGAGGTCGCGTCGCACGCCCCACCGCCGCCGAGCGACAGGTTGAGCACACGTGCGGGCGTCGGGTTCGCCGGCACACCCGACACCGTGCCACCCGAGGCCCACACGATGGCGTCTGCGATGTCCGAGGTGTAGCCGCCGCAGCGGCCGAGCACCCGCACCGGTTGCACCTTCGCGCCGTAGGCCACCCCGGCGACACCGCTGCCGTTGTTGCTCACGGCCGCAATGGTGCCCGCCACGTGCGTGCCGTGCCAGCTGCTGGTGGTTTCGCGCGAAGGCGAGAAGAACCCGCATGCGCCGACCGTGGCGTAGTCGCCCGGGTCGAGCGCGTCGCTGTCGCGTGCATTGCCGTCATTGGCGTTGGACGAGTCCTTGATGAAGTCGTAGCCCGGGATGATGTTGGCCTTGAGGTCGGCATGCGGCCGGTAGCCGGTATCGATCACTGCGACCACCACGCCGGTGCCTGTGGACTTGTCCCAGGCCAGGGGCAGGTTCAGGCCGCCCTTGGCTTCGTAGTAATGCCACTGTTGACCGTACTGCGTGTCGTTGGGTGTCGAGAGCGCGTGCAGGATGCGGTCGGGCTCGGCGTATTCGACCGTGCTGTCGGCCAGGGCGATCTCGCGCGCCAGGCGGCGGGCTTCTTCGTGGCTCACGCGTGCGTCGAGCTTCATGATCTGGGTGTCGAACGCGCCCACACGCAGCCATTGCAGACGGCGGCCGTGGCGCGCTGCCGCATCCTGGGCTCCACGGTGCAATCTAGACCGCTCGGCTGTTCCCGCGGAGCGCGACGTGCCGGCCACGCCGGTCTTGTAGCGGATGATGAGCCGGTCGGTCGGCACCGGCTCGGCGTCCGACGCGAGCAGGGCGGGCGCCGTGTCGGCGCTGCCGGCATGGGCGAGCGGTGGCGCGAGCGCCAGAGCGGCCAGCGCAAGCGCGGCCAGGGGAAGAAGCTTGTCTCTCATGGTTTTTTCCTTTGTGGGGGCTGAAGATCGCCCGGAGGCAGCATGAGAGGGCCCACCCCATGGCGCAATGGGGCCTTACCCAATGTTAAAAAGACCACCTGATACAAGCGCTGCGCCGCCGCTTGGCGGTAACCCTTTTCGCAGACCACAAGGCAAGACGACCATGGCACCGATCACCATCGATCCCGAAAAAGTTCACGAGTTCGCCGATGAACAGGGGTTTCACGACTGGCTGGCCCGCCACCATGAGGTGCAGAACGAGGTCTGGATCAAGATCCACAAGGTGGCTTCAGGCCTGCCGTCGATCACGCCCAAGCAGGCGATCGACGTGGTGCTGTGCTGGGGCTGGATCGATGCGGTGCGGAAAGGCTTGGACGATACGAGCTATCTGCAGCGCTACACCCCGCGCCGGCCCCGCAGCATCTGGAGCCAGATCAATGTCGCCAACGTGAGCCGGCTGATCGATGCGGGCCGGATGACGCCCCACGGGCTCAGGGAAATCGAAGCCGCCAAGGCAGATGGGCGATGGGACCGTGCCTATGGCAGCGGCAAAGGCCAGAAGATTCCAGCGGACCTGCAGGCCGCCATCGATGCCGAGCCCAAAGCCCTGCAGATGCTGGGCCTGCTCACCGAGCAGAACCGCTTTGCCCTGGCCTTTCGCGTTCACAACCTCAAGACCGAGGCGGGGCGCAAGAAAAAAATCGAGGCATTCGTGGAGATGCTCAAGCGTGGGGAGACCATCTACCCCCAGAAGAAAGGCAGGTCGGGTGTGCCGGACTGACATGACGCTCGCCCGAACCCAGTCCCCCACTGCGCCGACATTCCACAATCGGTCGCCATCGTGCAGTTGCGCTTCGCTTCGTTCGCCGTGATCAACTTGCGGGTGGACTTGCACCTCCAAGAGTGCGCCCGTGCCGGGCGCACATGAAAAAGGCCGGCTCGCCAAGTGGCGAGCCGGCCTTCAGGACTTGCTCAGATCAGTTGCAACGTGCAACGCGGAAGTCAGAGACGCGCGAGCTGTTCGGGTTGTCGCAAGCGAACGAGCTGTAACGGGTGTCGTCGTCCATGAAGCGCTTCATCCAGGCCACGCCCTTTTTGCCGATCAGGGCCTGGTTGCTGTTGCCGCTGTTGGCGCACGAGTGGCTGCCGCCGTTCATTTCCATGTACTCTTTCGGGTTGCGCGTCATGCTGTTGTACATCGGCGAAGCATGCGAGCCAGTGGCCGCGATGGCGTCGTTCTCACAGGCAAAGATCAGCGTCGGCACGGTGACCGACGAGAAGTTCGTCGAGCCGTTCCATGGCGCTTGCGGTGCTGCAGCCTTCAGCGAAGGACGGGCTTGTGCCGAGATCAGCGAGCCGCCACCACCCATGGACCAACCCATCACGCCCATGCGTGCGGTGTCGACCTTGTTGTAGATCGGGCTGCTGCTGGTGCGAGCGAGCGTGGCCACTTGGTCCAGTGCGGCCAGTTGCTGACGCGAGCGCGATGCAGGCTGGTCGAGCGTGGAGTTCGTGTCGATGGTGATGACCACGAAGCCGTGCGAGGCCAGACGCGGACCCCACCAGTTGATGCTGCTCTGGCGTGCGGTGTAACCCGGAACGATGGCAATGGCGCCGACGGTGCCGCCTGCATTGGTCGGGTAGTACACGGTGCCTGCGCCGTAGCCGCTTGGACGGCTCACGGTGAAGGAGCTGGTCGAGAATGGACCACGGCTCGCTTCAAGGGACGACGTGGTCGGCACAGGGCCGCGGGCATACGGATTGGTCTGGGCCGTGGCGGCGGCCGACAGCACCACGGCGCCGACGAGCAGAGCAGCCTGGGCGAGGCGCGTGGCGTGTTGTGTGAATTGCATTGAATGTCTCCATCTGTGGTTAACGAATCAGGCGAGGCGGTCATTGCACCCGCGCTCTGACGGTGGTTCACCCGAAGCGATGGCCGACTCGATCGATCCTGCTTGGGGCGAAGCGCATTGTTGTCCGTCAGTGACGAATTTCACGTCGGCGCTTTCCACCTACGTGTTCTGTCAATTTTTTTCCCGGGTTTTGTGGTACGCGCGGGGAGGGGGAGGACGCGCTGGCGACCACCGCTAAAATCAAAGCCCCGCCAAGGCGCCCGGACTTTCGAGCCGAGGCAACGTTATGCTGGCGACCCGCGGCATCGTCTTGCAGCCGCATGACCTGGGTACTTTCTCCGATGCTTCAACTTTCCAAAACCCATTGGTATGCCATTGCAGCTGCCGCTGTGGTCGCCGCCGTTGCGGCTTCGTACCTGTCCGGCTCGGGGGACTCCGCAGGGGGCGGTGGCGCCGTGGCGACAACGACCGGCACCGCACCGAGCATGGGCGCAGGCCAAGCACCCGCCTCTTCTGCGAGCAACGCCGAGGCCGGGTCGTCACCCTTCTCCATCACCACCGCAACCGGAAAACTCGACGCTGCGCTGCTGTTCGATCTCAGCTATGGCGGCGGGTTGGTGGTCGACCGAGCCACCCGCTCGTCGATCGAAGCGCTCATCAACAACATGCCGGAAAACCCCTCCGCCGACGACATCGCGCGCCTGGAACGAGCGCTGCGCGAGGGCATGCCCCGTGAAGAAGCCGAGAAGGCGCTCAAGCTGTTCAAGGACTACCGTGCTTACACGCAGGAGATCCAGCGCGAGATGCTGCCCAAGGGCATCCCGACCACTCTGCAGGAGGCCAATCTGTTCTTCGACCAGATGGAAGCCGTCAAGCGCCGCCACTTCGACGGCCCCACTGCAGAAGCCTTGTTCGGCCAACAGGATGAACACGCTCGCCTGACCATGGAGGCGATGTTCGTGCAACAGGACGCCAACCTCACGCCCGAGCAGAAGACGCAGCGTCTCGATGAGCTGCGCGCCAAGCTGCCCGCGGATCAGCGGTCGCTGATTCCGAAGGCCGAGCCCGCGGCGCCGCCCGCGTCGCAGCCCGCTTCCTGACGGCTTCGATGGGGTCGATGGGGTCGATGGCGCGGCTGTTGTGGCCGTTGTCGTCTTCGTTTCGTCCGATGAACATTGGCCCTTCGACCGACGATGGCAGGGTCGTCCGCTAGAAAACCCCTACACAGAATCGACAAGCGATTCGAAACGGGTCTCGTGATACTACTGGGCTCACTCGCGTCTTGCGCGGGTGACACCCACTAAAAATATTCAGGAGACTCTCATGAAATCAAGCTTGTCATTGCTGATCGGCGCCACGCTGAGCCTGGCCGCATCCCTCTCGCTGGCCGCCACGGGCGCCACCTGCCGCTCGACGGGCAGCGTGTCGGTGTCATCCACCATCAAGGTGGAAAAAGGCACCTACGATGGCGGGTGCAAGACTTTCAACGGCACCTCCGCCTTGGGCGACGGCAGCCAAAGCGAAAGCCAGAAGCCCTACTTCCGAATTTCAGGCGGCGCGACCGTCAAGAACGTGATCATCGGCAAGAACGGTGCTGACGGCATTCACACCTACGGCAATGCCACGCTCGACAACATCACGTGGACCGACGTGGGGGAAGACGCCATGACGATCAAGCAGGCCGGCAACGTGACCGTCAAGAACATCACCGGAGGCAAGGGCGAAGACAAGTTCTTCCAGCAAAACGCCGAAGGCACGCTGACGGTTTCCAACTGCATCATCAACGGCGCAGCCAAGGCCTACCGTCAGAACGGCGGCACCAAGTTCAAGACGGCCGTGACGCTGACCGGCTGCGACATCAGCAACCTGAAGGAAGGCGTGTTCCGCACCGACAGCAGCACGAGCACTGCATCGCTGCGCAACAGCCGCATCCGCAGCGTGCCGAAGATCTGCATCGGCTACGCGTCGGGCAAGTGCACCTCATCGGGTGTGACGAACTTCTGATCGCTCATTCGAACGCTGGCCTCAGACGGCAGGCCCCCCGCCCGCCGGCCTGAAGTCACTTCGGGGTCGCGGGCAGGCGTGTCAATCGCACGATGCGCTGGCCCACCGCGATGAGGTGGCCGTCGGGATGGAAGGCCGCACTCTTGAAGTGGGCAGTGGTGTGGCTGTCGAGTACCTGCCACGACAGGCCTGCATCCATCGAGCGCAGCAAGGTGCCCGACCGACCAGCCACCACGATGTGGCCGCTGCCCGGCTCGATGAGGGGTTGCCGAAGGTCCTCCTCAGTTCCTGACGGAACGACGCGCCAGCGCTCGCCCTGGCTGTCGGAGCGCAGCACCACACCGCCCCGGCCGAACGCCAGCAGCGTGCCGGTGCGGGGCTCGCGGATGAACGCCAGCAGCAGCCGGTCGGTGCCCGTCTCGATGCGGCGCCAGCTCACGCCTGCATCGTCCGACAACAACACCACGCCGCCCTCGCCGCCCAGCAACAGTCGGCCGCGTGCTGCAGCGGCATGGGTCGCAAAGAGGTTGGCTTCGAACCCCAGATCGGCGCCCGACCAGTGCTCACCGCCATCGGTGCTCCGAAAGACACGGCGCGATTTGCCGATCGCCAGCAGCACCCCGTTGGCACTCAGGCCTGTGCGGTACAAGCTGCCGGCAGGCAGCCCGGCTGCCAGCGGGCGGTTCGCGCTCCATGTGGTGCCGCCATCGCGCGAGAGGTGATAGTGCCCACGCGCTTCCACCACCACGGTCGTCCCGTGTTCCGCATCGCTGAGAACGTGAGAGAAGATGTCCGCACGTGCGAAAGGCGTGTTGAGCACCGTGCGCCAGCTGAAGCCCTCGTCCATAGACCGCAGCACGTTGCCCGTCGGCCCTGCGGCCATCAGTGCCGGAGGGAAGCTGCCCTTCGATGACAGCCAGGCCGAGGCGATGAAGTTGGGCGGGTAGATGTCTTGTGCGAAGCGCATCGGCACCGGCTGCCAGTGGGCGCCGGCATCGGTGGAGCGGGACACCCAGCCCACATCTCCCAAGGCAATGAGCGTGCCGCTGCCCGGTGCCACAGTGACGCTGTTGAGGTATTCGCCTTGCGCGGGCAGCGCGATGGCCCAGCTCCGCCCCGCGTCCGAAGACTGGCTCAACGCGCCATCCTGCCCCAAGGCCCACCAGCGTTGGCGCACGGGGTCGTGCAACAGTGCCTGGAACGCAGGCTCGCCGGCAAGGCGCTGTGAGTGCCAGCGCCTCCCCCCATCGATCGAGCGCAGCGTGAGCCCCCCGGGCCCCACGCCGACCAGGGCACGCTGGGCGGCGTCATATTGAATTGAAGCAATGACCGCTTTGCTCCCCGCAGGAAACACCTGCCAGGACGCCCCCTCATCGGTGCTGCGCAGGACATCGCCTGTGTGCGTGGAAAGTACCCAGGCGCGATGGACGGCGTCGAAGGCGTGTCCCGTGATGAAGCCACGCGAGCGCGTGCGCTGCAGACGCCATGAGCGTCCGCCATCGGTCGAGCGCAGCACCCGGCCGAGCGCGCTGGTGGCCACGAGGGCACGGCCGGCCGCGAAGAAGCCGGTGATGGGTGGGCTGCCTTCTGCTTCGAGGTGGGCCACCTCGAAGCTTTCGCCGCCATCGTCCGAACGCAGGATGGCGCCGCGGTCCCCGCCGACAAAAAACACTCGCGAGTTCGGCGTGGAGGCGTCACCCTGCTCGAACAGCGCACCCCACGCAAGCGATCGGCCCGCCGTGGCGGCTCGCCAGGTGAGACCGTCATCCGAGGAGCGCAGCAAGCTGCCCTCGGCGCCGACGGCGATCCAGGCCGCGCCTGTCGGACTGGTGAGCCGGCTCACACGACGCAGGTCTGCCGTCGTGCCGCTGTCGATGCCCGACCAATGCAGACCGGCATCGACCGAGCGAAGCAAGAGCCCGCGGTCGCCCACGGCAAGGAGCACTGCACCCCGGCTGTCGCTCTCCATGTGGCGCAGCGTGTCCGTGCCAGGGGTGTCGGCGTGCGCCCAGGTCTGCCCGTCCATGCTGCGCAATACGGTGCCGTCGGTCGCCCAGGCCAGCAGCACGCCGCTGCCAGGCACGGCCATCGCACCCTGGAAAGATGGGTTGATCACGTGAGCCACGTACGACGGCGCGGCCAGCACTGGCACTGGCACTGGCACTGGCCCGGCGGCTTCGGCAGCCCAGCCCGATGCCGCGCTGCCCAGCACTGCAGCGAGCCACAGCCCAGTTGCGCCGAGATGCCGGCGGCGCATCGTCGACGTTGAGAGGATCCGGCTCATCGCATCGGAGACGGCGGGTTCAGCGGGGTCATTGCGGACATGAAAAATCGATGCCTCAAAAGCAGATTGGCCACTGGAAAACCAGTGGCCAAGGGGGTCTTGCATTCACACGAATTCTGGAACAAATCGGTCTGTCGCAGCCCTCGAGAAAGCGGCAGACCGGCGGTCCAGGGTCAGGCCATCAGCTGCAGCGTTCGGTCTTGAATGCAGAGTAGCCGGAAGCATTCGGGTTGCTGCAAGCGAACGTGGTGTAGCGGGTGTCGCCGTCGATATAGCGCTTCATCCACGACACGCCCTTCAGGCTGGCCGTGGCGTTGTCCGAATTGAAGCAGTAGTGATCGCCGCCCGAACGCTCGAGGTACTGCTTGGCGTTCTTGGTCATGCTGTTGTAGAACGGCTGGGCGTGCGAGTTGATCGGTGCAATGGCGTCGAGCTGGCAAGCGAAGATCAGTGTCGGCACGGTGAGCGCCGAGAAGTTTTCGGTCGCGTACCAAGGGGCTTGTGGTGCAGCCGCCTTGATCGATGGACGGCTCTTGGCGGAGGCCAGCGAACCGCCACCACCCATGGACCAGCCCATCACGCCAGTGCGGGTACCGTCGATCTTGTTGTACAGCGGGCTGCTGCTCTTGGCGCCGAGCGCCACGACCTG
>JBEGTX010000210.1:0-4945 GCA_041179165.1 Pseudomonadota bacterium | reverse complement strand
TCAATGGCACGCAAAACCTCGACGACGTCGTGCGCGACCTGCGTCTGGCCCCCGTGCTCCAGCTGGGAATCTCCTACGCTTTTTGACATCGAGGCGGTATGAATGGCGCTTTCCGAGCGCTGAGCGCCGCCTCATCGCCAGCGCCCGCTGATTTCTCACACCCTGCGCCAGCAACCGGTCTCCCGCAGGAGGACAATGTCCCACCTGCAGCGCACGGCCCGTTTGCCGTGTAACCTGCCCTCTCCAACGAACCCCACCGGCCCGACCGGTCCAAGATCATGAGCGACACCCAGCAACGCATTGACGAAATCGTCAAAACCAACCGCGTCGTGCTTTTCATGAAAGGCACGTCCCAGTTTCCTCAGTGTGGCTTTTCCGGCCGCGCCATCCAGATCCTGAAGGCCTGTGGCGTCACCGACCTCAAGACCTTCAACGTACTCGAAGATCCGGACGTTCGCCAAGGCATCAAGGACTACGCCAACTGGCCCACCATTCCCCAGCTCTATGTGAACGGTGAGTTCGTCGGTGGCTCCGACATCATGATGGAGATGTACGAAGCCGGCGAACTGCAGCAGGTGCTGGGCACCGCGGCGCACTGAGCGACATGCCACACGCTGCGGAGCCGGTGGGAATGCCTCACTCCACGCCCAAGCGTGTGGTGGTGGGCGTCACCGGCGCTACGGGCGCGATCTATGCGCTGCGCCTGCTCGAGCGCCTGAAAGCCGCCGGGCATGAAACCCACCTCGTGGCCAGCCCGGCCGGCTTGCTCAACGTGCACCATGAGCTGGGTCTGGACCGCAAGGCTTTCGAGGCGCTGGCCCACACGGCCTATCACCCCGGGGACGTGGGCGCGGCCATCGCGAGCGGCAGCTTTGCCGCCGACGCCATGGTCATCGCCCCCTGCTCCATGAAAACGCTGGCGTCGGTGGCCCACGGCCTGTCCGACAACCTGCTCAGCCGTGCCGCCGACGTGACCCTCAAGGAGCGCCGCCGCCTGGTGCTGATGGTGCGCGAGACCCCGTTCAACCTGGCCCACCTGCGCAACATGACGGCCGTGACCGAAATGGGCGGTATCGTGTTTCCGCCACTGCCGGCGTTCTATCACCGCCCCGCCACCATCGACGACATGGTGAACGACACGGTAGAGCGCGTGCTGGCCCTGCTGGGTGTGGCCGAAGCTTCACCCAAGGTGTGGCACGGCCTCTGAGCCGCACCAGGCTCGTACGCTGCAGGCCCGTCAGCTGGCTTTGAATTCCCAGCTGCGGCGCGCACCGAACACGAGGTTCGGGTACTGCGGCTTGCCACGGCTGCCGTTGTAGCGGCCGAGGGCCAGGTACAGGTCGCCCTTTTCACGGTCGATGTAATGCCGCAGGATCACGCAGCCGAAGCGCAGGTTCGTCTGCATGTGAAAGAGCTTGCTCGGGTCGCCATCGCCGATGAGCTTGGCCCAGAACGGCATCACCTGCATGTAGCCGCGTGCGCCCGCAATGCTGATGGCGTACTTGCGGAAACCGCTTTCCACCTGAATGAGGCCGAGCATCAGTGCCGGGTCGAGCCCGGCACGTTTCGATTCGTACCACACCGTCTCGAGAAACTCGATGCGGGTGACGTTCTCGGCCTTGCGCTTCTTCAAGCGGTCGCTCATGGCACCCAGCCATTGCAGATACGCCAGGCGCGCCTCGGTCGTGGCGAACGAGGGCTTCGGCGGCGCGTTGCTTGCAATGGCCGACGACAGCACCGTGCGCACCGAATCGGCCAGAGGCTCTTCGGCTTGCGTGCCCGCCAGTGCCGACTGCGCAGGCAGCCACAGTGCGGGCGCAGCAGCACCCGCCAGCATCAGGCGCCTCCGGGCGCTCCCCGCGCCGGGGAGGATGCCGCTCATGAACCGAGCTTGGCCTTCACGAAGGCCAGAATGTCGCCCGTCCCCACCGTCGTGGCTTGTGCATCGCGGCGGCCCTGGTACTCGAGCTCGCCGGCCTTCAGGCCGCGGTCGCCGATGACGATGCGGTGCGGCACGCCCACCAGTTCCCAGTCGGCGAACATGGCGCCAGGCCGCTCGCCGCGGTTGTCGAGGATGGTGTCGATGCCGATTGCCTGCAGCTCGTCGTGCAGACGGTCGGCCGCCTCGCGCACCTCGGGCGAGCGGTCGTAGCCGATGGGGCAGATGGCCACGGCAAACGGTGCCATGGCGTCGGGCCAGATGATGCCGCGGTCGTCGTGATTCTGCTCGATGGCCGCGCCCAGGATGCGCGTCACGCCAATGCCGTAGCAGCCCATCTCCATCAGCTGCGGCTTGCCTTGCTCGTCGAGGTAGGTGGCGTTCAATGGCTTGGAGTACACAGTGCCCAGGTAGAACACATGGCCCACCTCGATGCCGCGCTGGATCGACAACACGCCCTTGCCGTCAGGCGACGGATCGCCCTCGACCACGTTGCGGATGTCGGCCACCACGTCGGGCTCGGGCAGGTCACGGCCCCAGTTCACGCCGCTCAGGTGGGCATCGGCCTCGTTGGCGCCGCAGACGAAATCGCTCATGTTGGCGACCGTCCGGTCGGCCACCACCTTGACCGGCTGGCGCAGGCCCACAGGCCCGAGGTAGCCGGCCTTGCAGCCGAAGTGCGACTCGATCTCGGCGCCCGTGGCGAAACGGAAGCCATCTTGGAAACCGGGCAGCTTGCCGGCCTTCACTTCATTGAGCTCGTGGTCGCCGCGCACCAGCAGCAGCCACACGGTGCTCTGCGTGACCTCGCCTTCGTCGTTCTTGACGTCGGTGGCCAGCACCAGTGCCTTGACCGTGCGCGACAGCGGCAGGCCGAGCTGCGTGGCGACATCGGCGCACTGTGTCTTGCCCGGCGTGGCCACGGTGGCCTTGGCCTCGGTGGGCGCGGCACGCTCCTTCAACAACGGCAGGGCTTCGGCGAGTTCGATGTTGGCAGCGAAGTCGGAGTCGGCGCAGTAGACGAGCGCGTCTTCGCCGGTGTCGGCAATGACTTGGAACTCATGCGACTTGTCACCGCCGATGGCACCCGTGTCGGCCTTCACGGCGCGGTAGGTCAGGCCCAAGCGCTCGAAGATGCGGCAGTAGGCGGCGTACATGGCCTCGTAGCTGACAAGTGCGGCCTCGGGGTTGCGGTCGAAGGAGTAGGCGTCCTTCATCGTGAACTCGCGCCCGCGCATCACCCCGAAACGCGGACGGCGCTCGTCGCGGAACTTGGTCTGGATGTGGAAGAAGTTCTTCGGCAGCTGGCGGTAGCTGCGCAGCTCCTGGCGGGCGATGTCGGTGATCACCTCCTCGCTCGTCGGCTGGATGATGAAGTCGCGACCATGGCGGTCTTTCACTCGCATCATCTCTTCACCCATCTTGTTCCAGCGGCCCGACTCCTGCCACAGCTCGGCCGGCTGCACGACCGGCATCAGCAGCTCGACGGCACCGGCGCGGGTCATTTCCTCGCGGATGATGTTCTCGACCTTGCGGATCACGCGCAGCCCCATGGGCATGTAGGTGTAGATGCCGGCTCCGAGGCGCTTGATGAAACCGGCGCGCATCATCAGTTTGTGGCTGGCGACCTCGGCCTCGGCAGGCGCTTCCTTGAGGGTAGAGATGAAGAACTGGGACGCTTTCATGGGGAACGGCGCGGACGCGAAAAAAGACGGTTCAGGAAAGAGACTCGGCCATGGAGGGGAATCCGCGGGGTTGATTCCGGGCATGCCGGTGCAATAATGGATTTAACTAGAGAACTTGAGGTTGATTATGCTCGACCGTGATGGGTTCAGACCCAACGTCGGCATCATCCTGCTCAACCCACGGAACCAGGTGTTCTGGGGCAAGCGCATTCGCACCCACTCCTGGCAGTTTCCGCAGGGCGGGATCAAATACGGCGAGACGCCAGAGCAGGCGATGTTCCGCGAGCTGCAAGAGGAAGTGGGGCTGTTGCCAGACCACGTCCGCATCGTCGCGCGCACGCGCGACTGGCTGCGCTATGAGGTGCCCGATCACTTCATCCGCCGCGACGCACGCGGGCACTACCGCGGGCAAAAGCAGATCTGGTTTCTGCTGCAGCTGGTCGGCCGCGACAGCGACATGAACCTGCGCGCCAGCAACCACCCCGAGTTCGACGCCTGGCGCTGGAACGAGTACTGGGTGCCCCTCGAGTGGGTCATCGAGTTCAAGCGCGACGTCTACCAGATGGCGCTCACCGAGCTGTCACGCTTCCTGCCCCGCACCAACCACCACAACCGCTACCTGCGCTCCGGCATGCGGGGTCACCACCGTGATGACGGCCCGGACGACGGCGGTCATCACGACACCCACCTGTCAGACCACGACGACGGCCCACGCCAGGAGAACGTGGCCGAAGGCGCACCGGAAGCGTCGCACGGCTCGGCACCCGAGTTGCCACCACGTCACGATTGAGCAGCGACCGCCGCCGAGGCGGAGCGAGGCACCTTAAACACGAGGCGCAGCGAGGCCCGGCTGGCGTTGCGGTGGCTGGCGTTGCCCTGGCTGGTGTCCGCGGCCATTGAGCGTCGGCTGAGGCGCCCGGTCTTGGAAGGGGCGCGAAGCGCTTCAAATCATTCTTCGTGTGGCTGTCTGAGTGCAGTGACCGAAGGGAACGTAGCGAGTTCCACACGACCCTTTCACGCCCGGGCGACTCAGCTTCCCCGAAGGGGCGACGCTCACAGGCCGCTGTACTTTTGGTGACTTTTGGGACCAGCCAAAAGTTACTCGCCCGCCGGGGCGAAATCCCGGCGCGGCAGTGCCATGAACAAGGCGGTTGGCATTCAGCCCGAAAGAACCACCACCGTCCTTCGACGGTATGACTGAGGGTTGTGTGCGTTCAGCGCGCAAGCTGCTCGCCTGCCGGGGCGAATACCCGGCGCGGCCACGGCACGAACCAACCGATTTGCGTTCAGCCCAAAAGAACCGACGAAGGTGCGTCGAAGC
>JBEGTX010000209.1:0-13671 GCA_041179165.1 Pseudomonadota bacterium | reverse complement strand
TGCCAGCGAGACAGAAGCTGCCCACGCCGGAAGGCCGACGAACGCGAGCAAGGTGAGCAAGATCAGCCTCAAAGCAGAGTCCTCGGGTTGTTGATAGAGATGGGGGTAAAGCAAGAAAAACGACGGCGGGGACCCCGTGCGAGCGAGGTGCCAGCGAGGCCGGAAATTTTCACATGGGGGTCTCGGCCCCCTAATTTGGAACTGTAGCCAAATGTTGCGCCGATGTGGCGCCGAATGGACGGACGGCGGGTCCACAGAGGGCGGCTGATAGCATGGCCCACATGCTCGCGCGCCTTCAACAACTCATCACGCTCGGCCTGCTGGCGGCCGCCGGTGGCTCGGCATGGTGGTTCGTGCAAGACGGCCGCCCCGAACGAGCGTGGTGGGGCGCGGCGGTCATCGTGCTCGGCTACGCGAGCTTCATGGCGTTGGAATTCGTCGTGATGCGCCTGGTCCACCGAGACGATCCGGCGCCGCGAGCCACCCTGGCCCAGCTCGTGAAGTCGTGGTGGGGCGAGATCGTCACGGCACCGCGCATCTTCTGCTGGCAGCAGCCGTTTCGATCGCGACGTTTTGCCGACCACCTGCCCGCGGGCAGCCGCGCCCATGGGGTCGTGCTCGTGCATGGCTTCGTGTGCAACCGCGGATTCTGGAACCGCTGGATGCAGGAGCTGCGCCGGCGCAACATCCCGTTCGTGGCGGTCAATCTGGAGCCCATTCTGGGTTCGATCGCCGACTACGGCAGCATCATCGAACATGCCGTGCGCCAGATCGAGGTGACCACCGGCCGAGCCCCCGTCATCGTGGGCCACAGCATGGGCGGTCTGGCAGCCCGGGTGTGGATGGCCGAGCATCGCGGCGCGGTTCGAGCGCACCGGGTCATCACCATCGGCAGCCCCCACCAAGGCACCTGGCCCGCACGCTTCGGCTGGAGCACCAATGCCCGCGAGATGCGCCAGACCAGCGCGTTGCAGACAGGCTTGCAGGCGCAGGAGTCCGCGCAGTCGAATGCCCGCTTCACCTGTTTCTACGGCCACTGCGACAACATCGTTTTTCCTGCATCCTCGGGCACCTTGCCTGGTGCCGACAACCGCCATCTGCACGGCGTGGCCCACGTCCACATGGCCGACCATCCGGCGGTGTTCGCCGAGGCCTTGCACTGGATTGCGGCCGGACACGGGTCCGATGCCACCGAGCCGATGCCCTTGGCGCCCTTGTCGGGCAAGTAAAGCGTTGCTGCAGTTCACTGCCGGAGTGTTCCCCGGCGCGGCGGCGTGCACAAGCACTCTGAATGGGGTGTGACCAAGGTCATTCGCTGACAGACATCCAGCATTCATGCGGGTTGGCGCGGCATGCGCGTGGAACGCTGCCGTGGCGACACCCCGTGACCCGGGGGTCACAAGTCGAGATCGCGCACCAAGGCAAGTGCTCGCCCTTCAGACATGTTGAGCAGTTCGGCGATGTCGCGGATGTCGTCGGGAATGGCCGCGTTGTCCCAGCTCTCGGCCGAGTGACGGGCCAGGCGGATCGCCAGCAGCACGTTGCGCACGCTCGAGTGGTCTGCATGGCTGTCGTCTGAAATGCGGATCAGCAGGTCGGGCAGCGACCACGACTTCATCAGGGACTGCTGCAGCTCGCTGAGAACCACATTCAGCGTGTTTTTTTGAGCGGTGCTGCTGCGCAGATGAGCATTTGCCTGCAGGTCTTCCCGAACCTCCATGGCCAGGCGAGGGGCGTGGCACCAGAGCAGCATTTCTGCAAAGTCGTGCAGCAGAGCGGCTTCGTGAATGACGGCGGCATCGAGGTCCATGCGGTGCACGGCAAAGGCAAACGCAAAGCGTGACGCACGGTAGGCCCGACGCAGAACTTCGTTGAGCCCCTCTTGCGCGCCCGGAATGCCGGCAAGCCTGTCCTCGACCAAGGGCTGCGGACCGAAAGCCGTGAAAAACGGGGTGATGCCCAACAGCACCACGGCTGCCGTGACGGTCTCGACATCGGTCACGCGTCGTTCTGATCGGTGCGTGGAGGCGTGCGCGAGGATCTTCAGCGTCATCAACGGGTCATCGGCCACCATTTCGCCGATGAGGTTGGCATCAACCTCGTCTTCGTTCGCCCGCATGGCCTCGAGCGCTTCGGCGGTGTTGGCCAGCACAGGGATCTCGGCGCCGCGGAAGTAGGCCGTCCAGGCGTCGAGGTCGCGCAGGGGTGCGACCAGGGGCTCGAAGGGATGAGGGGCTTCAGCGGGCGAGTTCACGGCGTTGAATTTGAAAGAGGCTGTACGTTGTTATCGGCACTCCGAGGCAGCCACTGAAGCCCCCAGGCCATAGCGCGGTCGGTGAAGTCGGCCCATGATGGACCTGCTCGCCGCAGTGGGTGCGAACGTGGTCATGTTGTCGGAGGGTGTGAAGGGTTTGTCATGCCAGGCCCCGGCAGAGCGACAATCCGCCATCACCGCATTTTGACCTTCGCCCCCATGATCACACTCGGCACCCCTTTGTCCCCTTCGGCCACCAAGGTCATGCTGCTCGGTAGCGGCGAGTTGGGCAAGGAAGTGCTGATCGCGTTGCAACGGCTCGGGGTTGAAACCACGGCGGTCGATCGGTATGACCACGCGCCCGGCCAACAGGTCGCCCACCACGTCCGCACGATCACGATGAGCGACCCAGCCCAGTTGAAGGCGCTGATCGAAGCCGAGCGCCCGCACTGGGTCGTGCCTGAGATCGAGGCCATCGCCACGGGTATGCTCGAAGAGCTCGAAGCCGCCGGCGTCGTGCGGGTCATTCCCACGGCCCGCGCGGCGCGCCTCACGATGGACCGCGAAGGCATCCGCCGCCTGGCCGCCGAAACGCTGGGGCTGCCCACGAGCCCCTATGTGTTCTGCGATTCGCTGGCCGAGCTGCAGGCCGCGATCGATGGCGGCATCGGCTACCCTTGCGTGGTCAAGCCGGTCATGAGCAGTTCGGGCAAAGGCCAAAGCAAGATCGACGGGCCGGCTGATGTGGGGCCGGCTTGGGACGCGGCGATGGCCGGAGGCCGGGTCAGCCATGGCCGCGTGATCGTCGAAGGCTTCATCGACTTCGACTACGAAATCACCCAGATCACCGTGCGCGCACTGAATGCCGAGGGGCAGGTGCAGACGCATTTCTGCGAGCCCATCGGGCACGTGCAGGTGTCGGGCGACTACGTGGAGAGCTGGCAACCCCATCCGATGCCCGATGCTGCACTGCAGCGATGCCGCGACATTGCCCGCACTGTCACCGACGACCTGGGCGGGCAAGGCGTGTTCGGTGTGGAGCTCTTCGTCAAGGGCGATCAGGTGTGGTTCAGCGAGGTCAGCCCGCGGCCGCATGACACGGGGCTGGTGACACTCATCACCCAGTGGCAGAACGAATTCGAGCTGCACGCCCGGGCCATCCTGGGCTTGCCTGTGGACACCCGCCTCAAGAGCCCCGGTGCCAGCGCCGTCATCTATGGCGGCGTCGATGCCACCGGCATCGCTTTCGATGGGGTGGATCATGCGCTGCAGGTGCCGCAAAGCGATCTTCGCCTGTTCGGCAAGCCCGAAGCATTCACCAAGCGGCGCATGGGCGTGGCGCTGGCCTATGACGGCGATGTGGACCTCGCGCGGACCCGCGCAAAGGAAGTGGCCTCCCGGGTGCGGCCTCGGCGGGCGTGAGCTGCTTGAGGCGGTGTTTGCGGGCGCTGTGCCCAATTGCATGTGATGCAACAGATCGTGCGCTTGTCCTACAGGGAATGCGAAAGACTGCCGACAACTGAACCCAGGGGACTCAACGATAGTCAGATCAAGCGCTATCGAGAAGTTCCCAACCCCGAAATGCGCGACCTTGATCCTTCATCGTTGCAAGCAGGTTCACCATCATGAGAACGACAGCCGCCACTCTGGTTTCGCTTTCTCGTCCCGTCCTCACCCTCGGGGTGGTGGCGTGCGTGGGTCTGCCGGGTGGTCACGCTCACGCTCAAGAATCGGTGGCGGTCTACACGCCTGAATCGGACAACTCATTGCGAGGCCGAGTGGCCACGGCCCGTCTGGCTTCCGCGCCCCCACGCGTGACGCTGGAGCGCGCCCGGCTGCCTTCTGACGATGCCAGTCTTCGTTCGCCAGGGGCCCTCGACGCCTACGGCCGCCCCCTGGTGGAGCTTGGCGGTGTGACCTTTCGGTGGTGGGTGACCCGCGGCGCTTCCAATTTCGGTGTGGGTGTCGGTGCGCAGGGTGCGCTCTCGCCCGTCAGTGATTCCGCCTTTGGCGGCCAGACCGCCGGGCAGATCGGCGGCCAGACTCTGAACCAGGTCTCTTCGGTGCTGACCCTTGGCTGGCGCTACAACGTCAGCGAGGAGTCCACGGTGTTTGCCGATGCCTCCGGGGCCCGTCGCCTCAACAACGAGGGCGTTGACCGCTACAGCACCAAGGTGGGGCTGGAGTGGAAGGGCCGAACCTCCAAGTTCGGTGTCGATGCAGGCTCCCGCAGCCTCGGCCTTCAGCTCGACTCCGGCTACAAGATGTCGGTGAAGGTGCGGCGCAACGGCGTCGGCATCTTTGTCAAAGGCCAGTTCTGACTCCTCGTCAGGATCAGGTCGGGTGTTCCTTTCCGCCGCATTTAGTTCCCTGCAGATCGCGTCGATTTGGCGAAAGATGGGGCAAAACTTGCGTTGACCGAGGCTGCACAGAGCGGTTTCGTAGAATCTCGCGTTTGCAGGGCCGATTGGCCCAGCGTGTCAGCCTGACCACGGTTACCGTGGCGGGGGCCCGCAAACTGGCCGACCGGGCGAGTTTGCCAACTTTCAACGTGCGTGAATCTTGAATTTTCCATCGGTGCCTGGGCGGCTTTCGGCCCGGGCTTGGTATCGCCTGACCTGTGGCAGGCCTGGGCGACGGAGCCGTTTCTGCCCGCCGGTGACGCCCAGCCCGAACTGAAGGAAATGCCCGCCATGGCCCGGAGACGCTTGGGTCCGTTGGGTCGCACGGCGCTCCAGGTGGCCTTTCAGACTCATGGCGAGGCGCTCGGAGTTCCAGTGGTGCTGGGCTCACGGTACGGTGACAGCACACGGTCGTTGGAATTGCTGGCCGAACTGGCCGGCAATCAGCCCTTGTCGCCCACCGCGTTCGGCCTCTCGGTTCACAACGCCATCGGGGCGCTGTACTCGATCACTCGGGGAGACCATGCGAACTACGTGTCGGTGGCGGCCGGCCGAGACCATGCGGCCGCGGCCCTGGTTGAAGCTGCCGGCCTGCTGGGGCAGGGCGCTGCCGAGGTGATGGTGATCTGCTACGACGCCCCGCTGCCCGGGATCTATGCGCAGTTTGCCGACGAACCGCAGGCGCTGTACGCCTGGGCGTGGCGGGTGTCTGCCCCTCGGCTGGGCCAACCGCGCTATTCCCTGCAGGCCTGCGTTGGTTCGCTGAGCGCCACGGGGGCGACCAGGCTCCCCATGGCACTCGACGTTCTGCGCTTCATGTTGGCGGGTGATGCCGAACTCGTTCAAGCTGGCGACAGCCGCACCTGGACCTGGCGTCGGCATGATTGATCGCCTGGAGCGCATCTGGCGCATCTTTGCCACGGCGGTGTGCTTTTCGAGTTTCGGGCTCGGGGGGCTGGTGCTGCGCGTGGTGGCTTTCCCGGCGCTGCGCCTGCTGGTCTGGCGCCGCCAAGCGCGCGCCGTCGCCGCGAAATGGATGTTGCACCACCTGCTGAGGCTCTTCGTCGGCCAGATGCGCCTGCTGGGCGTGCTGAGCCTGCGGGTGAGTGGGCTCGAGAAACTGAATCGCCGCGGATTGCTGATCGTTGCCAACCATCCGTCGCTGGTGGACGTTGTGTTCCTCATGTCCTTCGTTCAACGTGCCGACTGCATCGTCAAGAGTGCCTTGCTGCGCAACCCGTTCACTCGCGGCCCGGTCACGGCCGCCGGGTTCATTGCGAATGACTCGGGCGCGGGCCTGGTGGAAGACTGCGTGACCTCGCTGCAGCAGGGCAACAACCTCATCATCTTTCCTGAAGGCACGCGCACGCCGCTGTCGGGCGCGCTGCCTTTGCAGCGTGGCGCGGCGAATGTGGCGGTGCGTGGCGAGGTCGACATCACGCCCGTGCGCATCCGTTGCAATCCCCCGATGCTGGCCAAAGGTGTGCCCTGGTACCAGGTGCCGGTGCGCCGCGGCCATTTCGTGATCGAGGTGTGCGATGACATTCCCGTGCGCCCCTTTTTGGTGGAAGGGCGGAGCGCGGCGATTGCCACGCGCCAGCTGACTGACCACCTGACCGACTATTTTTCCCTGGAGATTCACCGTGCAGCGTCTTGAACAAGAAATCAAGGAACTCATCATTTCGTCGCTGGCGCTGGAAGATGTGAGCCCGGACGACATCGACCCTGCGGCGCCCTTGTTCGTCGACGGGCTCGGGCTCGATTCCATCGACGCGCTCGAGCTGGGGCTGTCGCTCCAGAAACGCTATGGCGTGCAGCTGTCGGCAGACTCCGCCGAAACGCGAAAGCACTTTGCCAGCGTGCAGGCCTTGGCGGCCTTTGTGCAGGCCCAACGCGGCACCACCACGCCGACCTGAACCTCTTAGATCACCATGACCATGACCAAAGACGACATCTTCCAACGGATCGTCTCCATCCTCCACGAGACGTTCGACATCGCGCCCGAGCGCATTTCGCTCGAGTCGGCTCTGGGCCCCGACCTCGACATCGACAGCATCGACGCCGTCGACCTGATCGTGCAACTCAAGCCGCTCGTGGGCAAGCGCTTGCAGCCCGATGCATTCAAGTCAGTGCGGACCGTGCAAGACGTGGTCGACGCGCTCTACCAGCTCGTGCACAACCCCGCCGCCTGATTTCCATGAGCGTGAAGCCGCTGACCGCGCTGCTCGGCGCCGTCGCCATCGCCTATCCGCTGCTGGTCTACGCCGGCATCGGTCATCTGAGCCCCAAGCTGCTGGCCCTGCTGCTGGCCGGCATGGCGCTGGCGCGCGCGCTCGTGGCGAGGCAGGCGATGTGGTGGGCGGTGGCGGCGGCGGCGGGCGTGCTCGCTCTGCTGGCCAGCGTGAGCGATGCGCTCTTGCCGCTGAAGCTCTACCCGGTGCTCGTGAATGCCTTGTTCCTGCTGGTCTTCAGCGTGAGCCTGTTCCGGCCGCCCACCGTCATAGAGCGCCTGGCCCGAGTGACCGAGGGCGACCTCTCGCCCGTCGCCGTGGCTTACACCCGGCGAGTGACGCAGGTGTGGTGCGGCTTCTTCGTGGTGAACGGCAGCGTGGCCCTGGCCACCGCCTTCTGGGCGTCGGACGAAATCTGGGCCCTCTACAACGGGCTGATCAGCTATGGGCTGATGGGTGTGCTGTTCGGTGTCGAGTGGCTGGTTCGTCAGCGGGTGAAGGAGAGGGACCGTGCGGCGATCGACACGAATGAGCAAGTCCCCATGAACCAGCCAGCCCGCCCGCTCACCGGCCCCGGAGCTGCCCATGATTGAGTGGTTGCCCCTGTCTGAGGTGGTGTCACGCTCCGGCCTGTCAGAGCGGGTGGTGGCATGGCAAGGTGGCGCGTTGCTGCGCCGCGATCGGTTCTTGTCGGACGTGGCCGCTTGGCAGGCCACGTTCGCATCTCAGCCTGGCGCGCGGGTGGCCCTGTACTTCGAAGACGGCTACCGCTTTGCGTGCGCCTTGTTCGGTGCGTGGCACGCCGGCAAGCAGGTGTGCCTGCCGGGGGATGTGCAGCCTGCAACGCTGCAACGTCTCGCGGTGGAGTCGGACCTGCGGGCCGGGGATCTGCCGAACGCCCTGCAGCCCGCCTCGGCGAGTGCATCGCATGCACCGTGGGCTCCGCTCGACCTGCTTCACACCCGTCTCGTGGTCTACACCTCGGGCTCCAGCGGCGAGCCGCTGGCCATTCCCAAGGGACTGGTGCAGCTCGATGCCGAGATGCAGACGCTGCAGGCGGCATTCGGCGAGCGGCTCGACGCGCAAGGCCCGGTGGCCGTGGCGGCCACGGTCTCGCACCAGCACATCTACGGTCTCTTGTTCTGCACGCTCTGGCCCTTGGCGTCGGGCCGTGCGTTCGTGGCCGAGCGCATCGTCTACCCCGAGGAGATGAGTGCGCAGTTGGCGCGCGGGCCTGCCGTGCTGGTGAGCAGCCCGGCCCATCTGAAGCGCCTGCCCGACAACCTCGATTGGCACGGTGCGCGCGCGCAGTTGCGGGCCGTGTTTTCATCGGGCGGCCCCTTGCCGCCGGAGGCTGCCGAATCGGCCCTGGCCTTGCTGGGCCAGTCACCCATCGAGGTCTTCGGCAGCTCGGAGACGGGCGGTGTCGCCTGGCGCCAGCGGGCCGACCATGGTGAGCGCTGGACGCCGCTGCCCGGCATTGGCTGGCGCGTTGATAACGGCCTGCTGTCGGTGCAATCGCGCCACCTGCCCGACGACGGCTGGATGCTCACCGCCGACCGCGTGAAGGCCCAGCCCGATGGCGGCTTCGTGCTGCTCGGCCGTGCCGACCGGGTGGTGAAGATCGAAGAAAAGCGGGTCTCGCTCACCGCCATGGAACGTGCGCTGTGCGAAGGCGGTGAGTTGACCGAGGCGCGGGTCGTGGTGGTGCCCACCGAGTCGGGTGTTCGCCTGGCGGTGGTGGGCGTGACCAGTGAGGCCGGCCGCGCGCTGTTGCGCGACAACAAGCGCGCCCTCAACGAGCGCTTGCGCCGCGCCGTGCTGTCCACCGTCGAGCGTGTGGCCTTGCCGCGGCGCTTTCGGTATGTCGATGCCTTGCCGGTCAATGCCCAGGGCAAGGTGACCGAAGCCTTGTTGCTGGCGCTGTTCCGACACGACCTCCCTTCCGTGGTGTGGGGCGATCGCACAAACAACGCCATCACCGGCGAGATCGACATGGCGACCGACCTGCAAGCATTTGAAGGCCACTTCCCGGAAGCCCCGTTGCTGCCCGGCGTGGTGCAGGTCGACTGGGCCGTGCGCTTTGCGCGCAGTTTCTTTTCCATGCCGCCGCGTTTGCAGCGCATGAGCCAGCTCAAGTTCCAGCGGCCCGTGGTGCCGGGCATGCGTGTGCAGTTGACGCTGCAATGGAACGACGAGAGCCGGGTGCTCTCTTTCGCCTACAGCTCCGATGGCGGCAAACATGCGGGCGGCTCGCTGCTGTTCGCGCCTCATGATGACCACGCCAGCTGATCTTCTCTCTGCCGCCGCTTCCAGCCTGCGCTGTGTGGCGGTGATCCCGGTGTACAACCATCCAGCCACCATCGGCACCATGGTCGAGGCCGTGCGCCGCCACGGCCTGCCCTGTGTGCTGGTGGACGATGGCTGCGAGCCCGGTTGTGCCGCGGTGCTCGACGTGCTCGCCTTGGCGCCTGATGTGGTGCTGGTGCGCTTGCCCGTCAACCAGGGCAAAGGCGGCGCCATGATGGCAGGGCTTCGCGAAGCCCGGCGCCTGGGCTACACCCATGCCTTGCAGATCGATGCCGACGGCCAGCACGATGCCGCCGACATTCCGCAGCTGCTGGCCTTGGCGGCGGCTCACCCTCAGGCGGTGGTGACGGGCATCCCGGTGTACGACGATTCGGTGCCGCCGCTGCGCCTCTATGCGCGCTACCTGACCCATGTCTGGGTGTGGATCAACACCTGCTCGCTCGAGATTCGCGACTCCATGTGCGGCTTTCGCGTCTATCCGTTGGAGACGGTCATGGCCGTCATCGACGGCGCCTCGCTCGGCAAACGGATGGACTTCGACACCGAGGTGCTCGTGCGCCTCCATTGGCGCGGGGTGGCCGTGGTCAACCACCCGACCCGGGTCACCTACCCGCTGGACGGCATCTCCCACTTTCGAGGCCTGCTCGACAACGCCCTCATCTCGGGCATGCATGCGCGCATGTTCTTCGGCATGCTGGTGCGCTTGCCGTTGATCCTGTGGCGCAAGGTGAGCCGATGAGCCCCAAGCCGCCCGTGCACTGGGCCGCGATCGGCGAAAGCACCTTCGTGGCAGGCATGCGCTTCATGGCCGGCCTGCACCGGCTGTTCGGGCGCGTGCCTTTCCTGCTGGTGCTCTACCCGGTGGTCTTCTACTACTGGGCCTCGCGTGGTGTGGCCCGGCGTGCATCAAGGCAATACCTAGAGCGGGTGCAGGCCGCGCACAACAGCCTCGGCCACCCACCGACCTGGCGCGACGGCGTGCGTCACTTCCTTGCCTTCGCCGACACCCTGCTCGACAAAACCCTGGCCTTGAGCGGACGCTATTCGTTCGCAGGCCTGCGCTATGAAGGGCGCGAGGCCGTGGTCGAACTCATCGAGCGAGCGCAGGGCGCCTTGTTCGTGACGGGCCATGTGGGGTGCCTGGAGATGTGCCAAGTGGCCGCCGACCGTCGCAGCCGCATCAAGCTCAGCGTGCTCGTGCACACGGCCCATGCCGAACAGTTCAACCGCATGCTGCACCGGCTCGATCCGAACCACGGCGTGCAGCTCATCCAGGTCAGCGAAGTCGGCCCTGCCACCGCCGTGTTGCTGGCCGAGCGTGTGGCGCGTGGCGAATTCATCGCCATCGCGGGTGACCGCATTCCGCTCGACGCGAACAACGTGACGCGGGCCTCCTTTCTCGGTCATGACGCGGCGTTTCCCATCGGCCCCTATGTGATGGCCTCGCTGCTCAAGTGCCCGATGTTCCTGATGACCTGCGTGCGTGAAGGCCGCGGGCACGTCGTGCGTTTCGAGTGCCTGGCCGAGCAGGTCGTGCTGCCCCGCAAGACACGCTCTGCAGCCCTGGCACACTTTGCTGCGTTGTATGCAGCGCGCCTCGAAGGGGTGCTCGCCAGCGCTCCCTTCGAGTGGTTCAACTTCTTCCCCTTCTGGGACCAGCACCTCGCTGCAGCCCGTCCTGATTCACGCACCCATGAACAACCTCTCGCCTGACACCCCGCGCGTGCGCTTCGATGGCAGCCGCCTCAGTGTGGACGACGTCGTCTCGCTTGCCGAACAACGCAGCGTGGCCGAGCTGTCCACCGACCTCACCTTCCGCGCGCGCATCACCAAAGGAGCCGACTTTCTCGACCGCCTGCTGCGTGAAGACGGTGTGATCTACGGCGTGACCACTGGCTATGGCGACTCCTGCACCGTCACCATCCCGCCCGACTTGGTGGCCGAGTTGCCTCACCACCTGTACACGTACCACGGCTGCGGGCTCGGCCGTTTCCTCACGCCCGAGGAAACGCGGGCCGTGCTCGCAGTGCGGCTGGCGTCGCTCGCGCAGGGGATGTCCGGTGTCAGCGTGGCGCTGCTCAGTCAGCTCGAGCAGCTGCTGGTGCACGACGTGCTGCCGCTCATTCCGGCCGAAGGTTCGGTGGGCGCGAGCGGTGACCTGACCCCGCTGTCGTACGTGGCCGCCGTGCTGTGTGGCGAACGCGAGGTCTGGTACCGCGGCGAACACCGGCCTGCCGCCGACGTGCTGGCTTCGCTCGGCATCACGCCCTTGAAGCTGCGCCCCAAGGAAGGTCTGGCCATCATGAACGGCACGGCCGTGATGACGGCACTGGCTTGCCTCGCCTTCCGGCGTGCCGACCAGGTAGGCCGACTTGCAACACGCCTCACGGCTTGCAACGTGGTGGCCGCCAGCGGCAACGCCCACCACTTCGACGAAACCCTCTTCTCGGTGAAACCGCACCCCGGCCTGCAGCGTGTGGCAGCCCGCCTGCGTGCCGACCTGACCACGGCAGTGAACGATGGTGCGCCGCTGCGCAACGAGCAGCGCCTGCAAGACCGCTACTCGCTGCGCTGCGCGCCGCACGTGATCGGCGTGCTCGAAGACACGCTGCCGTTCTTCCGCACGCTGATCGAGAACGAACTCAACAGCGCCAACGACAACCCCATCATCGATGGTGAGCGCGAGCAGGTGCTGCACGGCGGCCACTTCTATGGCGGTCACATCGCCTTCGCGATGGACGGCCTCAAGAACGCCGTGGCGAACGTGGCCGATTTGCTCGACCGCCAGCTCGCGCTGCTGGTCGACACCCGCTACAACCACGGTCTTCCGTCCAACCTGTCGGGCGCCACCGGGCCGCGTGCGGCCATCAACCACGGCCTCAAGGCGCTGCAGATCAGCGTGTCGGCGTGGACGGCCGAGGCGCTCAAGCAGACCATGCCGGCCTCGGTGTTCTCACGCTCCACCGAGTGCCACAACCAGGACAAGGTCAGCATGGGTACCATCGCCGCGCGCGACTGCCTGCGCGTGCTCGAGCTCACCGAGCAGGTGATCGCTGCCATGCTGATTGCCGCGCGCCAGGGGGTGGCACTGCGCTTGCGGCTGGAGCCGGCACGGCCCATGAGTGCTGCACTCAGCGCCTTCCAGACCGACCTCGAAAACCGCATTCCGCTGGTCGTTGAAGACCGCGCGCTCGACCGCGATCTGCTGTTGCTGCTGAGCGCCCTGCGCGCTGGCGCCTGGAGCCCGCATGAGCACGCCTGACCTCAGCTTCGAGCTCGAACTGCGGCCGGAGTTCTATGACGTCGACCCGATGGAGGTCGTCTGGCATGGCAACTATGTGAAGTTCTTCGAGGCCACACGCGCTGCGCTGCTCGAGAAGTTCGGCTATGGCTACCGCGAGATGAAGGCATCGGGCTTCGCCTGGCCCATCGTGGACATGCGTGTGAAGTACGTCGGCCCCGCCCACTACGGCCAGCGCCTGATCGTGCGCGCGCAGGTGGTGGAATGGGAGAACCGCCTGCGCATCGACTACGTCATCCGCGACCTGCTCACCGGGCAGAAGCTCACCACCGGACACACCATCCAGGTGGCCGTCGACATGTCCACCCGCGAGATGTGTTTTGTCTGCCCGCAGGTGCTGTGGGACAAGCTGGGGGTGCAGCCATGAAGCGCCGGCTCGTGTTGGAGGCCCTGGCTGCAGTGGGCGTGCTGACGCTCGCAGGTGCGCCGCTGGGGGCCGCCGAGGCCACACCAGCCGTGCTCACCCAGGTGCGCCAGCGCCTGGCCGATGCGCCCGTGCTGCGCGGTGAGTTCGAGCAGAAGAAGACGGTCAAGGGGTTCAAGAACCCGCTGCTGTCGCGCGGTGAGTTTCTCGTGGCCCGTGAACGCGGAGTGCTGTGGCAGACGCGCGAGCCCTTTGCCTCCACCCTCATCGTGACCCGCGAGCGCCTGCTGGCGCGCCAGGCCGATGGCAGCGTGGGCACGCAGGTCGATGCCAAGAGCGAACCCGGCATCCGCGCCATCAACGACATGCTGTTCGCGCTGATGTCGGCCGACCTCGGCACACTGGCGCAACGCTTTCGCATCGAGGGCCAGCTCATCGGCAAGGCCGCATGGACACTGGTGCTGGTGCCCAAGGAGACGTCGCTGGCGCAGTGGGTCACGCGCATCGAGCTCGATGGCGACAGCTTTGTGCGCCACGTGAAGTTCGTGGAGGCTGTGGGCGACAGCAGCGACATTCGTTTCAGCGCCCACGCGGTGTCGGCCACCCTGACCCGCGACGATGCTGCCCGCTTCAACTGAACCGTCAGGGCGCGCTGGCTGGGGCTGGCGCATCGCGGCCCTGTTGTGGCTCGTGTGTGTGCTGGCTGTGGGTGCGCACCAGTGGCGCTTCTGGCATGGCGCGGCGCTGAACACCGACGTGCTCGCGCTGTTGCCCGAGAACGAGCAGGCGCCGGAGGTCACGCTGGCCAC
>JBEGTX010000208.1:0-5636 GCA_041179165.1 Pseudomonadota bacterium | reverse complement strand
TTCGCTGGGGCAAGAACCTCCTGATCGGCCTCGCGCTGGCGTGGCCGATCTATCTCGGCTTCACCAAGGGTCTCGGCCTGTCGTTGCCCGGGCTGCTCAAGCCCTGGATCTGATGAACCGGGCAACGCCCACCACCTGCTCCTGGAATCGCCATGATTGACATCTGGACTTCGCTGCTCGCGGGATTCGCCGGCGCGCTCACGCCGGTCAATCTGGCCTGGGGATTCACGGGCTGCCTGCTCGGAACGATGATCGGCGTGCTGCCGGGCATCGGCCCGGCGCTGACGGTCGCCATGCTGATGCCGCTCACGGCCAAGGTGGAGCCCACCGGTGCGCTCATCATGTTCGCAGGCGTCTACTACGGCGCGATGTTCGGGGGTTCGACGACCTCCATCCTGCTGAACACCCCCGGCGAGTCGTCGTCCATGGTCACCGCCATGGAGGGCAACCTGATGGCCAAGAACGGGCGCGCCGGTCCAGCGCTCGCCACTGCCGCCATCGGATCGTTCGTGGCAGGCACGATCGCCACCGTGCTCGTGACGCTGTTTGCTCCGACCATCGCGGGCTTTGCGCTGCGGTTCGGGCCGGCAGAGTATTTCTCGATCATCGTGCTGGCGTTCGTCACGGTGTCGTCGCTGCTGGGTGCCTCGCTGCTGCGCGGCATGGCCAGCCTGGGGCTGGGTCTGGCGATCGGCCTGGTCGGCATGGACACGGTTTCGGGGTTTGCGCGGTACACGCTGGGCGTGCCTGAACTGATTGACGGCATCGAGGTCGTGCTGGTGGCTGTCGGCCTGTTCGCCGTCGCGGAGGCGCTCTACAACGTGCTGTACGAGGGCCACGCCGAGAGCAAGATGCACAAGATGTCGTCGCTGCACATGACCCGCGACGACTGGCGACGTTCGCTGCCGGCCTGGTTGCGTGGCACTCTGATCGGATTCCCCTTCGGCTCCATCCCGGCGGGCGGAGCGGAGATTCCGACCTTCCTGTCGTACGCCACCGAGCGCAAGCTCAGCAAACATCCGGAAGAGTTCGCTCCGGCGAAGGGGAAGGGAGCCATCGAAGGCGTCGCGGGCCCGGAGGCGGCAAACAACGCCTCCTCGACAGGAGCGTTGGTGCCGCTGCTGACCCTGGGCATTCCTACGTCGGCGACCGCGGCCATCCTGCTGGCCGCGTTCCAGAGCTACAACCTGCAGCCGGGCCCCCTTCTGTTCATGACATCCGGCGACGTGGTGTGGAGCCTCATCGCCTCGCTCTATGTCGGCAACGTGATCCTTCTCATCCTCAACCTGCCGCTGGTTCGCATCTGGGTCAAGCTGCTCGCCATCCCCCGGCACTACCTGTATGCGGGCATCCTGGTGTTCGCGACAATCGGCGTGTACGCGATGCGCCAATCGGCGTTCGATCTGGTGCTGATGTTCGCCATTGGTTGGCTCGGTGTTGCCATGCGCCGGTTCGACTTCCCCGTAGCGCCCGTGATCGTCGGGATGATTCTCGGGCCCATGGCCGAGAAGCAACTCCGGCTCGCGCTGGGCATCGCCCAGGGCGATTGGCTCGTGTTCTTCAAGCAACCGATCTCGGCAGGGCTGTTGGGCGTGACCTTCCTCGTGTTGTTCGTGCCGTTCCTGCTCAGGCGCCGTGGCATTCGCCTCAACGAGGATGACTGAGGCACAGGCATTCAACCGACTACCGCTTCGGCGCCCAAATGACCGCTGACCCTGCTTCCCCGCGTATCGCCTTGATCCATGCCGTCTACGTGGCCATGGCCCCGGTCGAGGCGGCCTTCATGCGGCGCTGGCCAGAAGCGCAGCGTGTCAATCTCGTCGACGACGCGCTTCCAGCTGACCTGGAACACGAGGGTCGGTTGACGGACGATATGTTCGCGCGCATCCGTCGGCTTGCCGACCATGCGCTTGCTGCTGGCGCCGACGGCGTGCTCTTCACCTGTTCCGCGTTCGGCGACGCGATTGCGGCTGCAGCGCAAGCCCTGCCGGTACCTGTGCTCAAGCCCAACCAGGCCATGTTCGAGGAAGCGCTGCGTGCCGGCACCCGCATCGGCATGCTGGCCACGTTCGCCCCTGCCGTCGCGTCGATGGAGGAGGAGTTCCACGCACTGGCGAAGGCACGCGGCATTGCCGCGACGATTGAAACGATCTGCGTGCCGGCCGCCATCGCAGCAGCGCAGGCAGGCGACATCGCTGCGCACGACCGGTTGGTGGCCGAAGCGGCGCCCCGACTGGCGCACTGCGACGCCGTGATGCTGGCGCACTTCTCCACATCCACCGCGCTCGATGCGGTTCAAGGTGTGTTGAGATGTCCGGTGCTGAGCGCTCCAGACGCAGCGGTGGATACGCTTCGTCGTCTCTGCCAGCCTGCAAACGAGCGCTAGTTTCGATCTTGCTCGCGCGCTGCGTCGGTTGACGCCGCGTGCAAGGTGTCAATGCAGCTTGATTCGCGGCTCGGTGCTGCCCGTGGCTATTCGGGCAGCCGTTCCGATGACGGTCTTCCACCAGCCATGAAGCGCGAGCTCGTGCAGCTTGTACAGGGACAGGTACATCGTGCGCGCGAACAGGCCGTCGATCCAGATGTTCCCACCCACGAGGGCACCCATCAGATTGCCCACCGTGGAGTACTCGCCAAGCGACACGAGTGAGCCGAAGTCGCGATAGGTCCAGTCCTGGAGAGGGCGGCCTGACAGGCGCCGCTGGATTTGTCTCAACAGATGGGATGCCTGCTGGTGCGCGGCCTGCGCCCGCGGCGGTACGACGGCATCACGGCCAAGCCAAGGTGCTGCTGCGCAGTCGCCGATGGCAAAGACGGAGTCATCCCGCGTCGTCTGGAGCGTCGGTCGCACCACGAGTTGATTCAGGCGATTCGATTCGAGTCCCGCCAGTTCCTGCAAGAACGCCGGCGCCTTGATGCCAGCGGCCCAGACGACCAGCCCGGCCGCCACGCTCGACCCATCGGCAAGGTGCACCGCGTCGGCCGTCACCTTGGACACCCTTGCATTCGTGTGCACGTTGACCCCCTGTTTGCTCAGGAGCCGATGCGCCGCGTCGGCGATCCGTTCCGGCAGCGCCGGCAGGATTCGCGGCCCGGCCTCGATCAGCGTGAGCACGATGTCCCGCTCCGGGTCGATGCCCTCGAGACCGTAGGAGACCAGGGTTCGCGTGGCCTTGCGCAACTCGGCTGCAAGTTCGACACCGGTCGCACCGGCGCCAACGATCGCCACCTGGACCTTCTTTGGCTGGCCCGCGACGCTCTGCACGTGCGCGCTGATGCAGGCATTCACAAGACGCGCGTGGAAGCGTTCCGCCTGTGCAGGCGTCTCCAGCGCGATGGCGTGCTCGGACACACCGGGCGTGCCGAAGTCGTTGGTTGCGCTGCCAACGGCGATCACCAGCGTGTCGTACGCCCGAGAATAGGGCGGCGTGATCGGTGCTCCCTCGTTGTCGAGTGCGGGAGCAACATGGACTTCGCGCCGCTCCCTGTCCAAGCCCACCATCGTGCCCGGGCGGTAGCGGAAGCCGTGCCAGTGTGACTGTGCCAGGTAGTCGGTGGCATGCCCGTGCAGATCCACGCTCCCGGCTGCAATCTCATGCAGGTGGGGCTTCCAGAAGTGCGTTCGGGCCCGGTCGATCAGTGTGATGTGTGCCCGGCCCTTGCGGCCCAGCTTTCGGCCAAGGTGGGTGGCCAGCTCCAACCCGCCTGCGCCACCGCCGACGATCACGACCCGATGCAGCCCAGAAGCCTTGTTTTGCCCCATGTGGTTTCAGCGCGCGGCAGCACCTTGTCGGGCCACGGACTGCATCGCCGCCGCGATGGCCTCCGGGTCGGCGAGGTAGCGATGTGTCCGTCCCTTCAGCGCCCCGTCGAGTTCGTATACCAGCGGCTGACCGGTGGGAATGTTCAGCTCCACGATGTCGTCGTCGGAGATGTCGTCGAGATACTTCACCAGGGAACGCAGGCTGTTGCCGTGAGCGACGATCAGGACGCGCTGGCCCGACTGCACCACAGGGGCGATCGCCGAATGCCAGTAGGGCAGGAATCGCGCGACCGTGTCCTTCAGGCACTCCGTCCTGGGCACCTGGTCAGGATCGAGGTCGGCGTATCTCGGGTCGTCGGCAGCGATGCGCGGGTCGCCCTCCGGCAGGGCCGGCGGCGCGTTGTCGTACGCGCGTCGCCACGCCTTGACCTGCGCCTCGCCATGCTGGGCTGCGGTCTCGGCCTTGTTCAAGCCCTGCAACGCACCGTAGTGGCGTTCGTTGAGGCGCCACGAGTGATGCACCGGTATCCACATCCGGTCCATCGCCTCGAGCACCGTCCACAGCGTCTTGTTGGCGCGTTTGAGCACCGACGTGAACGCGACGTCGAACTCAAAGCCCTCGCGCCGCAGCAGTTCGCCAGCGGCCTGGGCCTCCTGCAGGCCCTTGTCGGTCAGCCCCACGTCCGCCCAGCCGGTGAACCGGTTCTCACGGTTCCAGGTGGACTCGCCGTGCCGCAGCAGCACGATCCGGGTCATCGCGACCCCGCCAGAACCGGGAATGCCCTGCGCCCGCCATAGCGTGCGTCTGTTCCCAGCTCCTCCTCGATCATCAGCAGCCGGTTGTACTTCGCGACCCGGTCGGAGCGGCAGAGTGATCCCGTCTTGATCTGGGTTGCGCTCGTCGCCACGGCGAGATCTGCAATCGTCGTGTCTTCCGTCTCGCCCGACCGATGGGACACCACGGCGGCGAGGCCCGCGGCATTGGCCATCTCGATGGCTGCCAAAGTCTCGGTCAAGGTGCCGATCTGGTTCGGCTTGATGAGGATCGCATTGGCGATGTGTTCAGTGATGCCCCGCTGCAGGATGGCCGTGTTGGTGACGAACAGATCGTCGCCGACGAGCTGCACCTTCTGCCCCAGCCGTTGCGTCAGCAGCTTCCAGCCTGCCCAGTCGTCCTCGGCCAGCCCATCCTCGATGGACAGGATGGGATAGCGATCGACCCAGCCGGCCAGGACGTCGACGAACTCTGCCGCAGTGAACGACCTGCCTTCAGAGGCCAGGTGATACCGGCCGTCGCGGTGAAACTCCGAACTCGCGACATCGAGCCCGAGCCAGACGTCACGCCCGGCCTTGAAGCCAGCCTGGCCTACGGCTGTGAGGATGACCTCGATGGCGGCTTCGTTCGATGGCAGGTTGGGTGCGAATCCGCCTTCGTCGCCAACCGCGGTTCCGAGACCCCTGGACTTCAGGACGCCCTTGAGCGCATGGAAGATCTCGACGCCCTGGCGCAGCGCCTCTTTGAACGAGGGCGCTCCGACCGGAAGAACCATGAACTCCTGGATGTCGACGCTGTTGTCTGCGTGCGCTCCGCCATTGATGATGTTCATCATCGGGACCGGCAGCGTCAGGCCCGGGCCCGTCGCCGCCGAGAGATGGCGGTACAGCGGCACGCCTGCAGCCTGCGCGGCCGCCTTGGACGCGGCAAGCGAGACGGCGAGGATGGCATTCGCCCCCAGCCGCGCCTTGTCTGCAGTCCCGTCGAGTGCGATCAAGCGGCCGTCCAGACCGGCCTGGTCATCAGCGTCGAACCCGATCAGGGCTGCGCGGATCTCGCCGTTCACGTGGCTGACAGCGCGCGTCACGCCTTTGCCGC
>JBEGTX010000207.1:0-5590 GCA_041179165.1 Pseudomonadota bacterium | reverse complement strand
AGGTCATGCCCACGAACAACACGATGAACGGCAAGTCGCTCAGCGCCGACAACGTCGCGCCGGCAAAGAACTCGCGCACGATCTCGATCTGGCCGAGCTGGTGGGCGTAGGCGCCGGCCGATTGCGGGCGGTGCTCCATGCGCACCCCGAGCGTCTGGCGGAACAGCAGCGAGCCGATGATCATGTCGGCCTTGCGGCCGGCGGTGTCGATCAGGTGGCTGCGCAACTGCTTGGACAGCAGGTCGAACACCAGCGCCAGGAACGACGCTGTGGCCAATGCCCACAAGGTGACGAAGGCCTGGTAAGGGATGACCTTGTCGAAGATCACCGAGGTCACGAGCCCGGTCACCATCATCAGCACGTTGCTCAGCAGCGAGGCGATGAGCGACGACCGGTAGTACGGCACGAAGCGCCGCATGGTGCCCCAGAACCAGTGGCTGCCGGGATCGAGGATGACCTCGTCGCGGCGGGCTTGGGCCTGCGGTTGAGGAGAGGCCACGAAGGCCACGCCGGTGTACTCGCCCTGCAGTTCGTTTTCAGCGGCCTTGCAGGCATGAAACTCGGTGCCCGGCATCACCACGTCGTACTGGGTGACCTCGCCCTTGGCCGCGGGCAAGCGGCGCACAAGGATGCAGGCGTCGCCGTTTTTCAGCAGCAGCACCGCGGGCAGCAGCATCGAGTTCAGATCGCCGATCTGCCTCTGAATGAGGCCGGCATTGAAACCCGCCTCGCGCATCACACGCACGGCCTGATCCGGACCGAGTGCACCGCTCAGCGGCATGCCCGACAGCAGCGAGGCGGCCGAACGTTCGCGCCCATGATGACGAGACAACCACACCAGCGACTGCAGCAACGCGTCGTCCACGGCTCCGCCTGCAACGGCGTCTGCCGGGGCGGCAGCGCTGTCGTCGAGGAAGGGTTCCTGGCGGGCGGACATCGGAAGTCAGTGCGGGTGGTGCAAGCGTCTGGTCATGGGCTGCGGGCAGCGAGGGCCATGGTTTCGAATTGGGTTTCCAGGTCGCGAACCAGGCCGGGCACATCGAACAGGCGCGACTCGCGTCCGTGTTCGGCCAGGTAGCGCTTGTACGAACTCACACGCAGCGGGTTGTTGCCCAGCTGAACAGCAAGGCGCTCGTAGTCGGCGGCGTTGAAGGTGACGAGGTCGGGCAGGCCCACGGCCGTCAGCAGACTGCCGGCCATGCGCGAGATGTAGGTGCGGCCCGAGCAGGTGAGCAGCGGCAAGCCCATGAACAATGCATCGCTGGCGGTGGTGCCGCCGTTGTACGGGAAGGTGTCCAGGAACAGGTCGGCCAACTGGAAGCGCGCCAGGTAGTCGGGTGGGGCCACGCGGGGCGCAAAGATCAGGCGCTCGCGCGCAATGCCGTGGGCATCGGCCTCGGCGAGCAGGTTCTCGCGCGCCCAGTCGTTGTCGGCCAGCAGCCACAGCACGCTGTTGTCGACCTGCTGCAGGATGCGCATCCACGACCGGAACACCGTGTCGGTGAACTTGAAGTTATTGTTGAACGAGCAGAAGACGAAAGCGTCTTCTGGCAGGCCGTTGTCGGCGCGAGTGGGCATGACGCCGACTTCGCGCTGGCGGTCGCTCACCTGGTAGCAGTGCGGCACGTACAGCGGCTTTTCGGTGCAGAACGGCAGCAGCTCGGGCGGCATGACGAACGGATCGGCAATCAACCAGTCGACACCCGGGAGGCCGGAGGTGCCGGGAAAACCCAGGTAGCTCGCCTGGATGGGTGCCGGACGCTTGCCCAGAATGGCCGGGCGGGCACCGTTGGTGAGGCCTTGCAGGTCGATCAGGATGTCGATGTCATGCGAGGCAATGAGCTGGGCGGCGGCGTGGTCGTCCAGCCCGCCCAGGCGGATGTGGTGGTCCATGGCCTTCAGCAAACGGGCTCGCAGCGGCGTGCCGTCGTCCTTGCTCCAGCAGAACCCGTAGATCTCGAAGCGGCTGCGGTCGTGCAGCTCGAACAGTTCCGCCGTGAGCAAGCCCACGGCGTGCATGCAGAGGTCGCCCGACAGGTAACCGATGCGGATGCGGCCGGTGCGGGGCGCACGCCCCTCGTGCAGAGGCGGCTCGGTGTTCTTGGGCACACGGTGGTGAACGAAGCGCTGGGCGGCCATCAACTGCAGAGCCGGGTCGTCGGTGGCGCTCAGCATGGCCAGCGGCGACGTGCCGACGATCAACTGGTTGTGCGTGACGCCGGCGACCGGCTCATACAGCGGCCACTTGCACTGCTTCTGCCGCAGGTGCACATAGTGCTGAATGACGTCGGACTGGTCGGGCTTGAGCTTCAGGCTGGCGGCCAGGCCTTGCTCGGCCTCGTCGTAGCGACGCTGCACTTCCAGCAGGCGGGCGCGGTTGTTCTGGGCATGGAGCCGTATTTCGAGCGTGCCCTGGGGGGAGCGTGGCGCCTCTTCGATGACCTGCTGCCATTCGGCCAGCGCTTCGTCCTGGCGCCCCTGCTGCTCGAGCTGGTGGCCCAGGTTGACCCGGGCCTGCAGGAAGCCGGGCGCAAATTCAAGGGCGCGGCGGTAGGCGGTTTCGGCGGCTTGCGGGCGGCGCAGCGCGCCCAGCACCGTGCCCCAGTTGAAACAGGCGACGTGACGGAGCGGCGACTCGGTGCCGGCAATCCAGGTCTCGTACAGGGTGGCGGAGGCCTCGGCCAGGCCGCGCTGGGTCCATTGGGTGGCCTGGTCCAGCAAGTCAGCCAGTGGCATGCCGCCGGAACGCGCCAGCGCAATGGCACGGTCCTGCTCACTGGCAGGCGCAACGGGGCTCGCAGCACCGCTGCCCGTGACTGGCGGGTGTTTGGCTTTCAAGGTTTTCATGGGTGGCCACAATGGATGGACTCCAGCCCATTGTGGTCAGCCTGCCCCAGTTGTGGTCGGCCCAATAAGAGGACGATTCATGCACTATTCCGCGTCACGGCCGTCGCCGAGCGTGAGACCAGGGATTCTCCCAGTGTCATGGCCCTGCCGCCCCAAGCGAGGCAGAATGGTCCGATTCACTCCGGAGACACGCCATGGCCACCCCCAAGAAGTCCACTGAGCACGCTTTCGCCCACACCTTGAAGTCGTTCAAGACGGCGTCCGGCAAGACGGGCAAGTTCTTTTCTCTCCCTGAACTGGCCAAATCCTATCCCAAAGTCAGCCAGCTGCCGGTGTCCATCCGTATCGTGCTGGAGTCGGTGCTGCGCAACTGCGATGGCCGCAAAGTGAACGCTGACCACGTCGAGCAGCTGGCCCGCTGGCAGGCCACTGGCGACCGCCACGACGAGATCCCCTTCGTGGTGGCTCGTGTCGTGCTGCAGGATTTCACTGGCGTGCCGCTGCTGGCCGACCTGGCCTCCATGCGCAATGTGGCAGTGGCCATGGGCAAGGACCCGAGGGTCATCGAGCCCCTGGTGCCGGTGGACCTGGTGGTCGACCACTCGGTGATGATCGACCACTACGGCGGCAAGGACTCGCTCGAACTCAACATGCAGCTCGAGTTCAAGCGCAACAACGAGCGCTACGAGTTCATGAAGTGGGGCATGCAGGCCTTCGAGACCTTCGGCGTCGTGCCGCCCGGCTTCGGCATCGTGCACCAAGTGAACCTCGAGTACCTGGCGCGTGGCGTGCACCAAGACGATAAAGGCGTCTACTACCCCGACTCTCTCGTCGGCACCGACAGCCACACGACCATGATCAACGGCATCGGCGTGGTGGGCTGGGGGGTGGGCGGCATCGAGGCCGAGGCCGGCATGCTGGGCCAGCCGGTGTACTTCCTCACGCCCGATGTGGTGGGCATGGAACTCACCGGCCAGCTGCGCCCTGGTGTCACCGCCACCGACCTCGTGCTCACCGTGACCGAACTGCTGCGCCGCGAAAAGGTGGTGGGCAAGTTCGTGGAATTCTTCGGCGAAGGCACGGGCACCTTGTCATTGCCCGACCGTGCCACCATCGCCAACATGGCGCCCGAGTACGGCGCGACCATGGGCTTCTTTCCGGTGGACGACAAGACCATCGAGTACTTCCGCGGCACAGGTCGCACCACGGATGAGATCGAGGCTTTCGAAGCCTACTTCCGCGCGCAGAAAATGTATGGCGTGCCCAAGTCGGGTGACATCCATTACTCGAAAGAGGTGTCGCTCGACCTGAGCTCGGTCACGCCGTCCCTCGCTGGCCCCAAGCGGCCGCAAGACCGCATCGACCTCGGCAAGATGCGCAGCACCTTCACCGAACTGTTCAGCAAGCCCGCGGCGGCCAACGGTTTCAACCAGCAGCCCGAAAAGCTGCACAAGGTCTACACCACGCCGAGCGGCTTGAAGATCACCAACGGCGACATCCTGATTGCCGCCATCACTTCCTGCACCAACACGTCCAACCCGGCGGTGCTGCTCGCTGCCGGGCTGCTGGCCAAGAAGGCGGTGGAAGCGGGCATGTCGGTGCCCAAGCACATCAAGACCTCGCTCGCGCCGGGCTCGCGCATCGTCACCGACTACCTCGACAAGGCGGGCCTGTCCCCCTACCTCGACAAGCTCGGCTTTGCCCTTGCGGGCTATGGCTGCACGACCTGCATCGGCAACGCAGGCGATCTCACGGCCGAGCTCAACGAGCTCATCATCGAGAACGACCTCATCTGCGCAGCCGTGCTGTCAGGCAACCGCAACTTCGAAGCGCGCATCCACCCCAACCTGAAAGCCAACTTCCTGGCGTCCCCCCCGCTGGTGGTGGCCTATGCGCTGGCAGGCAACGCCAACCGCGACCTGATGACCGAACCCGTGGGCAAGGGCACCAACGGGCGCGACATCTACCTTGGCGACATCTGGCCTACCACCGAGGAAATCCAGAAGCTCATGAAGTTCGCCATGAACGCCAAGACCTACCGCGAGCGCTACGCGGCCGTGCAGGCCGCGCCGGGCGAGCTCTGGGAGGCGATCAATGGTGTGGAAGGTGACACCTACACGTGGCCCAAGAGCACCTACATCGCCCGTCCGCCGTTCTTCGATGAGTTCCACATGGAGCCCGGCCTCGCCAACCTGGGCGTGAAGTGCGCGCGCGCCATGGCCTTGTTCGGCGACTCCATCACCACCGACCACATCTCGCCGGCCGGCGCCATCAAGGAGCAGTCACCCGCCGGCCAGTGGCTCAAGGAACACGGCGTGCACAAGGCCGACTTCAACTCCTACGGCTCGCGCCGCGGCAACCACGACGTGATGGTGCGCGGCACCTTCGCCAACGTGCGCATCAAGAACCTGATGATCCCGGCTGATGCCACCGGCAGCCGTGAAGAAGGCGGCGTCACGCTCTTCCAGCCGTCGGGCGAGAAGATGTTCATCTACGACGCGGCCATGAAGTACATGGCGGCCAACACGCCGACCATCATCTTTGCGGGCGAGGAGTACGGCACGGGCTCGTCACGTGACTGGGCCGCCAAAGGCACGCAGCTGCTGGGCATCAAGGCCGTGGTGGCTCGCAGCTACGAGCGCATCCACCGCTCCAACCTGGTGGGCATGGGCGTGTTGCCGCTGCAATTCAAGGGCAACGACTCGTGGGAGTCGCTCGGCATCACCGGCCGCGAGCAGTTCGA
>JBEGTX010000206.1:0-17384 GCA_041179165.1 Pseudomonadota bacterium | reverse complement strand
CCGCTTCGATCAGCACCTGGCGCGCCTCGAACACGGGCTGGGCAAGATCCGCATCGGCAACCCGTTGGGGCACAGCCAGTGGCTGTCGCACTGCCGGGCGCTTGTTGCGGCGCACTCGAGCGACGATCAGCTGGTCTACATCCAGGTGACACGGGGCGTGGCCCCGCGCGACCACGCCATGCCGGCCGACATCGCGCCCACCGTGTTCATCATGACCAACCCGCTCAAGTCGCCCACGCCGGAACAGCGCCACGCGGGTGTGGCCTGCACCACCGCGCGCGATTTCCGCTGGGAGCGGGGTGACCTCAAATCCATCTCGCTGCTGGGCAACGTGCTGGCCCGCCAGCTGTCGGTCGACCAGGGCACGGCCGAGACCATCCTCTTTCGCGATGGCTTTCTCACGGAGGCCTCAGGCAGCAACGTGTGGGTCGCGCACGAAGGTGCGCTGCTCGGGCCGCCCAAGAGCGACCACCTGCTGGAGGGCATTCGCTACGAACTGCTGCGCGAGCTGTGCGAGGAAGAAGGCATTGCCTTCAACCTGCGCCCGATCACCGAGGCCGAGGTGCTCTCGGCCGACGAGGTGATGCTCAGTGCCACCAGCAAGGAGGTGCTGCCGGTCACCTCCATCGATGGCGAATCGGTGGGCCACGGGGCGCTTCGCGGCAAGCCCGGCCCGCTGTACGCTCGGCTGCATGCCGCCTACCAGCGTGCCAAAGCGTCCCAATCCATTTGAAATGGCGGCCTCGGGCCCCATCTGAGTTCCATGAATGACATCCCTCCAGAGCAGTCGCTGATCGAGTACCCGTCGAGCTTTCCCATCAAGGTGATCGGCATCAATGTCGATGGCTTCTCCGACGCTATCGTGAACGTGGCGCGCCGGTTCGACCCTGACTACGACGAAACCACGCTGGAGACCCGCCCCAGCAGCGGCAACAAGTACCTGGGGCTCACCGTCACCATCACGGCCACCAGCCGCGAGCAGCTCGACGAGCTCTACCGCACGCTGTCGACCCACCCGCTGGTCAAGAAGGTGTTGTGACTCCCGTGCGGCCGGGGCTCGCCGACAATGCCGGCATGACATCTCCTGCCACCGGGCCTTCTTTGTTGTCGTCTCCTGCCCCGGTGGTGCGCTTGCTCGGCCGGGTCGACTACGCCGACACCGTGGCCGCCATGCGCCGCTTCACCGAAGAGCGGCTGCCCGACACCCCCGATGAAATCTGGCTCTGCGAGCATGACCCGGTGTTCACGCAGGGCGTGGCCGGCAAGACCGAGCACGTGCTCGATGCGCACGGCATTCCGGTCGTGGCGACCAACCGCGGCGGGCAGGTGACCTACCACGGCCCAGGGCAAGTGGTTGCTTACCCTCTGATCGATCTGGGCCGGCGGGGCATCTTCGTCAAGGAGTACGTGTACCGCCTCGAGCAGGCCGTGCTCAAGACGCTGGCAAGTGTGTATGTGACGGGGCACCGGGTGCCTGGGGCTCCCGGCATCTACGTGAACCTGGCCGACCCCTTCGGCCATGCGGCACTCACCGGGCCGCGTGCCGATCCTTTCGCGGGGCTCGGCAAGGTGGCTGCACTCGGCATCAAGGTGAGCCGGCACCGCACTTACCACGGGCTGGCGCTCAACGTGGCCATGGACCTGCGGCCGTTCTCCATGATCAATCCGTGCGGTTATGCAGGGCTGCAAACCGTCGACTTGGCTACACTGGGCGTCCATGCCGACTGGGCCGTGGTCGCGCAGCAACTGGGCGGCAGGCTCGTGGCCTACCTCGGTTGAGCCCCTTTCTGCCCCCAACGCGAGGCACCCCCTTGCCGTAAAGAGTTTTCGATGTCTTCCGACCTGACCCCTGATCTTCCCGGTGCCTCAAGCGTTGCGCTCGCCGAGGCCGCGCCCGCCTACGATGCCACGGTCAAGCAGAAGGCGCAGGCCAAGACTGCGCGCATCCCGATCAAGATCGTGCCGGCCGAAACCCTCAAGAAGCCTGACTGGATCCGCGTGCGCGCCGGTTCACCCAGCTCGCGCTTCTACGAGATCAAGAAAATCCTGCGCGAGCACAAGTTGCACACCGTGTGCGAAGAAGCCTCGTGCCCGAACATCGGTGAGTGTTTCGGCGGCGGCACCGCCACCTTCATGATCATGGGCGACAAGTGCACACGCCGTTGCCCGTTCTGCGACGTGGGCCACGGCCGCCCCGACCCGCTCGATGTGAACGAGCCTGCCAACCTGGCCAAGACGATCGCCGCACTCAAGCTCAAGTACGTGGTCATCACCAGCGTCGACCGCGATGACCTGCGCGACGGCGGGGCCGGCCACTTCGTGGAGTGCATCCGCCAGGTGCGCGAGCTGTCGCCGCAAACCCGCATCGAAATCCTCACGCCCGATTTCCGCGGCCGAATGGACCGTGCGCTCGAGATCCTGAAGGCCGCGCCGCCCGACGTGATGAACCACAACCTCGAGACGGCGCCGCGCCTCTACAAGGAAGCGCGCCCGGGCTCAGACTACGCGTTCTCGCTCAACCTGCTCAAGCGCTTCAAGGAGTTTGCGCCGGGCGTGCCGACCAAGAGCGGCATCATGGTGGGCCTGGGTGAAACCGACGAAGAGATTCTGCAGGTCATGCGCGACATGCGCGAGCACGGCATCGACATGCTCACGATCGGCCAGTACCTGGCCCCGAGCGGCCACCACCTGCCGGTGCGCCGCTACGTCCACCCCGACACCTTCAAGATGTACGAGCGCGAGGCCCATGCCATGGGCTTTACCCACGCGGCGATTGGCGCCATGGTGCGCTCGAGTTACCACGCCGATCAGCAGGCCGCGCACGCGGGTGTGGCCGACACGGTCTGAGTTCGAATTCAATCGCGAAGCGCCCCGACCAGCACGGCGGTGAGCAGTGCCGCCATGAGAACGAATGGCGCGGCGGGAGTCCACTCATACAGCCCGGCACCGAGAACGGGTGCGATCACCATGCTCGCCCCCTGAGCGATCGACATGGCGCCTGCGCACGCGCCCTGTTCATGCGGCTGCACACCGTTTGCGGCCCGTGCAGACACCGACGGAAACGAGAGGCCCATGCCGCAGCCGGCGACGAAAAAGCACACCGCCACCATCCACGGCTGTGTGGTGAACAGGATGGACGCGAAACCCAGCGCCGCCAGCACGGCACCCGCGCGCAGCCAGGCCCTTGGCGTGACATCAGGGTGGCGTGACACGACGGTCTGCGACAGCATCAGCGCCAGCCCTGCAGCACCGAGCGCCGTGCCGGTGGCAGCAGCCGCACCGGCGGACGTGGCCCCCAGTTCGTCGATCAGGTAGAAGCCAATGCAGACGTTGGCGATGATGACCACGCTGTAGAGCGCCAGGGCGCTGAGCCACGCCGCGCGAATGCGCTTGTCGAAGGGGCGCAGCGTCGGCCCCTTCGTTGGCACCGCGGCGTTGCCGGTGGGGGCCGCTGGCAGTCGGTTCAGCAGCACGAGCGGCACCAGCGGCAGCAGCGCGGCCAGCCACAGCGGGGCGGACAAGCCAAAGCTGCCGAGCCAACCGACCACCGGTGGCGCCACCACCATGCCGACCGCCCCGGCCGCGCCGTAGCGCGCCATCACGGCCGCACGCGCGGCGGGTGCCGTGCGGCTGGCGATCCAGCCCATGCACACCACCGGCACACCGGCCGTGAAGGCTCCGGCCGCCACCCGCGTGAGCAAGAGCAGCCCGAGGCTCACACCGGCCCCCGGGAGCACGGTTTGACCCAATGCCCAATGCACATACGCCGCCAGCAGGCCGAAGCTGATGGCCACACCAGCGAGCGCACGGCGCAATGCGGCCACATGACCGAGGCGCGGCGTGAGCCGCCCCCAGCGCGGTGCACTGGCCACCCACATCACACCGACCGTCGCGATCACCAGCCCGAGCTGCCAGGCGTGCAGGCTCAGTGTGTGAGCCAGGGCACCGACCAGCGCCACGAAAGCGTAGTTCGACGACAGCACCGCGAAGTTCGCCGCCATCAACGGCGTCATCTGGCGTGTGGTGGGGGCCTGCGGGGGCGCGGAATCCGCGACAGAAGAAGGCGCATTCAGAACTGTGGACATGGCAGCAGCCTTGGAAATGACAGGGTAAAAGAAGGGAAGGGCTCAAACGCCGAGCGTGGCCCCGCCGTCCACGCAAAGCGTGTGCAGCGTGATGTGGCGCGCGGCGTTCGACAGGAGAAACAGCACCGCTTCGGCCACGTCGGCCGGTGCGGCGATGCGCCCAAGCGGGATGCCGGTGCGAAAGCTCTCGACCGAACCTCGCACGATGCGCTCGGTGGCTTGGGGGTCGGTCCACAGCTGGTGCTGCATGGGGGTGTCGGTGGAGCCGGGCGCGACGATGTTGCAGCGGATGCCCTGCGCCGCCAACTCGAGCCCCAGGCATCGGGTGAATTGATGCGACGCCGCCTTCGAGGCCGCATAGGCTGCCATGTGTGTGCGCGGCACGCCCGCTGCGTTGGAGCCCACGGTGACGAGACTGCCGACGCTGCGTGCTTGCATGCGCGAGGCGATCGCCCGTGACAGGTAGAAAACGCCGTGGGTGTTGACAGCAAAACACTGCAGCCAGTCTTCGTCCGACAGTTCAAGCGCAGCGCCCAGACGCAGCACGCCGGCCACGTTGGCCAGCATGCCGATGGGACCATTGCGCGCTTCGATCGCCTCGACCGCTGCGTTCACCGCGCGGGCGTCGCTCACGTCGACCGTCATCGTGTGCAGCGGCAGCCGCGCAGCATCGGCCTCGGCGGCCAGCGTCTGCAGCGCCTGGGGCTGCACATCGAGCGCGACCACCGTCACGCCGCCATGCGCGAGCCCCAGCGCCACGGCCCGGCCGATGCCTTGTGCAGCGCCCGACACCACCGCCACGCCGGGCGGGAAGTCGTCTTCCGTCCGGGTCATGGCAGGGCCGCGAAGCGCCGCGCCAGGTCGCCGCCGATCTGCGCCATCGGTTGCGGGTCGGACATGCCGTCGTGTGTGCAATCGACGGTCACGCACTTGGTGCCGGACTCCGGCACGAAAGGCGCCCAATCGCCTGGGCGTGGCATCTGCGGCGGGTTGCGCTGGGCACGGTAGAACACCAGCGGGCCGTCGAAGCGGGGCGTGCTGCTGCGGCGAAAGAGCTGTGCCTGCCGGAGCGATTCGCGCGCCCACGGCGTCAGGCGTGCGAGCCCCATCGTCGCGAACGGGCTGCCCGCGCGTTGCAGGCGCTGCATCAGGGCGTCGGTGCCGAGGCCCTCGGTGTCGAAGTCGCCGTTGACACCCAGCAGCGTGCGCAGCGCGTCATCGTGCGTGGGCATCGGGTGAGGAGCCCAGGCTTCGCTGGGGTAGCTGTCGAGCAGGGCCAACAGCGCGACCGTGTCTCCACGCGCTTGCAGGCGGGCAGCCAGCGCCTGTGCCAACGCACCCCCCAGCGACCAACCGAGCAGGTGGTAGGGCCCCTGCGGCTGCAACGCGAGCACGCGCTGCAGGTAGCCCTCGACCAGGGCCTCGAAGCTGTCGGCCTGAAGCGACTGCGCCACGTCCATCTGCAAGCCGTGCAGCGTGAGCTGGGGCAGGTGGCGCGCGAGCCGCAGGTAGCTCCAGGCCAGGCCCTCGGCCGGGTGCAGGCAGAACAGCGTGCGCGCGTGGGGCTCGGCCTGCTGGACGGTGAGCAGGGGCGCGAACGGGTCTTGCTCACCGGGCGGCCGGTGCGCGGCGGGCGCCTCGAGCGCACGCGCCAGTGCCTGCACGGTGGCGTGGCGAAACAGCAGCGACACCCCCACGTCGCGCTGCAAGGCCTGCGCGAGCCGGCTCGTCACCTGGATGGCCTGCAGCGACTTGCCACCCAGGTCGAAGAAGTTGGACGTGGCCGACAGCGCCACCTCGCCCAGCACGGCTCGCCAGGCCTGCATCACCACCTGCTCGGTGCCGTCGGCCGACGCTTTGGCTGCCGCGTTGTCTGCGCCTGCCGGCCGCAGCGCCATCAAGGCCTGGCGGTCAATCTTGCCGTTGGCATTGCGTGGAAGGCGGGGCAGCATGTGCCACTGGCCGGGCACTGCCGGTGCGGGCAGGCACAGCATCAGCGCGGCACGCAGGGCGGTCGGCTCGGTGCTGCCGACGATGTAGGCGGCCAACGTGCACACGTCGCCGGCATGGCGGTGCGCCAACACGGCGGCCTCTTGCACCTCGGGCACGGCCAGCAGCGCGTTCTCGATTTCCAGCGGGTCGATGCGCAGGCCGCTGATCTTGATCTCGCGGTCGATGCGGCCCAGAAAGCGCAGTTGCCCATCGACGAGTTGCGCCAGATCGCCGCTGCGGTAGGCGCGCTCGCCGCTGTCGGGCAGCGTGACAAAACGCTGAGCAGTGAGTGCGGGGTCGTTCAAGTACCCGAGCGCCAGCGCCGGACCGCTGATCAGCAGCTCACCGCTGCGGCCCGCCGGTGCGGGGTAGAGCCGTTCATCGGCCACGCGCAAATGAAGGCCGGGCCGTGGCTGGCCGATGGGCACCGGCTCTCCCGGTCGCCAGCAGGCGTTCGGGCCTGACAGCGCAGCGGTGCTGGCGATGATGGTGGCCTCGGTCGGGCCGTAGGTGTTGAGCAGCTCGGGCGTGGGCAACAGTTCGGCCCAGCGCGCGGCGCGTTCGGGCAGCACCGCTTCGCCGCCCACGATCACGAGCCGCACGCGCCGCAGCCGGGCCGCACCATCGGCGTCGAGCCCGTGGGTCAACGCATGCCAGTAGGCGGTGGGCAGGTCCAGCACGGTGAGTCGCAGGCGCTCGGCCTCGGCGGCGAAAGTTTCGACCGAATCGAGCATCGTGTCGTCGCGCAGCACCAGCGTGGCGCCGTGGCACAGGGTGATGAACACTTCTTCCAGACTGGCGTCGAAATGCAGTGGCGCGAACTGCAGCACGCGGTCGGCCGGGGTGATGCGGTAGAGGCTGCGTGTGCTGGCCACGAATTGCGCCAGTGCGCCGTGGCCGACCTGCACGCCTTTGGGCGCGCCCGTGGAGCCCGAGGTGTGCAGCAGGTAGGCCGGCGCTTCAGGCGCCGGCACGTGGCAGGGCAGGGACGCGGCATCGGCCTCGTCGGGCAAGTCGAGGCGCAGCAGCGGGTGCGCCCCGGCCAAGACATGCCAAGGAGCCTGGCTCAGCACCAGCGCGGGAGCCGCCGCGTCGAGCAGGGCGGCATTGCGCTGGCCTGGGCCGTGGGCATCGAGCGGCATGTAGACCGCGCCGACCCACAGCGTGGCCAACGCCGCGATCAGGGCGTCGGCCGAGCGGGGCACCAGCACCGCGACCTTGTCGCTTGGCCGCACGCCGCGGTGGGCCAGTTGCGCGGCGAGCGAGGCCACGCGCTGCATCAGGCGGGCGTGGCTGAGCTGCCCCCCTGTCCATTCGAGGGCGATGTGTGCGGGCGCGGCGGCAGCGGCCTGGCGCAGCAGCGACATCACGTCGCCGTGTAGCGGCTCGACTTCGGCGCCGATGCAATCCGAAGGCGAGGGCATGTCGGCCATCCAGGTGGACAGCGGCGTGTCGGGCGCGGCCTGGGCGAGCGCGTCGAGCAGTTGGCGAAAGTCCTCGGCCAAGGCGAGCACCCGCGCGGCGTCGTAGGCCTGCGGGTTGGCTTCGAGTGTGAGCCGCCATTCGCCGTGCTCGACGACCAGCGTGAAGTTCAGGTCTTTCACCGGGCCGCCTGTCAACGGGCGCATGCAGCTGCCCAGCCCGGTGAATGCGACGTGCCGCTCGAAGGGCATCAGGTTGACCGCCTGGTTGAACAGGAACTTGCCGCTTTGAAGCAGGCCCAGGTCGCCGCGGATCCATCCGTAGCGGTAGTAGAGGTGGGGGCGGATGGCGCGCAGTTGCGCGGCCGCCTGCTGGGCCGCGTCGCGCAGGCTGGCGTCGGGCCGCAGGTGCACGCTGAAGGGAACGATGTTCATGGCCATGCAGGGCACGCCCAGCGCGGGTGTGCCCATGCGGTTCATCACCGGGATGCCGAAGCACAGGTCGCGCTGGCCCGACTGGCGGCCAAGCCACAGGCCGGCGGCGCTGAGCATCCAGGCCGCCCAGTCGCAACCGGCCTGGCGCGCCGCTGTCTGCAGCGCGGCGGCCTCGACGGCCGACAACATGAGCGCGTGGCGCAGCGGGGTGTCGCTCGGCTCTTGCGCGGGCGCGATCTGCGCGGGGGCCGGCACGGTGCGCAGGTGGTCGCGCCAGAAGCTGCGGTCGGCCTCGATGCCCCCGTTGGTGCGGTACGTGGCCTCGGCGGCGATCACGCGGTCGAGCTGCCAGTCCGGCAAGGGCGGCAAGGGCTGCGCCGTGCGGCCGGCCACACCCGCGTTGTAGCGTGTGGCCACCGTCTGTTGCAGCAGGCTGTAGCCGAAGCCGTCGAGGGCGATGTGGTGCACCTGCAGGAACCATGCGTGGCGCTGTGGTGCGGTCTTCAGCAGCGCACTCCGGAAGAGCGGCTGCGCGGTCACGTCGCAGGCTTGAGCCAACGACTCGCGCATCCAGGCGTCGGCGGCCCGTGCGGCGTCCGGCTCGCCGCTGAAGTCGAGCAGGGGCAGCGGCACCTCGGGCACCTGGGGATGCTGCCAAAGGGTGTCGGTGACCCACTCGAATCGCATGTGCAGCGTGTGGGCATGGCGCAGCACCGCGGTGATGGTGTCACGCAGCAGTTCAGCGTCGAGCGGGCCGTCGAGTTCAACGGCTTCGGCCGTCCAGTAGCCGGGGCTGCCGGGATCGACCTGCTGGGCGACCCAGATGCCGTATTGAGCGGTGGTGGTGCGCAAACGAGGAGCGAGGGAGTTCTGCATGGTCGCTTTGTCAGACGGACTGCCAGGCGACGGCGAGCTGCTTGTTGCGTGCCATCAGCGCGAGGTGCTCGTCGAGCACGTACTGCACTCGCTGCAGCAGCTCGTCGCTCTCGGCGGTGCAATGCAGACTCAGCAGATCGCCTTCGCGTTGAACGAGGCAGCGACCGAAACGGAAGTCGATGTCGGCTTGTTCGCTGTCGAAGGTCACGGGCACCTTGATGGCGAAGTGTTTGCACATCTTGAAGAGCACGCGCTCGGCTTGCGGCACGGTGACGTTGGCGGTACAGGTCGGCATGGGGGCAGGGCGGTAGTGAGGAGGTGACATCAACGGGGCAGGGCAGGTGCTGCTTGCAGCACGGCCCACCAGGCCGCGGGGCTGGGGGCTTCGGCCAGCTGCACGAAGTTCACGTCGCGGCCGGCGGCGCGCCAGGTCTCGACGAACCCCATCACGCGGATGGAGTCGAGGCCCCAATCCATCAGCGTGTCGGCGGCACGCAGTTCGTCGGGCGCGAGTTGCAGGCTGTCGGCGATCTGCGCGACGAGTTCATCGAGCGAGGTGGGCAGCGGGTTGGATGTCGGGGCTGGGGAAGTGGCTGGCGGAAACGCTTCCAGCAGCTCCTCGGTGAACACGGCCCGTCCACAGCGCTGGGCCACGTACTGCAAGGCCAAGCGGTGCTCGTCGGCCGAGAAGTCGGCGAGTGCATCGGCCACGACGAACGGCTGGATGTCTTTCATGAAAGCCTCGCAGGCGCTCATGAGGCACCCGATGTGGGCGTAGACCCCGCACACCACGAGCTGGTCGCGGCCGTGCGCGCGCAGACGGGCTTCGAGGTCGCTGCGTTGAAAGGCGCTGTACCGCCATTTGGTGAGCACCACGTCGCCAGCGGCGGGTGCGATGTCGGCGCAGATGGGTGCGGCGGCAGGCTGTGCGGTGAGGCCGGGGCCCCACATCGCGGTCAGCAGGCCGCGGTCGCTCGCGCTTTGTTCGGGCGGCTGGGCGGTGTAGAACACCGGCATGCCGGAGGCACGCGCGGCGTCGATCAGGCGGCGTGTGTTGGCCAGCAGCTCGGGGATGGGCGCGGCGCCACGGTCGTAGAAGTCGAGAAAGTAATCCTGCATGTCGTGGACCAACAGGGCGGCGTGGCTGGGCTCGAAGTCCCAATCGACCCGGCCTGGCGGGACTTGTTGTGGCATGGGGTAGGAGGCAACGCGGGGGATGGTCATGGGTGGGTCTGCACTTCAAGGGGGGTGGGACGCGCCCGCGCCGCCAACTTCTCGGCGATGCGCTGGCGCAGCAGCTTCTTGTCGAATTTGCCCACGGCTGTCTTGGGCAACTCGTCGACGAACTCGACGCGGTCGGGTACCTTGAAGGCGGCCACACCTTGCGCCCGAACGAACTGCATCAGCGCCGACGCGCGCAAGCCCGCATGGCGAGAAATCACGAAGGCGCAGCTGCGCTCGCCGAGCTGCGCATCGGGCATCGCGACCAGCGCGACGTCGACCACACTGGGATGCGCCATCAGCAGGTGTTCGATCTCTTCGGCCGGCACCTTCTCGCCACCGCGGTTGATCTGATCCTTGGCGCGGCCTTCGACGACGAGGTGTCCACTGGGCAGCTGGCGCACGAGGTCGCCGGTGCGGTAGAAGCCGTCGGCCGTGAAGGCGCGTGCGTTGTGCCCATCGGCCCGGTAGTAGCCGCGGATGGTGTACGGGCCGCGTGTGAGCAGGTGCCCCACTTCGCCGGGCGGCACCGGCTGGTCGTCGTCGTCGAGCACGCGCACCTCGTCGTCGGGCGAGATCGGCCGGCCCTGTGTCTGTGTGACCAGCGTGAGAGGGTCGTCGTGCCGGGTGTAGTTGACGAGCCCCTCGGCCATGCCGAACACCTGTTGCAGGCGTGCGCCGAGTTCGGGCTCGACACGTTGGGCCAGCGCGCTGTCGAAGCGCGCGCCACCCACCTGCAAGTGCTGCAGCGTCGCCAGCTCGCCGCGCCGCGTGGCGGCTGCCGCCAGCCACACCGGCACCAGCGGCGGCACCAGCGCCGTCATCGTCACGCGTTCGCGGGCGATCAGCGGGAAGGCGATCTCGGGTGCAGCGCTCCCGCCCAGCACCACCGTGCCGCCGGCGTACAGCACGCCCAGCGTGCCCGGCGAACTGAGGGCGAAGTTGTGCGCCACGGGCAGCACGCAGAGGTAGACGGTGTGCGGTGTGAGTCCGCAGATGTGCGCGCTTTCACGCACGCTGTAGAGGTAATCGTCGGCCGTGCGCGGGATCAGCTTCGGCGTGCCGGTGCTGCCACCTGACAGTTGGAGGAGGGCGACCTCGCTGGCAGCAGGTGGTGACGGAAGGACGACCTCCGGGTCGGGCAGAAGGTCGAGCGACCGGAAGGACCCGGCCTCGCCCGCAATCAACACATGAGTCAGCGTCGGCACCTCGGCCATCACCTCACGTGCGAGCTCACGGTGATCGAAGCCGGCGTGCTGGTCGACCGTGATGTAGGCCACCGCCTCGGCATGTCGGCAGAAGTAGCCGATCTCCAGCTTGCGATGGGCGGGCAGTGCGAACACCGGCAGCGCTCCGATGCGCCACAGGCCGAAGACGACGGCGAAGAACTCAGCCCGGTTGGGAAGCTGAACCACCACCCGGTCGCCACCCACGATGCCGAGTGCAGCAAAGCGCCGGGCCAGCGCCAAGGCCTCGGCTTCGAGCTGGCGGTAGGACCAGCGCGCGCCGCCTGCCACCACAGCGGTGTTCTCGCCATGGCGTTGAGCGATCTCCGCCAGGAAGCCGGCGAACGACTGCCCGGCCCAATGGCCTGCAGCGCGGTAGCGCGCTGCATCGGCCTCTGGCCACGCGATGGAGTGCGCGTGCTTCACGGCTGCACCTCGGCGGGTTGGCGCTGGGTCACGCCATGTTGCAGTCCCAAGGCATCGAGCATCGTGCGGAACTTGGCCCCTGTCTCGGCCAGCTCGGCTTCAGGTTCCGACTCGGCCACGATGCCGGCCCCGGCGTACAGGCGCAGCCGCTGTGCGTGCAACTCGGCGCAACGGATGGCGACGACCCATTCGCCATCGCCGTTCGCGTCGGTCCAACCGAAAGCGCCCGCGTAGAAGTCGCGTTCGAAAGGCTCGAGTTGCTGGATCAACTCGTGCGCACGGCTGCGGGGTTGGCCGCACACCGCGGGTGTGGGGTGCAGCGCCAAGGCGAGCGTCAGCGCGTCGGCCTCGGTGCGGCCACTGATGTCGGTCGACAGGTGCCACATGGTGGGCGTGTGCACCAGCGAAGGCCGGGGCGGCACCTTCAGTTGCGGGCACAGGGGACGCAAGGCCTGCGCCACGGCATCGACGACGAGGCGGTGTTCGTTCAGATCCTTGGGTGACACCAACAGCGCTTGAGCCCGTCGCTGGTCTTCGACCGGGTCGGGTGAACGGGGCACCGAGCCCGCCAGCGGGTTGGCGCGCAGCACCCCGCCGCTGCGGCTGACCAGCAGCTCGGGGCTGGACCCGAACAGCGTGCGGCCACCGCCCAGCGCCACGGCGAAGTTGTAGCCCCGCGGGTTGCGTGCCGCCAGTGCCGCCACCAGGCCTTGCAGCGCAACGGGGTGCTCGCATTGCAGCTCCAGCGTGCGCGCCAGCACCACCTTGTCGACCTCGCCGCGGCGAATGCGCCGCACGGCTTCGGCCACGGCCGCGGCGTAGCGCTCCCCCGAGGGCACCTCGCGCACGCTGCCATGCAGGTGTCCCCGCGCCGTGTGGGCCGTGGCGGGCAGGGCGCTTGCACGTTTCAGCCCCTTCGCGACGCCAAGCACGGCCGCCTCCGTCGGGTTGAACGGCAGCGCACCCACCACGGTGGGGTTCGAAATGCCTTCAGCCGCCGCCCGCGCCAAGGCCTCGCGCACACGCTGGGCCAAGGGTGCCGCGCCGTGCGCCACATGGCTGAAGAGCTCGTCGGCCAGCAGGGTGTGCTGCGGGCTGGCGAAGAACAACGGCGTGGTCGCCTGCACCTGTTGCAACAAGGCCTCGGGCGCAGGGTCGCGGCGGGGCGAAACACGATCAGGGGTGTCGAACAAGATGGCTTCTCCAAGAAGTGGGCGGGGGTAACCGAGGCTCGACCGTCAGAACTCCGCGGCCAGTGCGAGCGAGAGGCGGCGGCCGTCGTCGACCATCCAGTTGCCGTTCAGTCCACCGGTGCGCGAGCGGGTATCGACAGCCACCCACTCATCGGTGACGTTGAGCAAGGCGAACTTCAGGTTGATGCCGCGTGCCAGCGCGTAGCGGCCGCCGAGGTCGAGCGTGATGCTGGCTTCGCGCTCGCGCACGCCGAGCGCGCCGTTGCGGAAGGCTGCCCATTGCTGTCTGCCGGTGTAGTCGGTGGCGGCATAGACGTCGAGGTCGTTCAATGCTTGCCAGTCCAGACGCAGATGAGCCTGGTGCTTGGGCGTCTTGTCGAGCGGTTGGCCGTCGAGCGAGCTGCCGTTGAAGGCGTTCTCGCCGCCGCCCCGGCGCCGCGAATCGGTCAGCGTGTAGTTGCCCGAAAGCCGCACACTGGTTGTGAGCGTGTGGCCTGCCGACAGCTCGACGCCGGTGATGTCGACCTTGGCGATGTTTTCGTAGACGTAGACGTTGCGGCCCGCGACGCGAGGATCGGACACACCGGTGTCGTAGCTGGCGACGCGGTTCTTGAAGCGGTTGTCGAAGACGGTCACGCCGACGTTGCTCTCTTTCGTGTCCCAGCGCACGCCGACTTCGGCGGTGACGCTGGTTTCGGGCTTGAGGCTTTCATTGCCGCACAGAGTGCCGGGCGTGGCACCAGCCGCGCCACCGGTGGTCATGCAATAGCTGCCCGTGCTCTGGCGCAGCGTCGGGGCCTTGAAGCCCGTGGCAATGCCGCCACGCAGCGTCCAGGCGTCATCGATCGTGTAGACACCGTACACGCGCGGGCTCACGTGATTTCCGTAGCGCTCATCGTGGTCGAGCCGCGCGCCGGTCGTCAAGATGAAGTCGTTGCCGATGTCGAAATCGTTTTCACCGAACACCGCCCAAGCGTCGCGCGAAATGCTGTCGGGATTGGCGAGCAGCCCGGCGGGCACGGCGTCTTGCACCGCCACGCCGTCGAGGCGCTGTTGTCGCACCTGCGCACCCAGGGTGAGGGTGTTGGTTCGCTGGGCCCAGGGCAGCACGACACGTCCATCCAGCGTGGTGTTGCGGGTTTCGGGCTCGACGGTGGACGGGCCGGCCGCGACCCATTGCGTCTGCGTGCCGCTTTCGCCATACAGCGCGATCGTGCTGCGGCCCCAGTCCCACTTGCCATCATGACTCAGGCCCCAGTGCTCGCGGTCGTGACGGGTCTTCAGCACCGTGGTGGCTGTCGCGGCGTCGGCCAGGCTCAGGCCCGGCGTGGTGAGGTAGCGGAAGCTCTGCTTGCCGAGGTTGAGGCTCAGTTGCTGTTGGGCGTCCAGACGCGCGCTGAGCTTGATGTCCAGGCGCTCATTGCGCTGGCCGTTTGCACCGCTGGTGGCATTGAGCGGATAGTAGATATCGTCTTCACTGCGGCGGTTGGTGCCGCCCGAGACCTGCAGGCCCAGGGCGTCTTCGAGCACCGGGCCGCCGACCCAGAACTCGGTGCCGAACGAGTCGCCGAGCTCGCGGTGTTGCTGGTACACCCCGCGTGCAGTGAGTGCGCCGACCCAACGCGCCGGCAGCTTGCGCGTGATGATGTTGACCACGCCGCCCATCGCGTCGGCACCGTACAGGGCCGACATGGGACCGCGCACGACCTCGATGCGCTCGATGGCCGCCAGCGGCGGCAGCAGGTTCGCTTGCACCCCGCCCGAGCCACGGTTCATGGTTTCGCGGGTGTTCTGGCGCTGGCCGTCGACGAGCAGCAGCGTGTAGTCGCCAGGCATGCCGCGCAGGGCGATGTCGCGGTCGTTCGGGTTGGCGCCGACGATGCTGACGCCCTCTATCGAGCGCAGCAACTCGCTCACCGTCGCCTCAGGACGGGCTTCGATCTCGCTGCGGGTGATGACGGTGATGCTGGCCGGTGCGATGCGCACCGCCTGCTCTCGCTGGTTGGCGGTGACGACCACCGGCGCCAGCATGTTGGGAGGCGGTGTCGTCTGTGCGAGGGCCGAGCCGGCGCACAGCCAGCAGACTGCCGAGGCCGTCAACGACAGAGGGAGGGCAGGGACAAATGATCGGATGGGCGCGGTGGGCATGGGGTGTCTGTACATGGGAATGATTCTTATTAACCATTCTGGCTGTCCCGACTGCCCGGCGTGTTTGCGCCACTCGAAAAGGCGTTTGCGGAAAAACTTTTTGTAGCCCTCTCAGCGCTGTGCGGCGCTGCGGGCCTCTTTGGGGGTGATGCCGAAGTGCCGGCCGAAGGCCGTGGCGAAGTTGGCCGCGCTGCCATAGCCCGCGAGGGACGCAGCGCGCTTGATGCTGATGCCGTCGCGTTCGAGTGCGGCGCGGGCACGCTGCAGGCGGCTCTCGCGCACGAAGCCGATCACGGTGGTGCCGTAGGCGCGCCGAAAGTGGCTCTGCAGCGCGTTGATGGTCATGCCGGCGTGGCGGGCGATGTCGTCGAGGGACAACTCATCGGCCGCCTCGCTGCCGAGGAACTCGCGCAGGTCACGCAGCCGGCGCGCAACCACCGCGTTGAGCGCTGCCGCGGGCATGGGCGCAGGTTCATCAGCCTGCAGGGGGGCGAGGGCCTCGGCCAGCAGGTCCAACAGGCGGCCGTTCTGGTAGAGCATCTGCAGCATGGGCGTGCACGCGGGTGGACGCAGCACCTGTTCGGCCAGGGCAATCGCCCGTGCTGAAGGCTGCCATGCCCGCAGTGTCAGGTGGCCGGTGAGCAAGGTCTCGAGCGATGCTGGCATGTCGCTGCCACTGGCCGCTTGCAACTCGCGCAGCCAATCGTGCGAGATGCACAGGCTCAGCCGCCGCGCATAACCGCCTTGGCGAGTGCGCCGGGTGAATGACTCGGGCTCGGTCACGTTGACCATCACGCAGCGTGCCTGAGCATGGCGCTGCAACCGCGTGCCGTGCTCGTGGCTGGCCGAGGTGGTGAGCCGCACACGGCACTGGCCGTAGGAGACATCTACTCCCCCTTCGAGCAAGAAGACCAGGTGCAGCCCCGGCGCACATTGGCCGTGGGCGGTGGCATCGACCAGGTCCGCCGCATCGTCGGCATGCACCCGCAAGCCCGGCTGCACATCGCGCACACGGGCGGCGTGGGCCATCAGTCCCGGGTGAACGGGAAGGGCGGTGGTGGGAAGGTGAGTGGTGTGGCTGGGCACGGGCGTGTCTTTCCGCAAGGGGCGCTGGATGTGTTTTTGCAAACATGGGAGAGGCTTGCGCAAACAGAAAACCGCTGCGTCGCCGGCTGAACGGTTGTTTTTGAATGACAATTATTCTCATCTTAGTGCGACTGCCCAACATGCCAACCCCTAGCCCCGCGCGGGTATCTCCGCTTCTTCGTTTCGCTTTCACCATGCTGTTCGCAGGCCTTGCGCTGCTGCACCTGGGCGCGCGGGCGCAGGTGACCGTCACCGATCTGGCCGGGCGCAACGTGCGCATACCGGCGGGGGTGGAGCGCATCCTGCTGGGTGAAGGTCGCCTGCTGCCTGCGTTCGCTGTGCTCGAAGCAGGGGACCCCAGCAGACGGTTGGTCGGCATGATGGGCGACTTCGAACAGCTCGACCCGGCGGGCTACGCGCCCTGGCGCGCACGCTTTCCCAAGCTGGATGCCGTGGCGCGCGTCGGCCGGTCGCAGTCGGGCAGCTTCAATGACGAGCGCGCATTGGCACTCAGGCCGCAGGTCGCCATCCTGGGCATGGGGAGTGGCCACGCCCCCAGCGAACGCGACCGCGAAACCCTGGCCCGACTCGAAGCCGCCGGCATCGCCATCGTGTTCGTGGACTTCCGCCATGACCCACTGACCAACACGCCGCGCAGCATCAAGCTGCTGGGCGAAGTCCTGGGCCAACCCCAGCGTGCTGCGGCGTTCAACGCCTACTGGCAGCAGCAGCTGCAGCGTGTGCAGCAGCGCCTTGCCGAGCGCAAGCCCGAGCTGCCGACGGTGTTTCTGGAGAGCCGCGTGGGGCTGTCGGAGGGCTGCTGCGACACCATGGTGGGGATGATGGGGGTGCTGCTCGACGCAGCCGGTGGCCGAAACATCGCACGCGGCCTCTTGCCTGCCGAGCACGGCACGCTGAATCCCGAGCTGCTGATGGCACGCCAGCCTTCGGTCTACATCGGGACCGCGATCGGTTCGGCGCAGTCCCAGCAGCAGACGCCCGGCCGCGTTGCCGCGGGTGCGGGCGTAAGCCCTGAGATGGCGCGGCAGTCGCTGCAACGCAGTCTGCAACGCCCACAGATTCGTGCCCTGCGGGCCGTGCAGCAGGGACGCGCCTATGCGATCTGGCACCACTTCTACAACTCGCCCTTCAATGTGGTGGCCGTGCAGGCCATGGCCAAGTGGCTGCACCCCACCTTGTTCGCTGACCTCGACCCGCGCCAGACGCTGCAAGAGATGCACACCCGTTTCCAGCCGATCGAATTGCAAGGGGAGT
>JBEGTX010000205.1:0-14479 GCA_041179165.1 Pseudomonadota bacterium | reverse complement strand
TTCAGCGAAGGCATCGAGCACCTGAACGAGCCGTACTTCGCGCACATCCCGCGCTGGAACACCACCGGCCGCATCAGCCAGTTCTTCTCGCCGCAGATGCGCGAGTCGGTGGCGGGCTTCGACCGCTTTGCCGCCATCGAGGCCACCTTGCCAGCCGACATCCGCCAGTGGTCGCCGCTTGCGCGCGACCAGTACGTCGAGGCCCACACACTCATGTCGGGCTACCTGCTCAACTCGCAGGGCGACCGCATGGCCATGGCCAACTCGATCGAGGGGCGATTCCCCTTTCTGGACCACCGCGTCATCGAGTTCGCCAACCAGCTGCCGCCCCGCTACAAGCTGATGGGCCTGACCGAGAAGTACCTGCTCAAGCGCAGCATGAAGGGCCTGCTGCCGGAATCGGTGCGCTCGCGCACCAAGCAGCCCTACCGCGCGCCCGACAACCAGAGTTTCTTCAACGACGGCAAGCCTGTCGACTACGTGGCCGAGCTGCTGAGCCCCGAGCGCATCACGCAGGCCGGCTACTTCGATGCACGCGCCGTGGGCAAGCTGCTCGAGAAGTGCCGTGCGGGCCGCGCCATCGGCTTCGGCGACAACATGGCCTTCGTGGGCATTTTGTCGACCATGTGGATCGACGAGATGTTCGTGCGCGGCGGTGCCGTGTCGGCACGCCCCTGACTCTTTACGCCCCCGCCCGCCCAGGACATCGCGCCATGCTGTTGCACCAACTGTTTGAAGCCACCGCCCGCCAGTCGCCCGAGAAAGACGCGATCGTCTTCGAAGGCCAACGCACCACCTACGCCCACCTCGACCGCAAGGCCGCGCGCCTGGCCGCTGCGCTGCAGCAGCGCGGCGTGCAACGTGGCGACCGGGTGGCAACCTTCCTCGACAACGGCGTGGAGGCCGTGGTGGCCATCCTCGCGGCGCTCAAGTGCGGTGCCGTGTTCATGCCCATCAACCCGCTGACCAAGCGCGACAAGCTGGCCTACCTGCTGAACGATTCGCGGGCCAGCGCGCTGGTGGCCCATGCACCGCTGCGTGCCGAGTGGGCGGCGGGGCTGGCGGCCAACCAGACCGTGCACACCTGCTTCGTGGTGGGCGATGACGACAGCGAGGCCGCCGTTCAGGATGCACGCTGCCTGCCGTACCCCACGGCCAGCAGTGAGGTGGGCGCACTCACGGCGCCGCCGTTGATCGACCAGGACCTTGCAGGCATCATCTACACCTCGGGCTCCACCGGCGACGCCAAGGGCGTCATGCTGACCCACCTCAACATGGTGTCGGCCGCGCGCTCGGTGAGCGGCTACCTCGAGATGCAGGCCGACGACGTGGTGCTGTGTGTGCTGCCCATCGCGTTCGACTACGGCCTGTACCAGGTGTTGATGAGCTTTCTGGTGGGGGCGACGCTCGTGCTCGAGCGCTCGTTCTCGTTCCCCGTGCAGGTGCTCGCCACCATGGAGCGCGAGCAGGTCACCATCTTTCCCGGCGTGCCCACCGTGTTCTCGCTGCTGATGAACATGAAGACGCTGCGCGACCACCCGCTGCCTTCGCTGCGCAAGATCACCAACACCGCGGCTGCGCTGTCCGAAGAACACATCCGCCAATTGCGCGAGCTGTTTCCCCAGGCGCTGCTGTACTCGATGTACGGCCTCACCGAGTGCAAGCGCGTGACCTACCTGCCGCCCGACCAGCTCGACATCCGCCCCACCAGCGTGGGCCGCGGCATGCCCAACGAAGAAGTCTGGCTGGTCGACGAGGCCGGGCAGCGCCTGCCCAACGGCAGCACCGGTGAGCTTGTCATCCGCGGCAGCAATGTGATGCGCGGCTACTGGGACAAACCGGCGCAGACCGCCGAGCGCCTGAAGCCAGGCCCCATTGCGGGCGAGATGCTCCTCCATTCCGGGGATATCTTCCGCACCGATGCTGAAGGATATTTGTACTTCGTTGCGCGCAAGGACGACATCATCAAGAGCCGCGGCGAAAAGGTCAGCCCCCGCGAGGTCGAGAATGTGCTCTACGGCATGCCGGGGGTGCTCGAAGCCGCCGTGGTCGGTGTGCCCGACCCGGTGCTCGGCGAAGCCGTCAAGGCCTTCGTGACCTTGAAAGAAGGCGTCACACTCACGGAACGCGAGGTCATCAAGTACTGCCTCGCCCGTCTGGAGAGTTTCATGGCGCCCAAACACGTGGCGTTTGTCGAGGCCCTGCCCAAGACAGACACCGGCAAGATCAAGAAGACCGGCCTCGCTTGAGGGCGGCCACTTCTACCCCGCAATTTGAAATCCGAAACGAGAACACGCCCATGGACAGCAGTCAGATCAAAACGACGGTACGCAACTACATCGTCGAGAACTTCATCATGGGCGGTGACGGCGCGCAGTTCAAGGACAGCGACTCCTTCATGCAAAAGCACATCATCGACTCCACCGGTTTTCTCGAGCTCGTGACCTACCTCGAAGAAACCTACGGTTTCGCGGTCGAAGACGAAGAAATGCTCCCGGACAACCTGGACAGCCTCGACAACATCGGTGCCTATGTCCAACGCAAGGTCGCGGGCTGACATGTCGGCGCCCACCTTGAGCCGCGCCGTGCTCGACATCGACTGCGAGCGCGAGGTCGAACGCATCAGCCGCTGGATGGTCGAGGCCGTGGCCCAGCGCCTGCACCGCCGCGGCGTGATCATCGCGCTGTCGGGCGGGGTCGACAGCTCCGTCTGCGGCGCCTTGGCCGTGCGCGCCTTCGGGCCGTCCAAGGTGTTCGGTCTGTTGCTGCCGGAACACGATTCGTCGTCCAGCAGCGCCGAACTCGGTGGCGAAGTGGCGCGCCAACTCGGCATTCGCCACGAGCTCGAACACATCGGTCCCACGCTCGAAGCCATCGGCTGCTACCGCTGGCGCGATGAGGCCATCCGCGCGGTGTTCCCGGCTTACACCGCCGAGTGGAAATCCAAGATCGCCATCAGCGGTGGCGCACAGGGCGGCATGAACTTCTTCAAGCTCGTCGTGCAGTCTCCCTCGGGGGAGCAGTTCGAAAAGCGCCTGCCGATCCGCGAGTACCTGCAGATCGTCTCGGCCACGAACTTCAAGCAGCGCATCCGCAAGACGGTCGAGTACTTCCACGCCGACCGGCTCAACTACGCGGTCATCGGCACACCCAACCGGCTCGAATACGACCAGGGGTTCTTCGTCAAGAACGGCGACGGTGCGGCCGACATCAAGCCCATCGCCCACCTCTATAAGACGCAGGTCTATGCGCTCGCGCGTTACCTCGGCCTGCCCGACGCCGTGTGCACGGCCACGCCGACCACCGACACCTACAGCCTCGCCCAAGGTCAGGACGAGTTCTATTTCGCGCTGCCTTACCACCAGATGGACGTGGCCCTGTGGGCGCACAACCACCGCGTGCCGGCGGCCGAGCTGGCCGCCGTGCTTGAGATCGATGCGGCCCACGCGCAGTTCATCTACACCGACATCGAGGCCAAGCGCCGCGCCACCCATTACCTGCACGCCCGGCCTGAGCTGGTCGAGCCGGTGACAGAAGTCTCGGCCTGAGCGGCCTTTCAACCGGCCTTGCTGCGATCTGCCATGACCCCTCCTTCCTTGTCTGCCGCGTTCGACCGTCAACTCGACCTGCTGTCGCGTCGCCTGCAGATCCTGCCTGACAAGCCGCAGGAGACGCCCGCTGCCACCTTGCGTGTGCTCTGGCATCTGGCCGCAGGGCAGGCCTTGTCGGTCGAGGCGGCCGAGGCGGTGCCCTTGGCCGAACTCGATACCGCCAGCGCTGACCGGCTCGATGCCCTCATCGAGCAGCGCGCCTCGGGCGTGCCCTTGGCCCACCTCAGCGGCCGCCAGCGCTTCATGGGGCTCGACATGCTGGCCGGCAAAGAGGCGCTCATTCCACGCCATGAGACCGAGCTGCTGGGCGAGACCGGCATCGGCCTGCTGCGCGAGGTGATCGCGGCCGGCGTGGCCGCGCCCCGCGTGATGGACATCTGCACCGGCTCGGGCAACCTCGCGCTGGCGCTGGCGCATCACGTGCCGACCGCGCGTGTGTTCGCATCGGACCTGTCTGAAGAGGCCGTGGCATTGGCCGGCCGCAATGCGGTGCACCTGGGTTTGAACGACCGCGTGCAGTTCCGTGCCGGCGACCTGCTTGAGCCGTTCAATGAGGCGGGTTTCCACGCGTCGGTCGACGTGATGCTGTGCAACCCACCCTACATTTCGTCAGGCAAGGTCGACACGCTGCCTGAGGAGATCGGCGCGTTCGAGCCGCGTCTCGCGTTCGACGGCGGCCCTTTGGGTGTGCGCATCCTGCAGCGCCTCATCCGCGAAGCCCCGCTCTACCTGCGGCCTGGTGCGTGGTTGGCTTTCGAGGTGGGCCTGGGCCAAGGCCCGGCCGTGCTCAAGCGGCTCATCGCGAGTGGCGGTTTTGCGGCGCAGCGCGCGGTCAACGATGCCCGCGGCGAAATGCGGGTCATCGTCGCGCAGCGCGCCTGAACGTCCGTCGCTGATGCGTGCGGCCGGGCAGGCCACCCTGACCGGCCTGGCCCCTTTGTTCTGATTGCCGAAATGCCTCCCCCCATGTCTGAAGACCTGTTGCGCCACCTGAAGCTCGTGGCCTTGCTGATCCTGTTGCCCCTCGCCCTTGGTGCGGCCGGCCTGTGGGAGCTGCACCGCGTGCGCATGGAAACGGTGGGCCATGACGACGCCGCCGCGCAGACGGAGATTGCCGAGCTGCGTGCCGCGCAAAGCCGCGTGCTGAACGACCCCTCGATCCGTGTGACGGTGAGTGGCAAGTCCTATGTGTCGGGTGCGGCGTACTCGGTGCTGGAAACGCGCATCCGCGAGCTCAATGGGTCAGGCGGCATGCGTTGGGGTAGCAACGCCACCGCGCCGAAAGTCGTGGCCGGCTTCTCTGCACTCATGGTGGCCAGCGGCTTTGTCGGCATGCTGATGGGCGGCGGCGGATTGGTGCTGGCGGTGGTCGCTGGGCGCATGGCCCGCCGATCGCGTGAGCAGCTGCTGAAAGTGTTCTCGCTCGCCCGCCACGTGCTCCCGTTCTTGCTGGCCGGGGTGATGTTGCTGACCGTGCTGGCCGTGATCGGACTCACCGGGGCCGAGGCCGTTCGCCTGTTCGCCTCTTCAGCCGAGCACAGCCGCGGTGTCATGAAGCTGGCGGTGGGGGGCCTGGTGCTGGCCGGCCTGTTCATCTTTGCGGGCCTGGCCAGCATCTTCAACCTGCGCAAGTCCTTCGCAGCCTTCGAGAGCGAGCCCTTGGAACAATTCGGCCGCCTGGTAACCGCCGCCGAGGCGCCAGGCCTGTGGCGTCAGGTGCGTCACCTGGCGGGCAAACTCAATGCGCCGGTGCCCGACAACATCGTGGTGGGCCTCACCAACGGCTACTACGTGACCGCCCACCCCATCTGCCTGCTGCCACAGCAGCAGGTGGTGACAGGCGAGACGCTGTACCTGTCCTTGAGCTACACGGCGCTCATGCGCCCGGAAGAATTCAACGCCATCGTCGGTCACGAGCTGGGCCACTTCTCGGGTGACGACACCGTGTACTCGCAGCGCTTCTTGCCCATGCACAGCGGCATGCAGCGCAGCCTCGCCTTGACGTGGGAGGGCGGATGGATGGTGGCCCCCGCACGCCTGTTGGGCGAGTTCCTGATGGAGCAGGTGCAGCACGCGGTGAGCTACTGGAGCCGCGAGCGCGAGTTTGCGGCTGATGGCTCGGGCAAGCACATTGCGGGCAGCCGTGCGAGCGCCCGTGCGCTGGTGCGCTATTCGGCCGTGCACCCCGTCATTCAAGACTTTCTCGACGACGTGTTCCTGCACCCCGAGCGCGCGCCGGCCGACTTGCTGCAAGCGCTGGTCGACAAGGCCCGCACCGGTGGCCTTGCCGACCCTGAGCTGCAGGCCGAGAGCGCCACCTTCCACCCCACCGACACACACCCGCCCACGGTGCAGCGCATCAAGGCGCTGGGTGAGGTTCTGGACGCGAGCCTGCTCGCCGAGGCGGCCGAGACCGTGGATGACCGCGGGCTTGAACTTCTGCGGAGCTTTTTCACCGACCGCTTGGCGGTGCAGCATGCGTTGTCGGCCGACCTGGCCAGCGAGTGGCTCAAAGACAAGCAGGCCGCGCGCGCCGAGCTGCAAAGCGTGGCCGCACAAGCCCATGCCGAGCCGCCCATGGACGTGATGGAGGGGCAGATGCTGCGCATCGTGTTGTTCGGGCTCATCGCTGCGTCGCTCACGTTCTTCGGCGCCTGGGCGGCACTCGCGGGCCAGAAGCAGCTGTTGCGCTGGGTGGGCCTGGGCATGGTGGCCGGCAGTGTGTTGATCTGGCTGGTGGTGTGGTGGTGTGTCAAACGGCGCGGGCGTGCGGTGATGCACCTGGCCCCGGAGGGCCTGTCGGGTGGTGCGCTCGCTGAGCTGCTGCCCTGGACCGCCATCGATGACATCCGCATGGCCGTGGCGAACGACGTCAACTGCCGGATCGAGTTCATCCTCTACCCGCAGGGCCCGACCCCGCGGCTTCTTCACAGCGACCTGTGGCGCATGACTTACAAGAAGCGCAAGCGGCATCTGGTGGTGACCATGTCGGGCATCCGCGGCATGGGTTTTCAGGACCTGCTGGACCGCCTGCACCGCTACCGGCGTGCAGGCTTGGCCGCCCAGGTGCTGTCCAGCATGTGATTGGCCCTAATCTCATCCCTGTCTGATTCGGCACTGAAGACGTCGATTCAGACACTGGTGTGTCTTGGGCATGCGCGCTCTACTGCAGACTCCCATGCTGCCGGAGTCTGACGTGCCGAACCACCCCCTCACCGAAGACGATACGCTCGACGACTTCACGCCCCGGGAGATCACGCTCGATGGCGTGACCAAGCGTGTTCATGTGGCCGGCCAAGGTCCTGCGGTCATCGTGATGACCGAGATGCCCGGCATCAGCCCGCACGTGGCGCGCGTCAGCCGCTGGGTGCGCGATGCCGGCTTCACCGTCTACATGCCATCGCTCTTCGGTCGCGATGGTGCGGTGCCTGGGGCGGAGGAGGGTGTGGCGGTGTTCCGAAGGGCCTGTGTGAGTGCGGAGTTCCGCGCCTTTGCGTCCAACGAGGCGAGCCCGGTCACGCAGTGGTTGCGCTCACTCGCCCGCTTGGCGCATGCAGAATGTGGCGGCCCCGGCGTGGGCGCCATCGGCATGTGTTTCACCGGCAACTTCGCGTTGTCGATGATGTTGGAATCCGCGGTTCTGGCCCCGGTCGTCTGCCAGCCCTCGCTGCCGATAGACAAGCCCGACGGCCTCAACATCCCGGCCGCTGATCTGAGCGCCGTGCGGCGGCGACTGGAGCACGAAGACCTCACCGTGCTGGCCTATCGATTCGAAGGCGACCGCCACTGCAAGGCCGAGCGCTTTGCCGCCTACCAGCAAGCCCTCGGTGAACGCTTCATCGCGAGGGTGCTGCCCGACAGCGCGGCCAACCCCGACACGCCACCCTTCTTCGACAAGGTGGTGGCCAGCCCGCACAGCGTGGTCACGGCCCACCTGATCGATGAGGCCGGCCAGCCCACGCTGGCGGCTCGTGATGAGATCCTGGCGTTCTTTGCGATGCGGTTGAAAGGCTGACGATCAGGCTCGCGCGGTGGCGGCTTGCGCCCTTTCCACCCCGAGCAGGCTCGCCCCCAGCGCCTCGGCCACCTCGATGCCATCGACCCCGGCCGACATGATGCCGCCGGCATAGCCAGCGCCTTCGCCAGCGGGGTAGAGCCCCTGTGTGTTGAGGCTTTGGAAGTCGCGCCCGCGGGTGATGCGCAGGGGTGAGGAGGTGCGTGTCTCCACGCCCGTGAGCACGGCGTCCGGCATCGAGAAACCCTTGATCTGGCGTTCGAACGCGGGCAGGGCTTCGCGCAGGGCCTCGATGGCGTAGTCGGGCAGGCTGCTGCGGCCGGGCTGGCCGAGTGCTGTCATCAGCACGCCGGGCTTGTACGACGGCATCACGCTGCCGAGTGCGGTGGACGCGCGGCCGGCCACGAAGTCGCCCACCAACTGGCCGGGGGCCTGGTAGCCGCCGCCGCCGAGCTCGAACGCGCGCGACTCCCAGATGCGCTGGAAGGCCATGCCGTCGAGTGGATTCACCGGCCCGCTGCAGCCCACGTCTTGCCGGTAGTCGTCGGGACTGACGCCGACCACGATGCCGGCGTTGGCGTTGCGCTCGTTGCGCGAGTACTGGCTCATGCCGTTGGTGACGACGCGGCCTTCTTCGGACGTGGCGGCCACCACCGTGCCGCCCGGGCACATGCAGAAGCTGTAAACCGAGCGACCATTGCGCGCGTGGTGAACGAGCTTGTAGTCGGCCGCGCCCAGGATGGGGTGGCCCGCGCTGGTGCCGAAGCGTGCGCGGTCGATCAGGCCCTGCGGGTGCTCGATGCGAAAGCCGATGGAAAACGGCTTGGCCTCCATATAGACCCCGCGGCCGTGCAGCATGGTGAAGGTGTCGCGCGCGCTGTGGCCGAGGGCGAGGACCACGTGGTCGGAGGCGATCTGTTCGCCGGAGGCGAGCGTGACGCCGCGGATGTGCTGGTTCTCGATGAGCACGTCGGTCACCCGCTGCTCGAAACGGATCTCGCCGCCCAGCGCCTCGATGTCGGCGCGCATCTTCTCGACCATGCTCACGAGCCGGAAGGTGCCGATGTGCGGCTTGCTGACATACAGAATTTCATCGGGCGCACCGGCCTTCACGAACTCGGTCAGCACCTTGCGGGTCAGGTGGCGCGGGTCGCTGATCTGGCTCCACAGTTTGCCGTCGGAGAAGGTGCCGGCACCGCCTTCGCCGAACTGCACGTTCGACTCGGGGTCGAGCACGCCCTGGCGCCACAGGCCCCAAGTGTCCTTGGTGCGTTCGCGCACGGCGCGCCCGCGTTCGAGCACGATCGGGCGCAGGCCCATCTGCGCCAGCACCAGCGCAGCAAACATGCCGCAGGGCCCGAAGCCCACCACCAGGGGGCGGCGTGCGCTGCCGTCGAAGAACCCGGTGGGCGCATGGCCGACAAAGCGGTAGTTCGTGTCGGGGGTGGGGCGGATGTGGGGGTCGCCCTCGTGCCGGGCGAACACGGCGGCCTCGTCGCTCAGTGCGCAATCCACCGTGTAGATCAGCACGATGGCCGACTTCTTGCGCGCGTCGTAGCTGCGCTTGAAGACGGTGAAATCGACCAGCTCGGCCGAGGCGATTTTCAGGCGTTGGAGGACGGCCGGGCGCAGGGCGTCTTCGGCGTGGTCGAGCGGGAGGCGCAGTTCAGTGATTCGCAGCATGGTGCCGATTTTCAGGCATTCGGACGTGCGGGGTCGATTCGGGTGCTCGGCGCGGGTTGTTCTTCGGCATGCGGGTCGTCCAACGCCATGGGTTCGGTGGGCAGCCAATCGGCAGGCGCCTCTTCGAAAGCTGCGTGGACATCGGTGCCTTCGTCGATCTCTTGAGGCAAGAAGCCGCCGGACTGGTGCGTCCAAAGGCGCGCGTAGTGGCCCTGCCGCGCCAACAGTTCGGCATGCGTGCCTTGCTCGACGATGCGGCCGCGGTCGAGCACGATGAGCCGGTCGAGCCGCGCGATGGTCGAGAGCCGGTGGGCGATGGCGATCACCGTCTTGCCCTCCATCAACCCCAGCAGCTGGTTCTGGATGGCGACCTCCACCTCGCTGTCGAGCGCCGAGGTGGCTTCATCGAGCACGAGAATCGGCGCGTCTTTCAGTACCACGCGCGCGATGGCCACCCGTTGGCGCTGCCCGCCGCTGAGCTTCACGCCGCGCTCGCCCACCTGCGCGTCGTAGCCGGTGCGGCCCTTCCAGTCTTGCAGGTCGGTGATGAAATCGTGGGCCTGCGCTTTCCGGGCAGCCGCCTCGATGTCGGCCTGCGTGGCGCCTGGCCGGCCGTAGCCGATGTTGCCGGCGATCGAACGGTGCAGCAGCGAGGTGTCTTGCGTGACCACGCCGATGGATGCCCGCAGGCTTTCCTGTGTGACCTGGGCGATGTCCTGGCCGTCGATGAAGATGCCGCCCCGCTCCATGTCGTGAAAGCGCAGCAGCAGGTTGACGAGCGTCGACTTGCCCGCGCCGGAGCGCCCGATCAGGCCGATGCGTTCGCCCGGCCGCACCGTGAGGTTGAAGTCGTCGAGCACCTTGTGGCCGTCAGTGCGCCCGTAGGTGAAGCTCAGGTGTTTGAAGGCGATCTCGCCCTGGGCGACTTTCAGGGCCGGGGCCGAGGGGGCATCGACCAGCGAGTGCGGCACGGCGATGGTCTCCATGCCTTCTTGAACCACACCCACGTTCTCGAAGATCCCGCTGACTTCCCAGCTCACCCAGCCGGCCACGTTGGCGATCTGCCAGGCCAGCGGCAAGGTCGTGGCCACCACCCCGGCACTCACCAGACCGCGGCTCCACAGCGTGATGCCGATGGCCGCGGTGCTGACCAGCAGCAAGGCGTTCAGCGTGGACAGGGTGACCATGAAGCCGGTGGTCAAGCGCATGTGGCTGGCGATGGCCGCCGTCTGGTCGTCGATGGCTTCGCGCACGTAGTTGTCTTCATCCTTCGTGCGCGCGAAGAGCTTCACGGTGAGGATGTTGGTGTAGCTGTCGACCACCCGCCCCATCACGGTCGAGCGCAGCTCCGAGCTGATGCGCGAGCGGTCGCGCATGCGCGGCACGAAGTACCACAGGAAGGCCAGGTAGCCCACGAACCAGACCACCGTGGGGATGGCCAGCCTCCAGTCGGCCAAAGCCATCAGCACGAGCGAGCTGATGCCGAAGACGAAGATGTACCAAATGGCGCGCACGCTCGAGACCACGCTCTCGCGCACGGCGGTCGCGGTCTGCATCACGCGGTTGGCGATGCGCCCCGCAAAGTCGTTCTGGAAAAACGGCCAGCTCTGGCGCACCACATGCCAGTGGCTCTGCCATCGCACGAGGTTGGTCACACCCGGCACCACCGCGTTGTTGCGCACCATGCTGTCGAGGATGAGGGCGAGCGGCCGCCCGATGAGCACCAGTGCCCCCATGGCCAGCAGAGCGGGCAGGGCTGCGCGGAACGCGCCCGCGCGGTCGGTGGCTGCCATCAGCGTGACCAGCCGCCCGATGAACACGGGAATGAGCGTGTCGACCATCGCCACGACCATGCCGGTCACGAACATCGCGACATAGAGCCCCTTGGTCTGGCGGATGAAGTGCCAGTAGAAGGCCAGCAGACCGGCCGGTGGCGGCCCAGGCGGCACGCCCGTGGGTTTCACTCGGGATTCGAAGAAGGAGAAGAGCATGGGTGGTGTGAGGACAGTGGGGCCGCATCGTCAGCGTGGTGGCCACTCTACCTGCGCGTTGAATGCCTGTCTTGGCAGGAGACAGGCGGCGGTGCCTGACGGAAAGCAACCGAAGCGAGTCCAAGCTACAGTCCGACCCAACCGCTGGAAACACAGGACCCCCATGAACATCAACGTCTCCCTCACCCCCATCATCTCCCTCCTCGCCGGCATCCTCATCCTCGTGATGCCCAAGCTCCTGAACTTCATCGTGGCCATCTACCTGATCGCCATCGGCCTGATCGGCATCCTCAAACTGGGTTGACCCAGGGCGCGGCACCGCGCCGAAACCCCTTTACCCATTGCTGATGAATCAATAAAATCCCCATGAAACCGATCGGCCGTTGCCGATTGGGAAACAATAGGGATTCCATGGACCGTCTGCATTCGATGCGGGTGTTTGCGCGTGTGGTCGACGAAGGCAGCTTCGCCAAGGCCGCGCGCGAGATGAACCTGTCGGCCGCGGTGGTGACCCGCCTGGTGGCCGACCTCGAAGAGCACCTCGGCGCCCGGCTCATCAACCGCACCACGCGCCGCCTGGCGCTGACCGACACTGGCGAGCTGTACCTGGAGCGCGTGCGGCTCATCCTCACCGAGGTGGAGGAAGCCGAGGCTCAGGCGAGCGCCGCCATGTCGGAGCCACGCGGCCACCTGCGGGTGCTCACACCACCGGCCTTTGCCGTGCACCAGCTCGCCAAGCACCTGCCGCGGTTTCGCGCGCAGTTCCCGCTGGTCACGCTGGAGTTTTCGGTGCCGGGTGTGGTCGAGACCATCGACGAGAACTTCGACGTCACCATCATCACCTCCACGCGCCAGGCGCTCGACGGCGACTTCATCGCCCGCCGGCTCGCCTTGTCCGAGGTGGTGCTGTGCGCGTCGCCCGCCTACCTCGACCAGCGCGGCCGCCCGCAGCACCCTGACGACCTGCTGATGCACGACGCCATGCTGCCCTCGTATGCACGCGAGGTCACGCTGCGCCGCGCAGCCGGTGTGGGCGGTTTGCCGGCCGAGACCGTCACGCTGTCCACACCGCGGCCGTCACTCAGCACCGTCCACATCGACACGATGTACGCCACCGCCCTGGCCGGCATGGGGCTCGCGCCGCTGCCCTCGTACGTGGCCGAAGACGCGTTGCTCGAGAACGCACTCGAGCGGGTGCTGCCCGAATGGCAGGTGCTCACCAGCACCATCTACGCGGCTATGCCGACACGCAAGTTCGTGCCGGCGCGCACGCGGGCGTTCATCGATTTTCTGGTGGCGACGTTCGGTGGCGAGGCGAAGGATCCGTGGCTGGCTGCGGCAGGCTGCGAGACGCGGTGAAGCGCTGACGCACGTTCGTCAAGTCAGATGGTGTGTGCGTAGCAGCCGTTCGTCAGTGAAGGCGGCGACTTGGATTCCACGGCATGAAGTGCTCAACCGGGGGTTGAGCGGAGTGACGCGCCATGCGGAGGAGCCACATGAAAATACCCACCTTCATGATGGTAGACCGTCATCATGGCCACCTCGGGCCAGATGAACAAGACATCTCCGTCGAAGAGAAACAACTCATCCGTCAACACGGCTTCCCGCAGCTTCCAGCCTTCCAATGTGTACGCGGAACCCGGAAGGAGCCCGTCTGCTATCACGAAGACTCGGGATGGTGAGATTGTTCGGTCAAGAAAAATCAGATCGAACAACTGCAGCTTCGACAAGTTTTCGCTGTCCGGAATTCTTTGGAAATGCAGGTGGGGATCTAATTCTTTTGCGATCTCGAATATTCGATCAGGCAGCAGCGAGCCCCCAGGAATGCAGCAAGAGAGCGCGGCTTGCGCCACGGCGATGTTGCATTGAATGAAAGACGGGTTCACATGCGCTCGCTCATCAAAGGTTGAACCATACGCGGTCGACCAAGGCGGCGCGTGTCGTCAATAGAACCCTTCAACACGCTGCGCACCCGCCAGGCGCTCCAGCAGATGCGCCAATGGCCCCAAGCCGTTGTAGCGGATCGCCACGCTGTGCGCGTAGCGCCAGACGAGCGGCAGGTCCTTGAGGTAGCCGTCCTTGCCGTCGCGCTTGGACAGCCGCGCGAAGATGCCGAGCACCTTCAGGTGGCGCTGCAGTCCCATCCATTCGAAGTCGCGCCAGAAGATCCCGAAGTCGCTGTCCACCGGCAGGCCGGCCTTGCGGGCCTTTTCCCAGTAGCGCACGGCGAAGTCGATCTGCATGTGCTCCTCCAGATCGACGTAGGCATCGCGCAGCAGGCTGGCGAGGTCATACGTGATGGGTCCCCAGACGGCGTCCTGGAAGTCGAGTACGCCCGGGTTCTCGCGGCTGCCCACGGGCCCGCTGACCATCAGGTTGCGTGAATGGAAATCGCGGTGCACGAGGGCCGTGGGCTGGGCCAGGTTGTTGGCGATGATGAGCTCGAACACGGTGGCGAGCTGCTCGCTCTCTTCGGCCGTGAGCTCGGTGCCCACGTGCTGCTTCACGTACCAGTCGGGAAAAAGCTGCAGCTCGCGCATCAGCAGCGCGCGGTCGTACGCGGGCAGCTTGTCGGCGGCTTCGATGCCTTGCAGGCGCACCAGCGCGTCGAGTGCGTCGGTGTACAGGCCCTTGGCGTTGTCGTCGCTGAGTTGCGACAGGTAGGTGTGCTCACCCAGGTCAGACAGCAGCATGAAGCCCTGGGCCTCGTCCCACTCGATCACCTCGGGCGCATTGAGGCCGCCTTGGCGCAGCAGGCCGGCCATGGAGACGAAGGGGCGGCAGTCTTCCTGGGCGGGTGGGGCGTCCATGATGATGCGTGGGCCGGCGGGCGAATCGACGCGGAAGTAGCGGCGAAAGCTCGCGTCGGCACTGGCCGAGCGCAGGCTGGCGGCATCGATGCCATGGGCCGACAGGCCGGCCAGCCACTGCCCGAAAGCCTGTTGGCGCACCGGATCAGGCCAGGCGATGGGGGCCGCGGCGGGCGCAGCAGCAGGGGAAGTGGAGGACGACATGGGCGGCAGGAGCGTGAAGGTGATCGGATGAAAGAGAGCCCCGAGCTGCAGCCCGGGAGAACAGTTGGTGGCCTGCAAGGGGCCGGGCGCGAATCGGGGGGAGCCCTTGTGCGGCGCTGGCTGCGGGCCCTCGTGGATAATCGATTCTACAAACCGGGCCGTCGC
>JBEGTX010000204.1:0-30014 GCA_041179165.1 Pseudomonadota bacterium | reverse complement strand
TGTCACCGGCTTTACTGAAGTCCTGCTTGGTTTGCCCAGCCGTGAAGATGTCCAGGTCGAACTTGTCTTCAACGGGGTCATAGGCCAGGTGCTCGATGATGACGGTGGCCTTCTGCTCATTGATCAATCGGATGGCTTCGGCGATGAAGTTCTCCGGGTTGGTCTTGAACTGAGAGAAAACGGCCACGTTGATGCCGCTCAGGATGTCGGCCACGGTGCGGCGGGTCAACTGCGTGCCCTCCGCCAACTTGCCAATCAGGTCGTACTTGACCGCCGAATGGACAGAGTGCGTGTTTGCTTCTGTCTCGGTTGCTTTCAAAACGAATGCATCGGCGGCTTTGATGCCGTCAAACGTGACTTGCGCAGTTTGTTCGCCGCGCTGAATCGTGTATTGAAGCGGCGTCACTCGCAACTCAACGTCCATCGCCGTGACGGCCTTGCCAACCAGTTCAGCCGAGTCAAAGGACACGCTGTAAGCGGCCTTTCGGTTGATGCGGTTCCAAAGCGCCTTGAACTCCTGCTTGTCGAAGTTGCTGTTGATTGGATTTTTCTTGGGGCGGCGATCGTCTTCAATGCCAAACATCTGCCCGTCGCTCAACACGCTGTCGATCAGCTGGAACACCTGCTCAGCCATGGGCTTGAGTTCATCCGGCAAAGCCTCCAGCGCACCGTCCTTCTTGGCTTGGTGGTACTTGGGCGTGATGTTGCGCTTCTTGTCGACGTAGCCGTTCTGGATCAGGTAGAACTCGATGTCTGTGGCCTGGTCATCTGACACCGTGACCTTGCCGTCCGGCGTGTTCAACACCTTGCCGACGAAGTACGCCTTATCGGCCACCTTGGGACGTGCCGACAAGGAGTCGCTGATATCTTTCTGTAGCGCCGTGACAAAGTCTTTGTAGCTCTCGCTGGCCACCACGGTGAGCACGTTGACCTCGTGCACTGTCGATGGGTGATCCATGCGGTCACCCTGCTGGTTCACAGATAGCCGCAAACCCCGACCAACCTCTTGGCGACGGGTGACCTCATTGCTGTAGTTCGGGTGTTTGAGAAAGCAGATCACGAACACGTTCGGGTTGTCCCAGCCCTCGCGCAAGGCGGAGTGCGAAAAGATGAACCGGACTTTCTTCTTGCTCCGCGTCAGCTCATCATCGTTGGGCTTGGGCAAGGACAGCAGTGTCTCCTTGTCCTTCAAGATCAGGTCGTAGGCATCCACATCGTTTGACAGGCCTGCGTTCTCCCCTCGCTTTTCAATGTCGGGGTCCGCCAAGCGCTTGGTCTTCTTGTCGATCGAGAAGTAGCCGCTGTGGGTATTTTCAGCCGTGATTGCTTTGAGGTACTGGATGTAAGGTGTCTCGTCCAGCTCCAGCACCTCGTTGAGGTAGCTGGTGTATTCCTCCTCGAAAACGTGCGCATACTCGCCCTTCTCATCTGCAGCCGCGTAATCGCGGTACTTGGCCACCTCGTCGATGAAGAACAGCGACAGCACCTTGATGCCTTGTTGGAAAAGCGCTTGCTCTTTGTCGAAATGGGCCTTGATGGCCTCGCGGATCTGAATGCGGCGCAGAGCGGCTTCGTTGATGTCGCCTTCGGCATCGCCCGCCTGTAGAGTGACGCCGTTGGTGAAGGTCAACGTGTCAGTGTTGGCATTGATGTCTGAGACCACATAGTTGCGGTACTGATCCAGCTCGTTGGAAAGGCCGAACAGGTTTACACCCTTGCCGATCTTGCGCGTGACGCGTTTGATCTCACCATTGGCCCGCTTCTCCTCGAACTCCACGCGAGCCTCTGGGGCCTTCTTCGAAATTTCGATGCTCTGCAGATACAGGTATGCATTGGTGCCAGCAAGGCCCTTCACGGCGATGCCGCGCACGGCGATCTTCTTGACCAGCTTCTGGTTGTAGGCGTCCAGCGCATCCAGCCGGTGGACCTTGTTGTGCGTGACCTTGTGCGTGGCCGAATAGCGCAACACCATCAAAGGCTTGAAGTTCACCAATGAATCCAGCGTTTTTCCTGCGCCCATCTTCTGCGGCTCATCCAGGATGAGGATGGGACGATTGGCACTGAGCACGTCAATGGGCTTGCGCGACTGGAAGTCATCCAGCTCTTCATAGATGCGGCGGGCATCCTTGCCGGTGGCATTGAAAGCCTGCACGTTGATCACCATCACGTTGATGCCAGCGTCAGACGAAAAGCTCTCCAGGTGGTGCAGAGCCTTCGAGTTGTAGATGAAGAAGCGCGCCTTCTTCTGGTAGGTATCCAGGAAGTGGTCGGCCGTGATCTCCAATGACTTGGCCACCCCTTCACGGATGGCAATGCTGGGCACCACGATGACGAACTTGCTCCACCCGTATTGCCGGTTCAGCTCGAAGATGGACTTGATGTAGCAGTAGGTCTTGCCCGTGCCGGTTTCCATCTCCACATCCAGGTTCACCTTGCTGACCTTGGTCTTGACCAGCTCAGTGGACATGGGCAGGTTCTGCTGTTGCTGCACTTGCTGGATGTTGGACAACAAGGCCGCTTCTGACAGGGTGATGTCGGCGTTGCGGAACGCGGCTTCCTTGTCGGCGGCGCCGGCTGGTTCGAGCGCCAGCGCAGCCTGGGGATTCGCCGGTTGGGCGAGGTGCGCACCAGGGTCCAGGCGATAGCGGATGCCGCCGTGGGCGGGGTCCTGGCCCTTGAAGCAGGCCACCACGGCTTGCACAGCAGCGGTTTGGTAGGCCTGGGTTTTGAATTTGAGCTTCATGGGGTTCTCGACAGCGTTCTCTGACGGCACATCATGGGGCGTTACAAAGTTTCGTAAGCCGTTGATTTTTATGGATTTATTGGAAGAAGCCGCTTGCTTACTGCTTTCATTCCTTCTGCAATCTCTCTCTACATTTTGCGGAGCTTCTGGACTCCACTAAAACGCTTGTGGAGTGCAAATCGCAAAATAGACTCCTCAAGGAGGCTTGTCACGTGCGCAGACTCCACAAGCATCTCAGAGCACCTCGCGGCCTTCTGCCAAGTTGATCAGCCGAGGAAAGCACAAGGTGGCCGGACGCCTGCCACTGCCAGCCTGCAGTTCTCGCAAGATGCCCGCCTCTCTCATCTGCCGCAGCAACCCCGGCGTCGTCTTTTCGTGGATGCCGAACTCCTTGAACAACCGTGCCGTCAGGTCAGATGAGCGGAAGATGGGCTTGCTGAAGATGGCATCCAGCACGTGCACCGTGTACTGGGAGTGAGTGGCCTCTTGAATGGCCAGCTTCATCTCCTCATACAGGGCCTGAATCGCTGTCACCCGGGAGCTGTTCTGCCCTGCCTGGGTCACGATGGCCTGCAAGAAAAAAGCGATCCAGCCGTTCCAGTCGCCCTCGGCAGATATGGCCTTGAGCCGCTGGTAATACTCTTCCCGATGGTTCTCAAGGTATTCAGACAGGTAGAACATGGGCTGGGACAAAGCCCGCTTCTGGTACAGGAACAATGGGATCAGGATGCGACCAATTCGGCCATTGCCATCTTTGAACGGGTGCAGCAACTCGAACTGGGCGTGCACGACCGCTGTTTGAAGGAGAAAGTCCACATCATCGCCGTCGAGGTAGTGCTCGAGGGCCTCCAGGTGGTCAGGCAACTGAACCGGGTTGGGCGGCACGAAGCTGGCCTGCTCCATCGTGCAGCCATGCATACCGATCCAATTTTGGTCTAGGCGGAACGCGCCGGGTGTTTTGTCCTGCCCGCGCACGCTGCTCATCAGGATGCGATGCAACTCACGCACAAAGCTCAGCCGGATCGGGTAGTCCTTCAAATACTCGCGCGCGGCGTACAGGGCCTGCCGGTAGTTGGAGATCTCCTGAATGTCCTGGAACTTCTCGCCCTCTTTCAGTAGCCCGGCTTCTTGCTCCAGCACCTCATCGACCGTCGCTTGAGTGCCCTCGATCTTGGACGACAACACTGCTTCTTGCGTGGTCAACGGTGACAGCATCACGGCCGGGTTGGGGATGCCTTGCAGCAAGCCGTCGTAACGCGCCAGCGCCGCATTGGCCTGCCCCACCAGCGGCAGCAGCCTGCGGAAATCAAGATCGTTCAGCGGTAAAGCGTTGGGCTCATAGGGCAGCATGTTGGCAACTCCGTCAAATGCACTTCACTTCAGTGCCAGGCGACAGCAGCTTGAAGATTTGTTCCACGTTGATCTTGACGGCGCTGTCCTTGAAGCCCGCATCGCGGAACACCGCGCGCAGTGGTTGGTGCTTGGCCAGCTCTTTCACGAAAGCCTCGTCAACTCGGCCGCTGGTATCAAAGCATGCGGCCAGCACATTGCCATCGACCAGGAATATCTCTCTGCCTTGAATGGTTTCCTTGGCAATGGGCAAGGCCAAATCGATGCCCCAGTCCAGCATCACCTGGAACAATAAATCTTCATGCGTGCGGTCGGTCTTGATGTTATTCACGAACAGATCAAGGTTGGCCTTGTCGGTGGCGTCAGGGGCATAGTAGACATCGGCCATGTTGGAGGTGGCGATCTTAAGGACGCGAAAGCCGATGTCCAAACTATCACCAAATAGCGCATTTTCATGCTTGATTTTTAGTCCGGCGCGGCGAATACGCTCTTTGCTTACCTCGGCAATAGTCTTAAACCCAGCCTTGACCGATTCTGAGCCCTCTGCGCAAAGTTCAGGTAATTGCACCACAATGAAACGCCTATTACCGCCGTCTTCTGAGTTCAATTGCATCACAGCATGGGCGGTCGTTCCGGATCCGGAAAAAAAGTCTAGAAAGATCTCATTCGAATCTGGCGCAGAGGTCAGAGATAAAAGGCTCTTAATAAAGCTAATGTTCTTTGGAAAACTGAAATAATCCCCCCCCATCAGATCGATCAATTGTTTTTTCGCTGACGTTGACTTCAGATCGATTTGATATGCAACCTTCTTGTTTTCCACAATCGCCTCATACCCATCATTGACGAGCATGCTCTTTATTTGCATCATGTCGCTGAAATGCTTTTCATATATCTTTTCTTCACGGATATCTAAGGATTTCTCACTGAAAAGTTCCTTGAATTTTTCGTCAGAATAAGTATTCTCGACAAAAATATCTCCTTTAAATGTTATATATCGCACATAGCCATTACCGAGCAAATCCAGATCAATTTCACGGATACCCTTCTCCTTCTTGAGGATAAGGTCTGAATCTTTTATGTACGCAGAATAATGCTTTGGTGACTTGAAATTTGTCACCGAATTATTTAGCGAATTCTCCCCCATAAGCACGCGCTTGCCGCTTCTCCGAACAAAATCACCATTTTCATCTTCGGACATATCATCGGCATGCTTCGGAACAATTTTCCGAAAACAAGCAGCCTCAACCTGCTTTGAATAAATCAAACAGTATTCATTCGTTACGGAAATAAATTTCCCATTCTTTCGACCTTTTGGGTTATTTTCCACACTAAACATACCGACCGAATTCTCTTCCCCGAAAACCTCATCGCAAATCTTCTTGGCGTTACAAAACTCATTATCGTCAATCGATATGAATATCACACCATCATCCCTGAGGAGGTTTCTCGCCAATCGAACCCGAGAATACATCATGGAAAGCCATTCAGAGTGAAACCTACCGTTGGCTTCTGTATTCGCAATCATTCGATTGCCATCCTCGTCCACTTGGTTAGATTTCTTTAAAAAGCCGTCCGCACTCTCGGAAAAATCATCTTTATAAATAAAATCGCCTCCCGTGTTGTACGGTGGGTCGATGTAAATCATCTTTACCTTGCCCAGGTATGTTTCCTGCAGCAACTTCAACGCATCAAGGTTGTCGCCCTCAACGAACAGGTTATGCGTGGCATCGAAGTCCACACTTTCCTCACGGCAGGGCCGTAGCGTCTTGGCTATCGGTGAATTCGCGATCAACAACGCCTCGCGCTTACCAGGCCAGCTCATCTGATATCGCTCTTGCGGCCCCTCCACCAGTTGGCCCGAAAGCTCTTGCCGCAACGCATCAAAATCCACGGCCAGCCTGATCTCTCCAGCCGTGCCTTGCGCTTCAGTCACGCAGCCGGGAAACAAATCACGCAGCTTGGCAATCTGAGTTTGAGTCAGGTCGGGGGAGTGCATCTTCAGCTTGAGCATATATTCTCTCATTCAAGGGCCACGACCATGTTCGTGAAGTCAAGAACATGGTGCGACCTCAAGTTTCTCTGATCAATTGTTCGTATTCGGTATTCAACTTACGCAGGCCGGCGTTGATCTCCACCTTGCGATTGAACTGCTTTTCTTTGGCCAGTTTGCCAGCCACTTTCTCAATCTCTCGCTGCTTGGATGCTGCTTGCTCCACACGGCACACCAGCTCTGGCAAGCCTTCGTCGCGCCGCGCAGCCAAAGGCAGCAAGCTTTGCAGCAATTGCTCGTACAGCCCGCCCAAGTCCAATGCCAAGGGCATAGGACTGCGCTGGGCATCACAGAGCACCCAGCTTGAGGCGAAATAGTTGCTGAGCATCCAGCGGCTTGCATCCGCCTGGTTTGGTCGTTTGTAGGCCGCCACCATCTGGGTTCGGCCTTTAAAGGTCAGCTCAAACAAGGTGGGAAACTGCACGGCACCATCCAGGCAACGCAGCACGTCAAAGTTCAGCTCGGGTGTCTTTTGCTGAATGGCAAACACCTGAATCTCTGGCGCGCCAGGCTTGGCGGGCAGATTGATGGTCTCTGGGGCCAGCTTGTATTGCCAAACAATCTGCTCCACCTGGCGCACGAACATTTCACGCACGCTCGCTTTGGCACCGCTGTGCTCATAGACCTTGTTTTTGGGCAGGGTGCGTCCAAAGCTGGCCTGCGGCGGGTAGGCCAGCAAGGGCACGCAAGCAGGCGCTAAGGTCATCCAGCCTCCTGAATGACCAGGAAGGTGATGAGCTCGAAGTCATCCAAGCCCGCAATCGTGTTGACCAGCGCCGTCGTCTTGCCGCCGCTGAACAAGCTGTCCAGATCCTTTTCTTCCTTCACGTCGATCATCGAGCGGATCGCCTTGCCAAGCAGGTCTGAATAGGCCTGCATCTTCCGGCCGTCTGCAGTTTCTTTGTTGAAGAGCTGACAAGCCAAAGGCATGGGCTCCAAACGCCCCTTGCAGACGCTGCGCACCAAGTCCAGCAGGCGCTTGACTTCAGTGTGATCGTGAATCACGTTCCCATCACGCCCGACGTACACAAGGTAATACGGGTGCAGGCGGTTGTGCAGGTTGACGTTCACGCCAGCGCTGCGGTTGCGCAGCGTGAAGATCACACCTGGCACGAGGCCCATGGCGGCGTTGGCAGGCACCACCGCATGCATGCCGCTGGGCATGTGCTTGGGGTCGCCGTGGGCCTGCACATGGTTGAGCAAGTCCATGCGGAAGTCGTTCAAGCCCAAGTCTGTGATGGACACGCCCGTCTTGAGATCTTCCAGCTCGATCACTTCTTCTTGCAGGCGGCGCATTTGTTCTTTGCGGTAAGACACGTCATTGGCCTGGGCGCTCAGCACGTTGTCATCGCCCGTGGCGGCGACGTCGGCAATCATCATCCGGCTCTCAACCCGCTCTTTGAGGTTGATGTATTCGTCGAGTGAAATGTCAGGCCAGTAGTTGACGAGCTGGATGCTGCTGTTGGGCGAGCCAATGCGGTCCACCCGGCCAAAGCGCTGGATGATGCGCACCGGGTTCCAGTGGATGTCGTAGTTCACCACGTAGTCGCAGTCCTGCAGGTTCTGGCCTTCAGAGATGCAGTCGGTGCCGATCAGCAGGTCGATCTCGGCCAGCTCTTTGGGCAGCACGATGGCCTTGTCCTTGGAGCGAGGCGAGAACAGGGTCAACAGTTCTTGAAAATCGTAGTTCTTCTTGAGCGTGGACTTGGGCGCCCCTTTGCCGGTGACCTTGGCGCTGTGGATGCAGAAGTTGGCCAGCAGTTCCGGGGCAAGGTTGGCATAGAGGTAGTCGGCTGTATCCGCAAAGGCGGTAAAGATCAGCACCTTCTTGTTGCCGGGGTTGATCGGCTGCTCGATCTTGTTCAGCAGGTGAGCCTTGAGGTGCTGAAGCTTGGCGTCATCCGCTGGGGTGACCTTGTGCATGGAGGCCAGCAAGGCCTCGATGATGGCCAGGTCGTTCTGAAGCTCATATTCCCACGATGGCAGATCCATGTCGGCGAGGCTGATCTTGACCTTGCCACCGATCTCACCCAAATCGTCGTCACCACCTAGCGGCAGATCCTCGCCTTCGGCGTCGAGGTCTTCCAGGGCATCGGTGGGGTCACCCACCTCCACCCCCACACCGCTTTGCTGAGAGGTGTGGATTTTGGCCAGCGTGCTGAGGTGGTTGCGCTGCAGGGATTCCAGCGTCAAGCGGAACGATGCCACCGAGCTTTCAAGACGCTTGAGCAAATTGGTGGTCATCAAGGCCTTGAGGCCATCTTCGCGGTCTGCCTGCTTGAGCTTGCCTCGGCCCGCCACCTGGGTGTCGTACATCTCTTCGTACTTCCTCAGGCGGCTGGGGAGGATGTAGCTGACTGGCGTATACACCGCCAGTTTGAGCTGAGAGAGTTGTTCAAAGATGTAGTTGAAGCCCGGCACATCTGCCCGCTCGGTGAGCTGGCAATGGAAGGACAGCGGCTTGCGCCGATCTGGGAAGGGGCCGATGTCCTTCGTGTCGTAGAAAGTCTGGATGTGCTTGCGCGAACGCGCGATGGTCACACTGTCGAGCAGTTCGAAAAAGTCGAAGTCCAGCGAGTCCAAGATGGCACGGGCTGTTCGCTCTTCGGGTGGCAGCTTCGACCACGCATTGAAGGCGGCTTGCGCGCCACGAAAGATCTCTTCCACCGTTTTGCCGGTGCGCAGCTTCTTGTTCAGGTTCTCTGAGTTGCCCTCATAGGCCAGGGCCAGCTGGTTGCGCAGGTCATTGAAGCGGTTGTTGACCGGGGTGGCCGACAGCATCAGCACCTTTGTCTTCACACCGTCTTTGATGACCTTGTTCAACAACTTCTGGTAGCGGGTTTCTTTGTCTTTATAGGCGTCGTTGTTGCGGAAGTTGTGGGACTCGTCGATCACCACAAGATCGAAGCCACCCCAGTTCACACTGTTGAGTGGCAGGCCAAAGGAGTCACCCGACGTGCGGCTGAGGTCGGTGTGGCACAGCACGCGGTAGTTGAAGCGGTCAGCCGCCAGGATGTTGGTCTTGAGGGGGCTGTTGTAGGTCAGCCAGTTGCCGGCCAATTTTTTGGGGCACAGCACCAACACCGACTTGTTGCGCAGCTCGTAGTATTTGACGACCGCCAGCGCAGTGAAGGTTTTGCCCAGACCCACACTGTCGGCCAGAATGCAGCCGCTGTAGGTCTCCAGCTTGTTGATGATGCCGGTGGCGGCGTCCTTCTGGTAGTTGAAGAGCTTCTTCCAGATCTGGGTGTCCTGGTAACCCGTGCGGTCGTTGGGCAGCACGTCTTCATCAATGTCATCCAGAAACTCGCTGAAGATGTTGTAGAGCATCAAAAAGTAAATGCTCTCGGGCGCGTTCTCTTGATAGACCGACGCGACGTGATCGCAGATTTGGGTGGTGACGTCCTGCAGCTTTTCCTGGTCGTTCCAGATCTGGTCAAACAAGTTGAGGTAGGTGGCGGCAACGGTCGGCTCGCTCGTCTTGTTGACGAGGTTCGACATGGCATTGCCGGGCTGGTAGCCCAGGTCCACGGCCGTGAATCCGTTGATGGGCATGTAGGCCGTTGGACCAGGTTCCCCCGCAACGCATGCAAACTGCTGCATCGGTGCTTTAGTGCGGTTGGACTTGAAGGTTGCCTTGCGGCGAATCCAGTCAGCACATTCCTTGGCGATGGCGCGCTGCGTGAGTTTGTTGCGCAGCTGGATCTCGAACTCGCTGCCATACAGGCAGCCATACGTGCTGTGCTCGCGGTCCAGCTTGGGAATATGGAACTCCTTGCGCTCCCTTTTGACCTTGTCCGTCACCTCGGAGGTCACGAAGGTGGGTGAGGTGAAGATGAACTGCAGCTCACCTACCCTTTCAAGCTCGGCCTTGAGTGCCTCAAAGGCGTACATCGAGAAGCAGGAGGCAGCCACCTTGAGGCGCGCACCAGGGTGCAGCGTCTGCTTGAGATCGTCACCCAGCAGGCGGCTGATGTTGTCGATGAGTTCCATGACACTGCTCCGCCGGGCGTTAGTTTGGCCACAGGTCGAGAAAGTCGAACGAAAGCTGCCGGTGATGCCGAATAGACAAGAGCGACACTTGCACTCAACCCCTTGGCGACTGAAAGTGGCGGTTGAAAGTCGGGCGGACGTTTCATCGATCAACGGAAGATCGAAGAAGTCCAACCTGTTCATTTGATTGGTAGGCCGTGTTGGACTTGAACCAACGACCAAAGGATTATGAGTCCTCTGCTCTAACCAACTGAGCTAACGGCCCGAAGGGCGTGATTGTAGTGACCTACTTGTTGCTCAGGGCGTTGCTGACCAGGCGCGAGGTGATGTCGACGATCTGGATCATGCGGTCGTAGGCCATGCGGGTGGGGCCGATGACGCCCAGGGTGCCGACGATCTGGCCGTTGACTTCGTACGGGGCCGAGACAACCGACAGCTCCTCGAACGGCACCACCATGCTCTCGCCGCCGATGTAGATGCGCACGCCGTCGGCGCGGCTGCTCACATCGAGCAGGCGCATGAGCTGGGTTTTTTGCTCGAAGAGGTCGAACAGCTTGCGCAGGCTGCCCATGTCGCTGGAGAAGTCTTGAACGGTGAGGAGGTTGCGCTCGCCGGAGATGACGACCTGCTCTTCGGGCTGCTCGGCGTCGGTGCCGGTCTCGACTGCCGCTTGCATGAGCGTCGCGATCTCGCCGCGCAAGGCGTCGACTTCACTCTTCAGGCGTTCGCGCACTTCATCGATGGTGAGGCCGGCGTATTGGGCGGTGAGGTAGTTGCTGGCCTCGACCAGTTGGCTCTGGGTGTAGTCCTGTGCGGTGAAGATGACGCGGTTCTGCACGTCGCCATCCGGTGCCACCAGGATGACGAGGATGCGCCGTTCCGACAGGCGCAGGAACTCGATGTGGTGGAACACGCTGACCTTGCGCGGCGCGGTGATGACGCCCACGAAGCTCGACAGGTTGGACAGGATCTGCGCAGCGTTGGCGATGACACGCTGCGGCTGGTCGGGGCGCAGCTGCGGCTCGGGGGCGCTGCTGCCGCTCAGGTCGAGCGGCTGCGCGGTGAGCATGGTGTCGACGAACAGCCGGTAGCCACGCGCGGTAGGAATGCGGCCGGCGCTGGTGTGCGGGCTGGCGATGAGACCCAGGTCTTCGAGGTCGGCCATCACATTGCGGATGGTGGCCGGCGAGAGGTCCAGGCCCGAGGCGCGCGACAGCGTGCGGGAGCCGACGGGGAGCCCGTCGGCAATGTAGCGCTCTACCAGCGCTTTCAACAGGGTTTTGGCACGCTCATCCAGCATGGGGGCGATTGTAGGTGGAGGGCGGGTTGCCCAGCGGTTTCCAGGGGGTGTGCTGTCACGGTGCTGTGGTGTAATTCCGCGCATGCCATCACGCTTTCGCCATGTCGCGCTCGTCGGAAAATACCAGGCCCGCGGCATCCCCGGCCTGCTGGATGAGATCGCGCAATTCCTGAGCCGACTGGGCCTGGAGGTCTCACTCGAAGCCGAGACTGCACAGAACACCGGGCTCACCGATTACAACGCCCTCACCCACAAACAGATGGGTGAACACTGCGACCTGGCCATCGTGGTGGGCGGTGACGGCACCATGCTCGGCAGCGCGCGCCAGCTGGCCATGGTGGGCGTGCCGCTGGTCGGCATCAACCAGGGCCGCCTGGGCTTCATCACCGACATCCCGATGGGCTCGTATGCCGAAGCCCTCACCCCGATGATCGCGGGCGACTACGAAGAAGAACGCCGCACCATGCTCGATGGCGGCGTGTGGCGCGATGGCGGCATGATCTTCGACGGCTTTGCCGTGAACGACGTGGTGGTGAGCCGCAGCCCGAGTTCAGGGATGGTGGAACTCAAGGTCGACATCGGCACCGAGTTCGTCGGCAACTTCCGCGCCGACGGCCTGATCGTCGCCTCGCCCACCGGCTCCACCGCGTACGCGCTGTCGGCCGGCGGCCCTATTCTTCATCCTGGCATTGCGGCCTGGGTGATGGTGCCCATCGCACCGCACGATCTGTCGAACCGCCCCATCGTGCTGCCCGACACGGGTGAGATCAGCATCGAGGTGGTGTCGGGGCGCGACGGCAGCGTCAACTTCGACATGCAGGGCATGGCCAGCCTGTTCCCGGGCGACCGCATCACCATTCGCCGCTCGCCGCACCAGGTGCGTTTTCTGCACCCGCGCGGCTGGAGCTATTACGCCACCCTGCGGCGCAAGCTGCATTGGAATGCCGGAGTGGTGAGCTGATGCTGCGCCGACTGAGCCTTCGTGATTTCGTGATCGTCACCTCGCTCGAAGTCGAGCTGGCCGACGGCTTCTCGGTGCTGACCGGTGAGACCGGCGCAGGCAAGTCCATCCTCATCGACGCCGTGCAGCTGGCGCTGGGCAGCCGGGGCGACGCCGGTGTGGTGCGTGAGGGCGCGGCCCGCGCCGAGATCACCGCCGAGTTCGACACCCCGCCGAGCCTGCTGGGCTGGCTTGATGCCGCCGGCTTCGAGCCGTCCGACACACTGCTGCTTCGCCGTGTCATCGATGCCCAGGGCAAGAGCCGCGCATGGGTGAATGGCAGCGCGGCCACCGTCACGCAGCTGCGCGAGGCGGCCGACCACCTGGTCGACATCCACGGCCAGCACGCCTGGCAAAGCCTCACACGCAGTGCTTCGGTGCGCGCCCTGCTTGATGCCTACGCCTCGCTCGACACCAGCTTGCTGGCACGCCTCTGGTCGCAGTGGAAGGCAGCAGGCGAAAAGCTCGCCACCGCCCGCACACAGCAAGCCGACCTCGAGCGCGAGCGCGAGCGCCTGGCCTGGCAGGTGGGCGAGGTCGACAAGCTCGCGCCCGAAGCCGGCGAATGGCAGGAGCTGAACGCCGAACACCAGCGGCTGTCGAACGCGCAGTCGCTGATGGATGCGGCCCGCACGGCGCTCGATGCCATCAGTGACGCCGACATCAGCGCCGACGGCTTGGCCGCACGCGCTGCCGATGCGCTGTCGGCCGTGGCCTCGTACGACACCCGCCTGGCCGATGTGGCCGAGGTGCTGCAGAGCGCGCAGGCGCAGCTGCAAGATGCCGCCCACACGCTGAGCGGCTACCTGCACCACGCCGACCTGGAGCCCGAGCGCCTGCAGGAACTCGACGACCGCCTCTCGGCCTGGATGGGACTGGCCAAGCGCTATCGGCGCGCACCGGCCGAGTTGCCCGAGCTGCTCGTGCAGTGGAAAGACGAACTGCGCGCGCTCGATGCCGCGGCCGACCTCGATCAACTGCAACGTTCGGTGGACGACGCCATGACCGCGCTGCAGACCGAAGCGAAGCGTGTGTCCGCCGCGCGCCGCGCCGCCGCGCCACGCCTGAGCCAGGCCGTCACGCAAAGCCTGCAGCAGCTGGGCATGGCGGGCAGCGTGTTCGAGGTGGCCCTGGTCGCACAAGATACGCCGCAGTCCTTCGGCCTGGAGTCGGCCGACTTTCTGGTGGCCGGCCATGCGGGCAGCACACCACGGCCCATGGCCAAGGTGGCCTCGGGCGGTGAGCTCTCCCGCATTGCGCTGGCCATTGCCGTCACGACCAGCCAGCTGTCACCCACGGGTGAAGCCGCTGGCACGCTGATCTTCGACGAAGTCGACTCAGGTGTGGGCGGCGCCGTGGCCGACACCGTGGGCCGGCTGATGAAACAGCTGGGACGCGACCGGCAGGTGCTGGCCGTGACCCACTTGCCTCAGGTGGCCGCCTGCGCCGACCATCACTTCGTGGTGTCCAAGGCCGCGCACGAAGGCCGCACCCGCAGCGACATCAGTCCGGTGGGCGGTGAGGCGCGCGTGGCCGAGATTGCGCGAATGCTCGGCGGCGAGCGGTTGTCGGGCACGAGCCTCGCGCATGCACAAGAGCTGCTGACCACCGGGGCCGATGCGGCCGCGGCGGCTGCCACACCACCCCCCTCCTCTCGTTCAAAGAAGCGCCCATGAACTCCCGCACCGACCCTACCGCACCGGCATCGGCATCGGCATCGGCATCGGCGCCTGCCGCACCCAACGAGGTCGTGCTGGTCACGGGCATCTCCGGCTCGGGCAAGTCCGTGGCGCTGCACGCGCTCGAAGACGCCGGCTACTTCTGCGTGGACAACCTGCCGCCCGAGCTGCTGCGCGAGTTCCTGCGGCTCGAGCACGAGCGCTCGCAGCGGCGCGTGGCCATTGCGGTGGACGTGCGCAGCGCCGGTTCGCTGCCGCACCTGCTGCCGCTGATCGACGAACTGCGTGGCGAAGGCGTCATCATTCGCTCCATCTTTCTCGACGCCAACACCGATGCCCTGGTGCGCCGCTTCTCTGAGTCGCGCCGCCCTCACCCACTCACCAAACAGAACGAAGACCTCTCGCCCGGCCGCCGCAAGGACGACCACGACGCCCAAGGCCACCGTGCGTTGAACGATGCGATCGAGCTCGAGCGCGAGCTGCTGGCGGAGCTGCGCGAGGTGTCGACGGTGGTGGACACGAGCCAGTTGCGCCCTGCCCAGCTGCGCCTGTGGGTGCGCGACCTGGTGGGTGCCAGTGCGCACGGGCTCACGCTCGTGTTCGAGTCGTTCGCGTTCAAGCACGGTGTGCCGCTCGATGCCGACTTCGTGTTCGACGTTCGCATCCTGCCCAACCCGTATTACATCCGCGAGCTGCGTGCACTCACCGGGCGCGACGAAGGTGTCGCCGGCTACCTTGCGGCCCAGCCCGAAGTGGCCGAGATGATGGCGCAGATCGAATCCTTCATTGCCCGCTGGCTCCCGGCGTTTGAGAACGACCAGCGCAGCTACCTGACGGTGGCCATCGGCTGCACCGGCGGGCAGCATCGCTCGGTGTACCTCACCGAGTCGCTGGCCAAACGCTTCTCGAGCCGCTGTGTGTCGCTGATCCGGCACCGTGAGCTGGATGCTCGTGACTGAGTCCTCCTCGTCCGCCTGCACTGACCAGACCGCAGGGCATGTTGAAGGTCAGTCGGACAGGATGAATAGACCTCTCCCTCACGCGTTGATGAGACGCCTTTGTCGCTCGGAGCCGCACAGGCCGTGCGCCCCACCATGCCGTCATGCCGGCGAAGGCCGGCACCCACTGCGTGCAAAGCGAATCTGCTGCGCTCACTGCTCAAGCGTTCGGAATGTGGGTACCGACCTGCGTCGGCATGACTCGTTTGGAAGCGTGGCGCGACGGGGTCAGAACGCCGCACCGGGCTTGCGTTTCCCCTGGTTGCACCTCAGCTGAGGATGTATGGCACGATGACCCGCATCGCATGAGCGCACGATCTTCCACCCGCCAACTTCCGTTGTTTCCGCTACAGGCGGTGCTGTTTCCTGGCGGCCTGCTGAGCCTGAAGGTGTTCGAGTCGCGCTATCTCGATCTGGTGAGCCAGTGCCTGCGCGAGCAGCAGCCCTTCGGCGTGGTGGCCTTGCGGCAGGGCGCCGAGGCCGGGCGCAGTGCCGAGTCGGTGTCGTTCGAGTTCACGGGCGTGATGGCCGAGCTGATCGATGTCGACGCACCGCAGACAGGCATCCTGCAAGTGCGTTGCCGCGGCGCACAACGTTTTGAAGTCCGGGAAACCAAACAAGATGCCGACGGCCTGTGGCAAGCCACGGTCCGTCTGTTGCCCGACGATGAGACGGTGCTGCCCACCGATGGCCTGGTCGAGACCGTGCGTGGCCTGGCCAATGCCATCGGCACGCTGAAGCAGCAAGGCTCAGAGCCGTTTCTCAAGCCGTTTCACTTCGACAACGCGGGCTGGGTGTCCAACCGCTGGTGCGAAATCCTGCCCATCTCTGTTGCGGCCAAGCAAAAGCTGATGGAGCTGCAAGACCCTTTGGTGCGGCTGCAGCTGGTGGCCGACTTCCTGCGCAGCAAGGGCGTGGTGTCCTGAGCGTTCTGCATCCGCGGCGAAGATGGTTGCGAGATTCGGCGTGAGAGGGGCGCATCAGCCCGGCAGGCCGCGCAGCAGCAGCTTGCGCAACGGCGCTGGCAGGCCTTTTTCCAGCGCTTGGGTGGTGTTGACCCATTCGCCTGCGGGCAGCTGCTCGGTGATGCGGTCCACCCTCTTGCGCGACGTGTTCTCCGGCAACGCCCAGTACAGCGGCGACAGCGTCCAGTCGAGGTGAGTGAGTACATGGGTGAAGCTCGGCAGCGCAAGCCCCTGGCCCGGCCAGCCGGTTGTCGCCTCGGTCAAGGTCTCGGGCGAATCGTATTCCGGCAGGCTCCACAAGCCGGCCCACACGCCTTCGTCGGGACGCAGGCTGAGCCACATGCTGTCGCCCCACTCCAGCCAAAGCCACGCATTCTGGCGCGCGCTCCGCTTGAGCTTGCGTGTCTTGACAGGAAAGCGCTCGGGCCTGCCTGTGCGCCGGCCTTCACAGCCCTGCTGCACAGGGCACAGCAGGCACTGTGGTGAGCGGGTTTGGCAGACCGTGGCACCGAGGTCCATCACCCCTTGGGTGTACGACTCCATCACCCCTTGGGTGTACGACTCAACGAGGCCCGTCGATGCACCACCTCCCGTGTCGGGCAGCATGCGGGTGGCGAGGTCCCACAGGCGCCGCTCGTTGGCCGCCACGGAGAGATCAGCCTCATACGCCAGATAGCGGGTGAGCACGCGTTTCACGTTGCCATCGAGAATGGCCACCCGCTCGCCGAAACAGAACGCCGCCACGGCCGCGGCCGTAGAGCGGCCGATGCCGGGCAAGGTCTGCAGCAGCGCACTGCTGCGCGGAAAGGCCCCGCCGAACTCCGACACCACCGCCTTGGCACATGCATGCATGTTGCGAGCGCGGCTGTAGTAGCCGAGGCCGCTCCAGAGCGCCATCACGTCGTCTTGCGAAGCCGCGGCGAGGTCGGCAACAGTGGGAAAGCGGGTGAGGAAGCGGTCGTAGTAGCCCAGCACCGTGGACACCTGCGTCTGCTGCAGCATGATCTCGGAGAGCCACACGCGGTAGGGGTCGGTGGTCTGCTGCCAGGGCAAGGTGTGGCGGCCGTGTTCACGCTGCCAGGCGATGAGGGGAGCGGTGAAGAGCCGCAATGCCTCTGCGGAAAGCTCACCTGACCCATCAACGGGCACCGCCGACGCAGACACCGCCTTGGATGCGCGCGTTGAAGCCACTTGCGGGGCTGGGACTCCCGCACCGGCCTTGCGGCCGCGTGGTGCGCCTGGCTTGCCCGCCGTGCCCTCGCCCACCCCGATGGAGGCCGGCTCAGGCTTGCGCGGCAAGGCGGATGGGCAGCTCGTCGGCGTGGTCGGTGTCGAACTCGATCTCGGTCGGATCGGACGACGCGTGCTGTTTGAGCTGCGTCGTCATGTCGGCCAGCCGCGCCTGCTGCTGTTGCAGCTGGGCGTCTTGGGCTTCGAGTTCGCCGAGGCGCATTTCGAGTTCACCCGAGGCGGTTTGAATGCGCTCGAGTGCTTCGCGACGGCGGCGGAAACCCCGGCGGCGCTCACGCAGCTGCGAGTCGACCTGGGACGACGCCATCTTGTTCCAGAGCTCGAGCTCGCCACTGGCGTTCTCGAACACCACGCGCAGCTTGGACATCAGCATGCGGCGGAACTGCTCCATGAACTTGGCTTGCGACAAGCGCAGCGCCTGCGTGAGACCGAGGTACTGCACGTAGTTGCGCTGGATGAGCGTGAGCTCCTGGACGAAGCGGCCCAGGTCGGGCATGTTGCTCACGGCCAGACTGAAGCCGAACTCGGCGTTGAGCTTGCCGAACGAGGCGGTCAACATGGCGTGGATTTCGTTGCCGCGCGTTTGCGTGGCTTCGAGCAGCTCGCGCAGGCGGCTGCACAGCGCAATGAATGCCTTCTTGGCGCCGAGGTTCAGCAGCGAGGCGCTCATGGCCGCCTGCATTTCGCTCACCTCTTCGCGCAGGCGATCGCTGGTGAGGTCGAGCAGCGCATTCTTGAGCATGCGGCTGTGCACCATGCGCATGGCCTGCAAGCGCGAGGTGCATTGCTCGAACTCTGCTGTTTCGGCGTCGACGCGCTCGATCATCAGGCGGGTCTTGGCGCCGCTCTTGCCACGCAGGCCGCGCAGCTCGAGCAGCTGCTCGGCCAGTTGGCGGCGGCGGTCGCCCAGCCGGCGGGCGACCTGGGCTTCCATGCGCGTGGTGGCTTCGATCACCGACTGCTGCAGCACGTCGCGACGCTGCGGCAGCAACTGCGCGCTGAGCGCGGCTTCGAGCTCGGGCAGGCGGCTCTCGATGAGCTGATCGGGCTCGCCGTCGATGCGGGCGGCCAGGGCCTGTCGGGCCGACAGCGGGAACACGCGTTCGATGCCGACTTCGAGTGTGCGCGCGGTGTTGCTGCGCTGCAGTTCGATTTGTTCGTTGACCTGTTCGACCGTGGCCAGGGGATCGCGCAAGGCGTCGATCTTGTTGAGCACGACGAAGCTCGAGCTCGATGGCGAGCCGAGGTGGTCGCGCCAGATGGTCATGTCGGACTTGGTGACACCGGTGTCGGCGCCCAGGATGAACACCATGGCATGGGCCGATGGCAGCAGGCTGAGCGTGAGTTCTGGTTCGGCGCCGATGGCGTTGAGCCCTGGCGTGTCGAGCACCACCAGCCCGCGCTTGAGCAGCGGGTGGGGGAAGTTGATCATGGCGTGCCGCCAAGCGGGCACTTCGACGCGGCCGTTGTCGTCGGTCGGCGGGTTGTCTTCGGGTGTGGTGTCGCTCCAGAAGCCCAAAGCGCGGGCGTCGTCGACGCTCACCCACTGGGTGCGCATGACCTCTTGCAGCGACTCGGCCAGCTGATCGGGTGAGCTGATGTCGAGCGGCACGTGGGTCCAGGCGCGGGCCTGGCCGCGCAGCTCGGACAGCGACAGTCCTTCGAGGCGCGTCTGGATGGGCAGCAGTGCCAGGGCGGGCGATTCTTCGGGGTCGTAGCCAAGCTCCACCGGGCACATGGTGGTGCGGCCCGGCGTGGCCGGCAGCACGCGGCGGCCGGTGTCGGAGAAGAAGATGGCGTTGATCAGCTCGGACTTGCCGCGCGAGAACTCGGCGACAAAGGCCACCACGAGCTTTTCGTTGACCAGGCCGCGGCGCAGGGTGTCAAGGGACTCGCTGGCGGACGGGTCGGCGAGGTCGTGCTCGCCCAGGAAATGACTGAACTCGTCGAGACGCCGCCCCAGGGCGGAACGCCAGAGGCCAAGAGCGTCAAGACTGCTTGCGAAGGAAGTAGCCATGGAATGGAGCGGCCTGACAATATAAAGATGAGCGTCAGCCATGGTAGCGCAAGGGCGACTCAGGAAAACGCGGGGGAAACATCTGGTCACCCACTGCCGGTGACTGATCGTGCCGGCGGCAAACCCGCTGCGGGGGTCCAATTCTCTCAGCGACGCTGGCAGCGTGGGCAGAAAAATGTGGAGCGCTGCCCCTGCACGATGCGTCGAATGGGCGTGGTGCAGGCGTGACAGGGCAAACCCTCACGGCCGTAGACCTGGGCCGAAGACTGGAACGCCCCGGCCATGCCGTGGGCGTCGCGGAAATCCCGCAAGGTGGAGCCGCCCATGGCCAGCGCCTGCGCCAGGATGGCGCGCACCGCCCCGGCCAAGCGCTCGGCCCGGGGCCGGCTGAGCTTGTCACTCGCCAGGCGCGGGTCGATCCCCGCAGCGAACAAGGCTTCGCAGGCGTAGATGTTGCCGGCACCCACGACGATGTCGCCCGACAGCAGCGCGAGTTTCACGGCCACCCGGCGCCGCTGCAACGCCTGGTGCAGGTAAGGCCCGGTGAACTGTGGATCGAAAGGTTCCACGCCCAGGCCGCCCAACAGCTTGGCGGCCGAGCCCTCGGCCAGGCCCGGCGACCAGACCACTGCCCCAAAACGCCGGGGGTCGGTGAGGCGCAAGGTGCCCTGGGTGGTGACGAGGTCGAAGTGGTCGTGTTTGCCCGGGAGTTCCACGGTGTCGCGAAACGCCAGCGAGCCCGACATGCCCAGGTGCAGCAGCAGCCCGCCGGCCGGCTGGGCCGCTGACGCCAGAGGCAGCCACAGGTACTTGGCCCGGCGCGACACCTCGCCCACGGTCTGCGCCAGCAGGCTGTCGGGCTCGCAACCCAGCGGCCAGCGCAAGGGCTTGCCCAGCCGCACGCTCGTGACGCGGGCGCCGGCAATGCGTGGCGCAAAACTCTGGCGGGTGACTTCGACCTCGGGCAACTCGGGCATGCCGGATTATCAGGCCCGGCCCCCTCGCCCGCGGGGCCGCGGGGGCTTGGCTTCGGTCGGTAGAATCGATCACCGAATCAGGAGCATTCATGCCGGTCCACTTTCCCCTTTCTCGCTTGGCGGTCGCGGCCGCATGCTCGCTGCTGATGCTCCAGGGGGTTCAGGCACAGACTGACAAGGCCCCTGAGCCCAAGCCCGCCGAGACGCCTGCCCTGGTGCAGAACTCCGCCCTGACCGGCCCGATGCTCAACCTGATTCTGCTGGGTGAACTCGAATCCCAGCGCGGCCAAGCCGGCCAAGCCTATGTGCTTCTTTTCGAAGCAGCCCGCCGCTCGGGCGATGAAGGCCTGTACCGCCGCGCTACCGAGATCGCCCTGAAGGCCGGCGACGGCGCCACGGCCATCAAGACGATCGAAGCCTGGCGTGCCGCCTTGCCGCAGTCGTTCAATGCGAGCGTGTACGAAGTTCGTATCCTGATCGAACTCAACCGGCCAGCCGATGCGGCCAAGGCCACCAGCACCATGCTCAAGCTGGCTTCGGCAGCCGAGCGTGAGGGCACCATCACCGTGCTGCCACGATTGTTCAGCCGCAACAAGAACAAGGTCGAAACGGCGGCCCTGTTGGAGCCCGTGTTGAAGCCCTGGATGGCAGACGTCAGCACGGCTCTCGCTGCCCATGTGGCACTCGGCCGCTTTGCACTCGCGGCCAACAACTCGACGCTCGCGCTTCAATTGACCCAGCACGCGCATGCGTTGCAGCCCACGGCCGACAGCCCCGCGCTGCTGGCGCTCGAACTTATGCCTGTGCGCGCAGAAGCGCAGGCCATCGTTGAAAGCTACCTGCGCGCCAAGCCCGACGGCACGCCGATCCGCATCGTCTTCGCCCGCTTGCTCGGCACCATGCAGCGCTTCTCCGAGGCCGAAGGGCAGCTGCAGTACATCACCCGCAACCATCCTCAGCTGGGCCAACCCTGGCTCACGCTGGCCGCGGTGCAGCTCGAGGTCAAGCAGCCCAATCAGGCGATCACCACGCTGAAGCGCTACCTGGCGCGTGAGAGCAGCGGCAAGATCGATCCCCCGACAGGCCCCGCGGCCGCCGCCACCGGCCAGGACGACGCGGACGACACGGGCGATGGCGACAACAACAACGCTGGCGATGAGGCGGACACCCTCGCCCCGTCGACCGTGCAGGCCTACTTCCTTCTCGCCAAGGCCTACGAACAGCTGCGCCAATTCGACACCGCCGAGATCTGGTTGAACAAGGTGAGCTCGCCGTACCGCGCGATGGATGTGCTGCCCCGCCGCTTGTCACTTCTGACGGCCCAAGGCAAACACGCCAAGGCTCTGGAGACCGTGCGCCGCACCCCCGAGACGTCGCCCGAGGTGGGCCGCACCAAAGCCGTTCTGGAGTCGCAGCTGCTGTCAGACCAGAAAGAGTGGGCATCGTCGGAGAAGGTCCTGGCCGTTGCCAACCAGCGCTTCCCCAACGATGCCGACCTGCTGTATCAGCAGGCCATGGTGGCCGAAAAGCTCGACCACGTGGACGACATGGAGCGCATGCTGCGCAAGGTCATCGAGCTGCGCCCCGACCACCACCACGCCTACAACGCGCTGGGCTACTCGCTGGCCGAGCGCAACCTGCGACTGCCCGAGGCGCGAGCGCTCATCGCCACCGCGCTCGAACTGGCCCCGAACGAGCCCTTCATCACCGACAGCCTGGGCTGGGTCGAATACCGGCTGGGCAACCGGCGCGAAGCCTTGCGGCTGCTGAACCAGGCGTATCGCCTTCGCCCCGACGTCGAGATCGGCGTGCACCTGGGCGAAGTGCTGTGGGTCGAGGGCCAATACGAAGAAGCGCGCCGCGTGCTGCGCGAAGCGCAAAAACGTGACGCCACCAATGAGGTGCTGCGCTCCACGATCCTGCGTTTGAAGGTCGACCTGTGAGCCGTCGATCCCTGGGGCTCGGCAGTTTGCCGGGCAGGCTCCGCGCTTGCGCGGCCGCGTTGACGGTGTCACTCATCGGCGTGGTCGCAACCGGTTGCGCCACGGTGGGCGAGCCCACCACCCGCCAGCCCGATTCCATTTCCGGGCGCATGTCGGTGCGGGTCGACGCCATCGGCGAGCAGCCTGTGCGCTCGGTGAGCGCGAGCTTCGAACTGCAGGGCACACCCGAGACCGGGCTGCTCAATCTGTCGTCGCCGCTCGGCACGGTGCTCGCGCAAGCACGCTGGTCGCCGCAGCAGGTGCACCTCAGCACGTCGGAAGGCGACACCCTCTTCCCCAACCTCGATGCCCTCACCCAGGAGGTGCTGGGAGAAAGCCTGCCCGTGGCCGCCCTCTTCGACTGGCTGCACGGCCGCCCATGGCCTCAGGCCAGCAGCGTGATCAACACACCGCCTGCCGCCAATGGCTTCGCCCAGCTCGGCTGGTCCGTCGATCTGAGCCGCTTCGCCGAAGGCTGGGTCGTGGCCGAGCGGACCCAGGCTCCGAAGGTCACCGTGCGGGCCCGCGTGGAACCATGAGCCTGACTTCTTTGCATGACGTGGCGGCCCCCGCCAAACTGAACCTGTTCTTGCATGTGCTCGGCCGCCGTCCCGATGGCTACCACCTGCTGCAGTCGGTGTTCGTGCTGATCGACTGGTGCGACACGCTGCACTTCGAACGCCGCACCGACGGGCAACTCGCCCGCCATGACCTCACCGCAACACTGCCTGCCGATGACCTCTGCCTGCGTGCGGCGCGCGCGCTGCAAACCGCCTCGGGCACCTCGTTCGGCGCCGACATCTCCATCGACAAGCAAGTGCCCTGGGGCGCGGGCATGGGCGGCGGCAGCTCGGATGCGGCCAGCACCTTGCTCGCCTTGAATCGGCTGTGGGGGCTCGACTACCCGCTGTCCAAGCTGATGCCGATCGGACTCGCACTGGGTGCAGACGTGCCGTTTTTCCTGGGTGGGCACAACGCTTTCGTTGAAGGCATCGGCGAAAAAATGACACCCATTCACCTCCCTGCCCAACGGCTGGCCGTGGTGAAACCGCCATCAGCCATCGAAACACGTGCAATATTTGCGAGTCCCCTCTTGGCTCGAAATAGTGAAGCTGTTATAGTCGAGGGCTTCCTTGTAGAGGCAGGCATCAAAAGCTTGATGGATGGGTTTGGCAGCAACGTGTTGCAGCCCCCAGCCGAAGCTGAATGTCCTGAAGTGGCGCAAGCCGCTGCCCTGTTGAAGGCCCGTTACGGCAACAGCCGCATGACAGGCTCAGGCAGTGCAGTCTTTGCAAGGTTGGGTGAGGTGGCAGAATCTGCTGCCGACACGCTGGCACTGCCGGAACTTCCGGTGGGTTGGGTGGGTCGGCTGTGCAAGAGTCTGGTGCAGCACCCGCTGGCGGGCTGGTGCCCATCGGTAAAATAGAAGACAAGTTAAAGGTCTGTTGCGCAAGCAACAAACCCGTGTAGGGGAGTCGCCAAGTTGGTTAAGGCATCGGATTTTGATTCCGACATGCGAAGGTTCGAATCCTTCTTCCCCTGCCAAATTCTTTGATAGACGGTGTCCGCAAGGCCTTGAACTGTGGTGCCCGTGAGCACCTGTCATCGGTGGTCGCGCGCCTTGATTCCCGGTGCCCTCCCAGGGCACACCGAAGCTGAAATGAAAGGGCGCGCTGTGCCCCTGAATGCGCCCCAAAAAAGCCTCGACGGAGGGAATGTGCTTTTCAACACCGTTCTGTTCACCGGCAATGCCAATCCGGCACTCGCCCAGGAAATGGCTTCCCACCTCGGCATCGAGCTGGGCAAGGCCTCCGTGGGCCGCTTCTCTGACGGCGAAGTCGCCATCGAGATTCAGCAAAACGTCCGCGCACGCGACATCTTCATCGTTCAGCCCACCTGCGCGCCGACGAACGAGAACCTGATGGAGCTGTGCATCATGGTCGACGCCTTGAAGCGCGCTTCGGCCCGCCGCGTCACCGCCGTGATCCCCTACTTCGGCTATGCACGCCAGGACCGCCGCCCGCGTTCCACCCGCGTGCCCATCAGCGCCAAGGTCGTGGCCAACATGCTTGAGGCCGTCGGCGTCGAGCGTCTGCTCACGATGGACCTGCACGCCGACCAGATCCAGGGCTTCTTCAACATCCCGGTCGACAACATCTATGCGTCGCCCGTGCTGCTGTCCGACCTTCAAAGCAAGCGCTACTCCGACCTGGTGGTCGTGTCGCCCGACGTCGGCGGTGTGGTTCGTGCCCGCGCGCTGGCCAAGCAGCTCGGCTGCGACCTGGCCATCATCGACAAGCGCCGCCCCAAGGCCAATGTGTCCGAAGTGATGCACGTCATCGGTGACATCGACGGTCGCAACTGCGTCATCATGGACGACATGATCGACACCGCCGGCACGCTGGTGAAGGCCGCCGAAGTGCTCAAGGAACGTGGCGCCAAGAGCGTGTACGCCTATTGCACACACGCAGTGTTCTCCGGTCCGGCCATCGAGCGCATCAAGGGATCGCAGCTCGACGAAGTCGTGATCACCAACACCATTCCACTGAGCGAAGAAGGCAAGCAGTGCGGCAAGGTCCGCCAGCTGTCCGTCGCGTTCCTGTTTGCCGAAACCATCCGTCGCATTTCCGACGGTGAGTCGGTGACCTCCCTGTTCGCGGAGCAGAACAACAACTTCTGATTCGCAAGCAACGCGGTGCAAGGCCTCACGGCCCGACCACCGCACCCTCGGGTCTTGTCTTGAAAGAGACTGGCCTTTTCAAGACAACCTGGTCGCGGGTGTCTTCCCATGTTTGGAGAAAACCATGAAATTCGTCGCATTTGAGCGCAAGCTGCAGGGGACCGGAGCGAGCCGCCGCCTGCGCTTGGCTGACAAGGTCCCTGGCATCGTCTACGGTGCCGGTCAACCCACGCTGATCGAACTCGATCACAACGCGCTGTACCACGCGTTGAAGAAGGAAGCGTTCCACTCGTCCCTGCTGGACATGGAACTCGCTGGCAAGACCGAACAGGTCCTGCTGCGCGACTACCAGCTCCACCCTTTCCGCCAGATCGTGCTGCACATCGACTTCCAACGTGTCGATGCCACCACCAAGGTCACGAAGAAGGTCCCGCTGCACTTCATCAACGAAGAAAACTCGCCGGCCGTCAAGACCGACAAGTGCCTGGTGAACCACGTCGTGACCGACGTGCGCATTCAGTGCCTGGCCTCGGCCCTGCCTGAGTTCATCACCGTCGACCTGAGCAACCTCACCAAGGGCGTGGCCCTGCACGTGAGCGACCTGCAACTGGCCGCTGGCATCAAGGTCGTGACCCAAGGCAAGCCGAACCCCGTGATCGTTTCCACCTCGGTGCCGGTTGAAGAAGCCGAAATCGCCGTGGTGCAAGCCGCACCTGCCGCTGAAAAGGGCAAGGGCAAGAAGACCGAAAAGCAAAACAAGAAGTAAATCGAGCCCCAGGGCACGAACCAACCCCGCTCCGGCGGGGTTTTTTTATGCCTGTCGATCGGGCAACGTAGGGGATGGGCGAGGTGTCTGTCTACAAGTTGGCAGGCGACCACTCCGCAACACCTGCTGATGCAAGCGGCCCCCTGACCGGCATGCTGTAATTCACATGCCTGTCACGACACCGTTCACCGCCATGCCTGCATCCTGGTTCTCTCGCCGCCTGCCGCCGATCACCCTGATCGCGGCCCTGCTGGCGGGTTGCGCCCAGCCGCAGGCGCCCCTCAGGCCCTTCACTGCCGAGACCGGCCCCTACACGGCGCGCTTGCTGGTGCGGCGCGGCCTGCAGCCGAAGGATGTTTTCGGCGTGTTTCTGCTGGGCAACGCCCAACAGTGCTCCGACAGCCAGAAGCTGGCCATCGGCACCAACACGACGCCGCCCACCGCCACGATCATTCGCGCTGAACGCCTGACGACGGTCTCCACGATGATCACGGGCAGCGAGGGGCGGTGCCTCAGCCTCTTTTCCTTCGTTCCTCGCACGGGCCGAAGCTACGCCGTGACGGTGGCCTCCGAAGACAAGAAGTGCTGGAGCGACCTGTACGACGTCACCGACCCGGACAACACCTTTGCCGAGCCCTCCGTGCGCAAGCGCAACGCGGGCAACGCCTTCTGCCGGCCGCTGGGCTCCTCGACCGCGGCCAACGCCGACAGTGCCCCGGACACGCCGCCCCCGAGTCCCTCAGCGCCAAGCGATGGCAAACCAGTCGGGAGCGCGCGATGATCCGCCACACGCCACTTCGCTGGCACCTGTGCGCCACCCTCGTTCTGGGTTGCTTCTGGGCCGTACCCGCTTCGGCCCTGACCCCGGCTGAAGTGTTTGCCAAGGTCTCGCCCTCCGTCTGGCATGTGCGCACCTACGACCGCGATGGCATGCGCCTGGGCCAGGGCAGCGCGGTGGTCGTGGACCAGAACACCATCGTCACCAACTGCCATGTGCTGTACTTCGCTTCGCGCATCGTGCTCTCACAAGGCAAGACGAAGATCGACGCCAAGCTGAAGATGTGGGACACCGAACGCGACATCTGCGAGCTGCAAGCACCCCACAAGTCGCCTTCGGTCGTGCTGGCCGATGCCAAGAGCCTCGCCGTGGGGCAGCCCGCGTATGCGGTCGGCTCTCCGCTCGGGCTCGAGCAAAGCCTGAGTGCCGGCCTCATCTCCAGCCTGCGCAAGGACGACGAAGAGCGATTGGCCTCGGTGCAGACCACGGCCTCCATCTCTCCGGGCTCCAGCGGCGGCGGCCTGTTCGACGACAAGGGACGGCTCATCGGCCTCACCACGTCGATTGCCAACGACGCCAACTCACTGGCGCAGAACCTGAACTTCGCCATCCCTGCAGCCTATTGGGTTCAACTGCCCGAACGCCATGCCGCGGCGCTGAAGGCCGTGAAAGACGGCAAGCCCGATCGAAAGGCCAAGGCACTCGAGATCCCGACGCCCACCATCGCCTTCGCGCCTACCGTCACCATGCCGCCCAATCCCGCCAAGTGGACGCTGCAGCTGAAAGACCGCGTGCCTCACCTGAGCGATGGCAACCAATTCCGGTTCCGCAAGGAGTTTCTGGCGCTGGCCTACCCGCGCGCGTTCGCGATCTCCGACAACGGCGCCAGCGGCATGGCGACCGGCTACGCCTCCTTGGCCCCCGAGCTGCCCGGCGATGCACAAGAGCGCGCGCTGCAACTGTGCCAACGGGAAGCGGGCAAACCGTGCGTGGTCTACGCGATCGACGATGAAGTGCTGTACCAGGTTCCACCCCAGGCGTCCAAGCCCTGATCCCAGGCTCGGCCTTGATCGCCACCCCGCGTGGAGAGCCCCGTGCATGACCGGTCCATGACGGGAAGTTCGATTCGGATGAAAATGCCCGGGTGGCTTGCGTTCCTCCCCACCTCGGGCAGCACGGAAAGCCCCTGAGGCCAACGACCGATCTGCCCATGTCCGACGACAGCCCCCCCTCTCGCGACACGCCCCCCGCCGCCCACGACGGCGATGCTCACGACGTGCGGGCGCTGCTGACCAAGGGCGACAACGAGGTGTTCCGCCGGTTGGTGGACAGCGTGCGCGACTACGCCATCTTCATGCTGTCGCCCGAGGGCTACATCGCTTCCTGGAACGTGGGCGCGGAACGCATCAAGGGTTACAGCGCCGACGAAGTGATCGGAAAGCACTTCTCGATGTTCTACACGCCAGAGGCGCTTGCCGCCGGGTGGCCCGCCGAAGAGTTGCGTCGTGCGAGGCAGCACGGCCACCTGGAGGACGAAGGCTGGCGCGTGCGCAAGGACGGCACGCACTTCTGGGCCAACGCCATCATCTCGCCGCTCATCAGTGACTGTGGCGAGCTGCTCGGGTTTTCGAAAGTCACCCGCGATCTCACCGAACGCCGTGAACACGAAAACCGGCTGAGCGACAGCGAACGCAACCTGCGGCTGCTGGTCGAGAGCGTGCAAGACTACGCCATCTTCTCGCTCGACGTGAATGGCGTCATCTCCAGCTGGAACCTCGGTGCGCAGCGCATCAAGGGCTACACGGCCGCCGAAATCATCGGCCAGCATTTCTCGGTGTTCTACGAGCCAGAGGCCGTGGCGTGCGGATGGCCCGCAGAAGAATTGCGCCGCGCCACCGCACTCGGCCGCTATGAAGACGAAGGCTGGCGCGTCCGCAAGGACGGCACGCGCGTGTGGGCCAACGTGGTCATCACGGCCATCCGCGAACCAGACGGGGAGCTGCTCGGGTTCTCCAAGGTCACGCGCGACCTGACCGAACGGCGCCTGCACGAGCAGGCCGTGCAAGACCGCGAAAACAACCTGCGCTTGCTGGTCGAAGGGGTGAGGGACCACGCGATGTTCCTGCTCGACGCGACCGGCCGCATCTCGAGCTGGAACGAGGGCGCACACAAGGTGCTGGGCTACCGCGAAGACCAGGTGCTCGGGCAAGACGCCTCGCTGCTTTACATCCCCGACGAACGCCTGAGCGGGCAATGGAAGGCCGACTTCTCATCCGCGCGCCACTCTGGCTTCTTGCACGTCGAGGGCTGGCGCTGCCGGTCGGACGGCACACGCGTGTGGGCCGAGACCAGCACCACCCTGCTTCCTGATGAACACGGCAATGTGCGCGGTTTCGTGCAAATCGTGCACGACCTGACCGAGCGCCGCCGCGTGGAAACGCTCGAAGGCGAAGGCCGGCGCATCGGCGAGTTCATCGCCATGCTGTCTCACGAGCTGCGCAACCCGCTGGCACCCATGCAGCACGCGGTCGCCATTCTTCAACGCCTGACTCAAACGCCCGATGCAGCGCGCTGCGTCGAGCTCATGGGGCGCCAGGTCAAACACATGTCGCGCCTCGTGGACGACCTGCTCGATGTGAGCCGCATCACCAGTGGCAAGATCCGCCTCGAGCTGCTGCCGCTTGAACTTGGCACACTGGTGCACCTGGCCTCGGAGGCCACCCGATCGGCGATGGAGAAATACGAGCACCGCTTCACGCTCGACATGCCGCCGCGGGCCATCCCCATCCAAGGCGATGCCACGCGCCTGACGCAGGTCGTCATGAACCTGCTCACCAATGCGGCCAAGTACACGCCGTCGCACGGCGACATCCACCTGATCCTCACCAACGATGGCACGACGGCCACCTTGCAGCTCACCGACAACGGCATCGGCATGAGCGAGGCGCTGCTCCGGCGTGCCTTCGAGCCCTTCGTGCAAGGCGAGCGCACGCTCGACCGTTCCGATGGTGGGCTGGGCATCGGCCTCACGCTCGTGAAGAGCATTGTCGAACGGCACGGCGGTGCGGTCGCTGTGGCCAGTGCGGGCCTGGGACGCGGCACCACCTTCACGGTGACCTTGCCCTTGTCGACTGCCCCGTCAGCAGCCTTGCCTGCGGCCACGGCTGCCGGGCTGACATCCGCGCGCAAGGTCCTGGTGGTCGACGACAACCGAGACGCGGCCGACAGCGTGGCCGTGCTGCTGCGTTTGTCAGGCCACGAGGTGCAGGTGGCCTACGACGGCATCGATGGGCTCGCGGCCGCCCGACGCTTCACCCCCGACGTCGTCCTGCTCGACATCGGACTGCCGGGCACCGACGGCCTGGAGGTCGCGCGCCAGATCAAGGCGATCGACTCGCTGGCCCACGCCCGGTTGATTGCCATGACGGGCTACGGCCAGGACAAGGACCGACAGGCCACCACCGAGGCCGGCTTTGCGCTGCACC
>JBEGTX010000203.1:0-10422 GCA_041179165.1 Pseudomonadota bacterium | reverse complement strand
CAAACTTCCTCATGCAGCAGACTGTAAGCTTCGTTATCGCGACGCCCGTACTTGCCTCGCTTGACATCGGTCGGAGCGTCGATTTCTTCTGCGAGAAGTTGGGCTTTGTGAAAGTCTATGCTGAGCAGGGCAGCTACGGAGTTGTGTCCAACGGCGCGGTCAGCGTTCATTTCTGGGCGTGCGCGGACAAGGCAATCTCGGAGGCAACCGGGTGCAGGATTGGGGTGCAGGGAATTCAAGAACTTTTCGCGCGATGTGTAGCTCAAGCGATCGTCCATCCCAACGCACCGCTTGCTACGGCCCCATGGGGAAACCAGGAGTTTGCGATCCTCGACCCGGACGGAAATCTAGTGACCTTCTATGAACCTGGCACGGCCTCTCAAGAAACACCACCCAAGTAGTTGATCCAAAACGATGTTTTCATGCCGGTTGAGCCATCGGAGTGATCTGCATGCCGAGTTTTTTGGCGCGGTCGGCGAGGTTGCGCAGCACACGTTCCCGGTATCGTTCTTCGAAGTAGTCCTGGCCCGCATCGGTGTACTCCTCTCCTTTGGTCAGCATGGCGGGGAGAGCTTGTGGGCCGCAGCGGTGGCGGCCTTGCCTTTGTCCATGCGGGTGCACAGTCGCCGGTAGTACGCTCCCAGAGACGACTTGCTCGAACGCAGGGCAGCGGCGGCCAGGCGCAACGCTTGTGCGGCACGGTTGGCAACCCGTTTGGTTTTGCCGCTTTTGACTTTGCCGCCGGTGATCTGGGTGCCCGGACACAGGCCGAGCCACGAGGCGAAGTGCTTGTCGCTCGGGAAGCGTGTCATGTCGGAGCCCACTTCGGAGGCGACGACCATTGCACTGCGTTTGCTGCGCCTGGCCGCCTGACTTTTGAATGCTGAATTGACATGGTGACACCTTTGAATACACAGAGACTTCGCGAGTTCGCCGACTGTTTGGCAGAGCTGCACGCGGTGCTGCCGCCAGATGTTCTGAAGACGCTCCGTCCTCCGGCAACCACTGAAGCCATCGACCGAGTGAAGCGCCTGCTCGCACCCGTTGCGCTGCCTGCGGATGTGAAGTTGCTGCTTCAGTGGCACGATGGGCAGGAGTGGAACTCGACGCTGAGTCCGGATAACAATCGGCGCTTGCTCTCGGCAGAGGAAATCGCAGAAAGGATCGGCTTCTTTTCCGACCCGAGCGAGGATTTCTTGAAGCCTTGGAACCCGTCGTGGGTGCCTCTTCTCACCAACGATTCTGGCGACTACCTTGTCTATGAAACAGCTGGCGAGAACGAGGGGAAGCTCATTCAGTACTGGCACGACGACTTGCGTCGATTGATCCAGCATCAAGATCTCACCTTCTGGGCGAATGAGCTCAGGTGTGAACTGCTGGCCAGCCAGTGATGCCAGATGAAAGTTCATGAAGCAGTCCAGCTCGACTCGAATGCCCTCCGAACGCCTCTGGCGTTGGAAGGCTTTCTGATCGTCTCGTCCCATGCGATCTGTATCGTGGAAGACGAAGCGGCACATCGTTCGCAGGTGCCGCACTTCGGAATTCTGGTGAACCCCGTCGCGATCGAGGTGCTTCACACGATGGACATTCCCCTCTTGGCCGGCTCGTCCGTGTCGATTGTTGGAAACATCGCTCTCAAGGGAACGGTGACCCGCACTGGCATCGCGGCGCTTCCTCTCTACGTGCCCTACATCTACGAGTTCAGCTTTTCAGCCGAGGGATTCGGCACACGGTCGTTCAAGGTCGGGGACACCTTCAAGAATGTCCATCTTCAGGCTCCTGCAGAGCTTTCAGCCGCGGCCCTCGCGGCGCTGAAGCCGCTGTTCGACCCGGCGTTGCCCGTCGTCCAGCTCAAGCGGCTTCTCGCGAGCAAGCGTTCGCACTTGGTCGCAGCGCATGTTCGAGGGGAAGACTTGAACACGGTTGTCGCTCGCATCGAGGCTGCAGGACTCGAGGCGCTCGTTGAAGAAAGCGAAGTGTCCCGTGGTGAACCATAGAACTCGCTCTTGCTATCCCCTCATCAACGCCTCGATCTCCAGCGGATCGACCGGCACATCGCGGCTGATGAGCTCGCAGCCGGTGGGAGTGATGACGGCGTCGTCTTCGATGCGGATGCCGATGTGCCAGAAGGCTTCGGGCACGCCTTCGGCGGGGCGCACGTAAAGGCCGGGCTCGATCGTCACGACCATGCCGGCTTGCAGCACCCGTGAGGGTTTGCGCACGACGAGGTTGCCTTGGCCGTCGGGGTGTTCGTACGCGGCTTCGTCGGCCGACAGGTAGTCGCCCACGTCGTGCACGTCGAGTCCCAGCCAGTGGCCGGTGCCGTGCATGTAGAACTGACGGTAGGCGGTGGAGGTGATGGCGTCGTCGACCGTGCCGTGGCTGTTGGCGTTGAGCAGGCCGGTGTCGAACATGCCCTGGGTGAGCACGCGCACGGCGGCGTGGTGGGCATCGCGTTGGCGCTGGCCTGGCCGCGTGACGGCGATGGCTGCAGCTTGTGCGGCCAGCACGATGTCGTAGAGCGTGCGCTGTGGGCCGCTGAAGCGGCCGTTGGCAGGGAAGGTGCGGCTGATGTCGCTGGCGTAGCCGTCGAGCTCGCAGCCGGCATCGATCAGGCACAGGTCACCTGCGCGCAGTTCGGTGTTGCCCGCGGCGTAGTGCAGCACGCAGGCGTTGGCACCGGCCGCCACGATGGACGGATAGGCGGGGCTTTGTGCACCATGGCGGCGGAACTCGTGCAGCAGCTCGGCTTCGATTTCGTACTCGCGCACGCCGCCTTGTGGCGCGGCACCGAAGCGCTCGCCGCAAAAGCGCATGGCGCGCGCATGGGCGCCGGCTGAAATGCGCGCGGCGCGGCGCATGGTGCCCAGCTCGTGCGGGTCTTTGGTGAGCCGCATCTCGTCGAGCAGCAGTGCCAGGTCGCGGTGGTGCACGGCGTTCTCCACACCTTGGCGCGAGCGGGCCCGCGCCATGGCGAGCCAGCCGTTGAGGCGCTGTTCGGCCGCACCCGTGCCGCCGAAGAGCGTCCACACCGCGTTCTGGTGACCGATGAGGTCGGGCATGAGTTCGTCGAGCCGCTCGATGGGATGGGCTTCGTCGACACCCAGCTGCTCTGGCGCGGCGTCGGGGCCGAGGCGGCGGCCGTCCCAGATTTCGTTCTCGGCGTTGTGGGTGCGGCAGAACAGGATGCTGTGGCCGTCGCTTCGCAGCACGAGCCAGCTCTGCGGTTCATCGAAGCCGCTGAGGTAATGGAAGTGGCTGTCGTAGCGGAAGGGGTGGTCGTTGTCGCCGTTGCGCGCGCGCTCGGGTGCGGTGGGCACGATGGCCAGGCCGCCGCCGGCCTCACGCAGGCGCTGGGCGAGGTGTTGCCGCCGGTCGCGGTAGAGGGCGCTGTTCATGGGGCCGAATGCCGGTCAACCGGGGGCTTGCAGGCCGCGCGTCGCGTGTTCAGGCGCGCACCCTGCGGTCGGTGGGCTGGGGCGGAACTTCGGCCAGCAGCGTAGGCGGCCGCTTGGGGCCGATGCCGTTGGCAGCGGGCGGGCTCGCCGAACCGGATTCCTTGCGCAGGCGTTTGAGGGCGCGCAGCATGTCTTTGTCGGCCGGGGGCTGAGGGAGGGGCGCTCCGTCGGCCAGCGGCATGGGGGCCGTCGTGCGCCGGCGCGGTGAGGTTCGGTCGGCCAGCAGGGCTTTGCGTTTGCGCACATGGTTGGCCAGGGTCTCGACGGCATCGGCTCCCCGCGTGCCGTGGGAATCGGTCTTGGGCAGGCCCACGACACGCTTGTCGTGCAGACGAAGGCTCAGCCGGCACACGCGGTTGTGGCGGCCGTGACGCACGCTGAAACCCCCCACCGTTTGCTCGGTGACCGACACGCTGCGGATGTTTTCGATGGCGACCTGGTGGATCTTTCGGCCGAGGCCGCGCTGGAACCAGACGAAGTCGGCGTTGGCGCTGGCCCGTTCCCAGTGGGTGAGGTCGAGCGCCAAGGCACCCGCAAACACGGCGAGTGACAACAGCACCAGCAAGCCGTGCCCGAGGCCGATGGCCAGCCACAGCACCACGCCTGACAGGGCCACCAGGCCGACCACGCCGTGCATGATGGGGGCGGGTGAGCCGTAGACGCCGCGCTCGTAGCCTGCGGCCTCGGGTGAGCCCTGTGCCAGAGGGCGCACGGCGGCGATGACCGCCTTGAGCCCGCGCCCGATGACGAGGTGGCTGCCCAGCGCCAGGGCCAGCGTGAACGGCAACCACCACCAGCCTCCACCTGTCGACAGGCGCGGCTGTGCCGGTGCCGCATGGGCACTGAGGGCAAGGGCCGCGGCCAGCAGCGGCAGGGCGGTGGATCGAAGGAAAGAGCGCATCACGCCGCGACGGTACCAAGAAGCGCCGGTATCGGAAAGAGGCAGGCGCTGCCGTCATGGGCATGCCGGCGGCAGTGGGGACAGAGTGTGGCTAAGATGACTCAATTCTTTACGAGGTGTTGCACCGGCAGCGCTGGGCGGGGGCTCCCCCGTCGACCCACTTTTTGACCGAGCCCCTTTTTCATGGCCTCCCATCAGCACGATCTCAGCCCCTGGACACACGACCACGTGTTCGACACCGGCAACCAGCGCGGTGAAAGCCGCACGCGCTGGGTGCTCGCCGTGACCATCTTGACCATGGTCGTGGAAATCTTCGCGGGCTGGTGGACAGGCTCGATGGCCCTGCTGGCCGATGGGTGGCACATGGGCACACACGCCATTGCGCTTGGCGTAGCGGCCTTTGCGTATTGGCTGTCGCGCCGCCATGCGACCGACCGCCGCTATGCGCAGGGCAGCTGGAAGATCGAGGTGCTGGGGGCGTTTGCGAGCGCCCTGGTGCTGGGGCTGGTGGCGCTCGGCATCATCATCGAATCGCTGGCGCGCCTGTGGAACCCGCATGCCATCTCGGCACGCGATGCCTTGATCGTGGCGGTGGTGGGGCTGGTGGTGAATCTGGTGTCGGCCTGGCTGCTGCACGGGGCGGAGGGAGGGCATGGGCACCATGGGCATGACCACGGGCACGGGCACGGGCACGGGCACGGGCACGGGCATGGGCATGGGCATGCGCCCGCACCGGCCAAGCCGGCCGCCGCTCATAACCACGCACATGACGATCACCACGACCACGACCACGACCACGACCACGACCATGACCATGACCATGACCATGACCATGCGCATAAGCACGATCATGGCGATGGATCAAGCAACCACGCGAGATCCGGCTCTGCCGGTCGACCCGTGGGCGCCCCCTCGGGGGGCAGGAGCGCCAGCGACGTGGGGGCTGACACCTCACACGTGCCGCATGACCACACCCCGGGCGCACAGGGCACGGACCTGAATCTGCGCGCCGCCTACGTGCACGTGCTCGCCGACGCGCTGACCTCGGTCTTCGCCATCATCGCGCTGGCAGGGGCCTTGTGGTTCGGGTGGGCCTGGCTTGATGCCGTGGTGGGCCTGATCGGTGCCGTGGTGATTGCCGTGTGGGCCGTGGGTCTGCTTCGCCAGTCGGCCGCGGTGCTGTTGGACCGTGAGATGGACCACCCGCTCGCCGCCCAGATCCGCGAGACGCTCGAGTCCGATGGCGACACCAAGGTCGCTGACCTGCACCTGTGGCGTGTGGGCCGCGAGAAGTTCTCTGCCGTGGCCTGCGTGGTGGCCGATCACCCGCTGAGTGCAGCGGACTACCGGCAGCGCCTGGCCGTGCACGCGTCACTCGTGCACATGCTGGTGGAGGTCAACCAGTGCCCTGCGGGGCAGCGGCCTCACGCGCACTGAGCGCGGCGCGCGTCCCCGCGTGGCACCGGCAGATCATCCGGTGCGCTGAACGGCAAACCTACTCAGGCCGCGCATTGAGCGCCGCCAACTGCTCCGGCGTGCCCACGTTCTCCCATTGCCCGGTGTAGACCTCCGCACTGATGCGCTGCGCGCGCATGCCTTCGAACAGCATGGGGCCGAGCGCCTTGCGTGTGCCCACAGGCACATCGGCGCACAGCGTGCCGCGGCACAGCGCGAGGTTGGAGTAGGTCCAGCGCTGGCCGTCGGGGCCGGCGCTGTCGGCGAGGCCCAGGCCTTCGGCTGACAAACCGAAGTCGCCCTTTTCATGGAACGGTGGGTTGGGCACGAGCCACAGGTGGGCGTCGAGCGCGCCCTGTGCAAACCGCTGCCCCGTGGCCGCATCGAAGCGGAACCCGGGCGAGAAGATGTCGCCCGAGACGAGCCAGAAGGCCTCAGCGGGCGAGTCGACCAGCCAGGGCAGGGCCTTGGCAATGCCGCCTGCCGTCTCCAACGCATCGCCGTGGTCGCGGCCTTCCATCGAGTAGCGGATGTGCATGCCCCAGCGCGAGCCATCGCCCAGTGCTGCGGGGATCTGGTCTTCGAGCCATGCCGTGTTGATCACCACCTCGCGCACGCCGTCGCGAGCGAGCGCTTCGAGGTGCCATTCGATCAACGGGCGGCCGTGCACGGGCAGCAGGGGCTTGGGCGTGTGGTCGGTCAACGGACGCATGCGCTGGCCGCGGCCGGCCGCAAGAATCATGGCCTTCAAGGGAGTCATTCGGTTCTGCCTCGGGGAAGTGCGTGGCGTTCGATGCGCCGGGGTGAAAAGACCGCCTGCAGGCTGTCCATCAGCTGGTGGGCCCGCGCTGTATTGTCGGCGCCGAAGTTGCACACATAGACGTCGACCGTCACCGCCGACAGCTCGGGCCAGGTGTGCACGGCGAGGTGCGATTCGGCCAGCAGCACCACGCCCGTGACACCACCAGCGGTGACCGCACCGGGGGCAGTGGGGAAGGCGTGGAAGAGCTCGCCGACGGGGGTGAGGCCGCTCAATGCGACCGCATCGAGGCAGCTTTTTCGCAGCGCGGCCATGTCGCTCAAAGCGGCACAGTCCGTGGCGCAGTCACGAAGATCGGCAGTGAGGTGGAGGCCATTCATGGCCCTGATTATCCGGGGCCCGTAAAATGCGGGGTTTTCCCCCTCCACCGACCTCCCGCAGGAACCGCATGGCCACGAACGCCCCCGCCCAAGACCCCTCCTTGATGGCGAACGCCATCCGCGCCCTGGCGATGGACGCCGTTCAACAGGCCAATTCCGGCCACCCCGGCGCCCCCATGGGCATGGCCGACATCGCCGTCGCCCTTTGGAGCCGCCACCTGCGCCACAACCCGGCCAACCCCCAGTGGGCCGACCGCGACCGCTTTGTGTTGTCCAACGGCCACGGTTCCATGCTGATTTATGCGCTGTTGCACCTCACCGGCTACGACCTGCCTATGAGCGAACTGCGCAATTTCCGCCAGATGCACAGCAAGACCCCGGGCCACCCAGAGTTCGGCATCACGCCGGGCGTCGAGACCACCACCGGCCCGCTGGGTCAGGGCGTCACGAACGCCGTGGGTTTTGCGCTGGCTGAAAAGTTGCTCGCCAAGGAGTTCAACCGCGAAGGCCACGCCATCGTCAACCACCACACCTACGTGTTCCTGGGTGACGGCTGCCTGATGGAAGGCATCAGCCACGAGGCCGCGGCCCTGGCTGGCGCCTGGAAGCTCAACAAGCTGATCGCGCTGTACGACGACAACGGCATCTCCATCGACGGCCAGGTCGCCCCCTGGTTCATCGACAACACGCCGCAGCGTTTCGCCGCCTACGGCTGGAACGTCATTGCCGACGTCGACGGCCACGATGTCGATGCGGTCGACCGCGCCATCGCCCAGGCCCGCCTGGCCGACAAGCCCACCCTCATCTGCTGCAAGACCGCCATCGGCAAGGGTTCGCCCAACCGCGCTGGCACGGCCAAGGCCCACGGTGAGGCACTCGGTGCCGAAGAAATCGCCCTCACGCGCGCTGCGCTGGGCTGGTCGCACGAGCCGTTTGTCATTCCTGAGGCCGCCTACGAACAGTGGGACGCCCGCGTGCAAGGCCTGGCGCAAGAGACCGAGTGGGTGCATGCCTTCGAGGCGTATGCCAAGGCCTACCCTGAACTGGCCGTCGAGTTTGCCCGCCGCATGGACAACGAGCTGCCGAAGCAGTTCGCCCAGATCGCTGTCGACGCCGCCGTGGCCGCGCACGAAAAGGCCGAGACCGTGGCCAGCCGCAAGGCCAGCCAGTTGGCGCTCGAGTCCTTCACCAAGGGCCTGCCCGAGCTGCTTGGCGGCAGCGCCGACCTGACCGGCTCCAACCTCACCAACACCAGCAGCACGCCTGCTTTGCGCTTTGATGAGCAAGGTGTCTCGAACGGCGGCCGCCACATCAACTACGGCGTGCGCGAGTTCGGCATGGCCGCGATCATGAACGGCGTGGCGCTGCATGGCGGCTACATCCCTTACGGTGGCACCTTCCTCACCTTCAGCGACTACAGCCGCAACGCCATCCGCATGGCTGCGCTGATGAAGCTGCGCGTGATCCACGTGTTCACCCACGACTCCATCGGCCTGGGTGAAGACGGCCCGACCCACCAGTCGATCGAACATGCAGCCTCGCTGCGTCTGATCCCTGGCCTCGATGTCTGGCGTCCGGGCGACACGGCCGAGACGGTCGTGGCCTGGGCCTGCGCCATCGAAAACAAGAACCGCCCGAGCGCGCTGCTGTTGTCGCGCCAGAACCTGCCCTATGCGCCGAAGTCGGGCCTGGACAACATCTCCAAGGGGGCCTACGTGCTGGCCGAGCCGAGCGAAGTCGGCCTGAAGAAAAAGGCGCAGGCCGTGATCATCGCCACCGGCTCTGAAGTGCAGCTCGCGCTGCATGCGCAGCAGCAGCTGGCCGTGCAAGGCATTGCCGTGCGCGTGGTCAGCATGCCAAGCACCTCGGTGTTCGACCGCCAGAGCGCGGCTTACAAGGCCGAGGTGCTGCCTGCCAATCTGCCGCGTGTGGCGGTGGAAATGGGCGTCACTGATGGCTGGTGGAAGTACGGCTGTGCGGCCGTCGTCGGCATCGACACCTACGGCGAGTCGGCCCCGGCCGGCGTGCTCTTCAAGCACTTCGGCTTCACCGCCGACAACGTGGCCGACACGGTGCGCGTGGTGCTGGGCAAGTCCCGATGAATTGACGGCGCTGACCTCGTCAGCGCCTGAGTCGACAAGTTCCTTTTCAACTTCCAGTTTTCCTTCAGGAGAAAAACATGACCATCAAAATCGGCATCAACGGATTCGGCCGCATCGGCCGCATGGTGTTCCGCGCAGCGGTGCAGAACTTCAAGGACATCGAGATCGTCGGCATCAACGACCTGCTCGAGCCCGACTACCTGGCCTACATGCTGCAGTACGACTCGGTGCACGGCCAGTTCAAGGGCGACATCGCCATTGAAGGCAACACGCTGGTCGTCAACGGCAAGAAGATCCGCCTGACCGCCGAGCGCGATCCAGCGAACCTGAAGTGGAACGAAGTCGGTGCCGACGTCGTCGTGGAATCCACCGGCCTGTTCCTCACCAAGGACACCGCCGAGAAGCACATCGCTGCAGGCGCCAAGAAGGTCATCCTGTCGGCCCCATCGAAGGACGACACCCCGATGTTCGTCTACGGCGTGAACCACGCGTCGTACAAGGGCGAGGCCATCATCTCCAATGCCTCGTGCACCACCAACTGCCTGGCCCCGCTGGCCAAGGTGTTGAACGACAAGTGGGGCATCAAGCGCGGCCTCATGACCACCGTGCACGCTGCCACCGCCACGCAAAAGACCGTGGACGGCCCCTCGAACAAGGACTGGCGCGGCGGCCGCGGCATCCTCGAGAACATCATCCCGTCGTCGACGGGTGCGGCCAAGGCCGTGGGCGTGGTGATTCCTGAGCTGAACAAGAAGCTGACCGGCATGTCGTTCCGCGTGCCCACGTCGGACGTGTCGGTGGTCGACCTGACCGTCGAGCTGCTGAAGGACGCGTCGTACGCAGAGATCTGCGCCGAGTTCAAGGCGCAGTCTGAAGGCGCGCTCAAGGGTGTGCTGGGCTACACCGAAGACAAGGTCGTTGCGACCGACTTCCGCGGCGACCCACGCACCTCGATCTTCGACGCCGAAGCCGGCATCGCCCTCGACAGCACCTTCGTGAAGCTCGTGTCCTGGTACGACAACGAATGGGGCTACTCGAACAAGGTGCTCGAGATGGCCCGCGTCATTTCGAAGTAAGACCGGGTGCAGAGGGCCGCAGGCCCTCGCACCTCCCATGAAAACGGGCCTCGCGAGAGGCCCGTTTTCATGGGAGAAGCCAGCGTCGCGTCAGGGCTTGCACGGCGCGAAGCTGCGCCCCTGCAGGCCGCCCGACTGCAGTGCCAGGAGTCGCCCCTGCAGCCCCACATCGGCCTGGGCCACCCGCAGCGTGTGGGTGACGCTGGCAGGTGAGAGCTGGGCCACGCGGCCGGTGCGCACGCCACGTGCGACCAGCTCGGTGGCAGCTTTCTCGGCGGCCGCGCGGTCTT